>JAQUYN010000001.1 GCA_028691835.1 Alphaproteobacteria bacterium | reverse complement strand
TCGGATCGCCCGATTATTATCGAGGTTGACGGCACTTTGTATCCCATCACACGTCGTGCGATGGATTCAGCGGACATTACCAACGTTTTAATGAAGATCTATGGCCCCGATGCCTTGGCTAAACTGGCTTCTGGCACGGATCTTGATCTTTCTTATGAAGTTCGGCCTGAGCGACTTGTTCGCTATCGTTTCAGAACAAATATCACAGCTATTTTGAGTAAAGGCCGCGATTCTGTTCAAATCACAATGCGCAGTCTTCCCAGCTTGCCCCCAACGATGACCGAAATGGGCATCGAAGAGGCGATTGTTAGGAATTGGTCCCCACGTCAGGGGCTTGTTCTTGTGACGGGGCCAACGGGGAGTGGTAAGACGACCTTATTAGCCTCTGGTTGCCGTATGCTCATCGAGCGCGAGCAGGGGTGTGGCAAGCTTTTAACGTATGAATCGCCGATTGAGTACGTCTATGACACGATTACGGGGCCTCGTTCTCTTGTCGCTCAGTCTGAAATTCCGCGTCACTTACCGAATTTTGCTGCGGGTGTTCGTAATGCTTTGCGTCGTAAGCCCAATATCATTCTCGTGGGGGAAGCTCGTGACCGCGCAACCATGTCGGCGGCAATTGAGGCGGGTCAAACAGGCCATTTGGTTTATTCAACGGTTCACACTATTGGCGTTGCGGCGACTGTGCGTCGTATTATCAGTGTGTTTGAGCCCAGTGAGCGCAGTGAACGCGCTTATGCCTTGATGGAAACGTTGCGTATGATCGTAACACAGGCTTTGGTTCCCAAGGTTGGGGGGGGGCGCATAGGTTTGCGCGAATATCTTGTTTTTGATGACAATATTCGCGAACAACTTTTGGATATGCCGATTGAGCGGTGGACGACAGAGAGCCAACGCTTTTTGGTTCGCTATGGTCAGACCATGGAGCAAGCGGCTAATAGCGCCTTTAAAAATGGCCTGATTGATCGCCGAACCTACTTGTTCCTTACTAAGGGATTGTCCGGCGATGAACATTTTGATGATTCCCTTTTGTTCGACACGGACAGCAAGCAAGAACAGATATCTGCGAAGGATATTTCGGCGGACGTAAAGGGATTGGACGTAACCGACGATTTCTTGGATGAAGATACAACAATGATCTGATCAAGCTTTCCTTTCTGTGGAAGCTTTAGGGAAAGGACGAGGGCGTACGCATGGATATACACTGGCGCAATTCGCAAAAACCTGTCCGCTTTTTTATGCTCGATGCTCGCGCCTTCTTGGGAATTCTCTTTCTCTTGTTGCACTTCCGTGTTTGGGTTCTCGTTCTGTGCATTTTTTCGATGTTCTTTTTTTGGGCCTTTGAACGTCATGGTCTGGCTTTTGGTCCGGCTCTGCGCGCTATGCGGTGTTGGTTTATGGGGGCGCGACGCCCGGCCAATGCTCGCAGTGCTATTCGGCGTTATACCGACAACGGTTGTCGTTGAGACGATCTCATCCGCGCTATGCGGTCAACAAAAGCCCCCTTGAAACAATTTGAAATGAAAGCTCTTCAGCAAACTGTTAGGCTTGCCCGCAGCAGACTTGCCGATGAGGAAGAGGTGCTGTTGATTTTCGAATCACTTATACCAACGGCCCAATGAACCAACCTGTTCAGGTCACGAGCGGTTGCGAGGAGATAGCCTCTCGCCGGACAGTCCTCTCCTTTAGGCGCAAGGCGTTCCATCCGGCAAGAGGATCGCGAGGCGCAGAGCGAGTGATTGAGAGCGGCCCTTTCAATGAGTCCGTTCATAGGTCCGCTGGTATTACGTAAATTGAGAAAGGCTTCTTTATCGACATTGTTGCGAAAAGATGAAGATATGTCCTTCATTTTTAGAGAATTTTTGTGTTGCCTAAATTACACAGTTGTATTTGGATTGTCTGGGGTGATTCGACATCAGTTGCCCTTCTTTAGGGACTCACTTACTATCATCGCGAATCGCCTCGGCTCGGTAAAGGGCATAGATATGCATAAAAAAAACTTCTCACTTTCCGCTGTTTCTCTTCATTCAATGCTTCTCGTGTTAGGCTTTGTTTTGGTTTCTGGGCCGGCTCACGCTGGGTTTCAGTGGCTTTCTCCTGCTGCGCCTGAGTCGGATTCGTCCGTCATGCCTGCCCCCTTGCCGTCTGTTTCTTCTGCTTCAGGGCAAGTATCCCCTTTTGATTCCTTTCCACCGGCTCAGATCATTGAGGGAACGACGGTTCCTTCTACCGTGAGACCATTGCCGATTCCCGCGCCGCAGCCTGCCGCTGGCGTTCCTGCGATTGTGCAGGGGTTTGCTGACAAGATTCCTCTTTCTGTCGCCTTGCATCAAATTCTCCCAGAAGGCATGGGGTATTCTGTTGCGCAAGATGTCAGCTTAAGTTCACTCGTTTCTTGGAAGGGGGGTGCTCCTTGGCAACAAGTTATGAGCGATATGTTGGCCCCGTCGAACCTAATCTTTAAAGAGCAGGGCGGACTGGTCCATATTATTCATGCGGACGGGGCGCGGGTTTTGCCCCCATCTGATTCGCCATTTCCTACCGTTATGTTGACCCCCGTTGCGCCTCCCATGCCAGCAAAGAGGCCAACGATTGACCTTGGCGCACCAGCGACCCTTCTTCCCTCAGAGACAGATCTTCCCGTTCGGGCGATTCCAGATCGGAATATGCCGAACGGAATGGGCGGCCTTCTTAATAAGGCGGCTCCTGTAGCAGTCTTGCCGCCTGTTCCGACCCCGACGAGTCCTGCGCCAGTCCACCCGCTTGCCCCTTTACAGCCAATGTCCTTGTTGGCGCACCCCTTACCTTTGGCGGCTGCGCCTGCTGTAACGGAGTCGAGTCCGTACGTGTTGGATCGGGCTGTTAATTCGTGGGATGCTGTGAAGGGCGGGACTTTGCAATCCGTTCTTTCTGAGTGGTGTAAGCGTGCGAATGTTGAGCTGAGTTGGCAGGCTGAATATGATTATCCTCTTCAGGCCTCTGTGTCACTTTCTGGCTCGTTTGAAGGCGCTGTGCGCAGTCTTTTAGCTGGATTCCAAGAAGCCAATCCACAACCTGTGGGCTATCTTTACAATAACCAAGCTGCTGGGCAGACTGTTCTTGTCGTTCAGGTGCGTGGGAACAGTTATAATGAGTGACGAGGGAAACATGTTCTTCCGCCATTTCGTGCTGCTTTTTGTGGTCGTCGCGCTTGTTGCTTGTAATAACGAGAAGAATAGAAATTTGATTGATCGTCGTGCGGATCAGGTGATTCGTATTGGCCAAGACGCTCAGAAGCCTGCGCCCAAGAAAAGCTATGACCCGTTGACCGTCTCTGACAAAATTTGGTCGGGAAACTCGTCAATGCGCATGCGTCGTGGCTTGCCGTTACCGAGTAAATTTGAAAGTGAACACGGCATTACGCTCATTTCCAATGAACCTGTTTCGTTAAGCGAGATTGCGACGGCTATCAGCACGCAGACGGGCGTGCCAATACGTTTGGCCGATGGGATGTCGGGGGGGCTTTCAGCTGGAGACACCGGAACGGTCGCCATGGAAGGTAAAATGCCCATCGCGTACGAGGGATCCTTCTCTGGCCTTTTGGACCTTATTTGCAGCAACTTCAGCATTAATTGGCATTATGATGGTTCTGCTATCAAGTTGTCGCGCTTTGAAACGCGAGTCTTTGTGGTTGATGCTTTGCCCGGCACGCAATCTATTAAGGATGGAATTAAAGAGGAAACGAATTCTGGGGGCAATTCATCATCGACGGCTTCGGCTGGCGGCAGCTTTAGTATGAGCTCGGGAAATGCTTTGCAGCAATCATCTGAAATGAACGTTGAGCTTAAGGTATGGGAAGAGTTGAACCAGACCATAAGCTCGATTCTTGGCGGTGTCGGTTCAGTCGTTTTGTCCCCCTCTTCGGGAACGGCAGCTGTAACCACAACACCTGACATTATGCAGACGGTTGCGAGGTTTATTGAGGAAGAGAATAAACGTTTAACCCAGCAGATTGCAATCAATGTTGAGATCTATGCCGTTGCTTTGGCAGAAGATACGGACTTCAATCTCAGCTTTGATACAGCTTTCAAGAAGTTGAGCAACTTTGATGCTAATATCTCAACTGGTGTTGGCCCGGCGGCTAGCACGACGGGGCTGGGAAGCCTTTCTGTTGCTATTCTCAATCCTAAAACAGTGGGGCAGGTCACAACAGTATTTTCTGCTCTGTCAACGATTGGCGATACGACACGTGTTTCGCAATTTCCTTTGACAACATTAAACAACCGAACGGTTTCACGCCGTGTCGGACGTGACGTCACCTATGTTGCTTCATTGTCGAATACAGAGTCGACGAGTACGACTGGGTATTCAAGCAGTACGGTCACGCCTGGTACAATCCGTGAGGGTTTTTCTCTTCAGTTGACGCCGCGTCTTTTGACCGACGGTCGCATTATGTTGCAGTATTCCTTAAGCTTGGTTGACATTGTGAAAACGCGTCAGCTTGATACAGGGGCCGGTATTGTTGAGTTGCCAGAAACATCTAGCCGTGTCTTTGTTCAACAAGCCATGTTGAAGAGTGGCTCAACGCTCGTTATTGGCGGATATGATGACGAAAAGACGGAACAGTCATCAAATGGCGTCGGTAATGCCTATAACTATTTTATGGGAGGCGGCTCGGTGAACAGTAAGGCGCGGGCGATGATGTTCATCGTGATTACGCCACAAGTTCTTGACGTGCCCAAAACGGAGCGTGAGTGATGACAACGGCTGTCGTCAGCGTTGGACGAAAACAGTATGTCAGCGGATTATATTGGGAAAATAGCCCGAGCGGACGTATCTCACAGGCTGCGAAAGAGGCGGCGCACCAACCCGGCTCCAACTATGACTTCTACACGACTCGCTCTGGGAACAAACAAGGCCGTGTGCCTCAGTTTGGCCTTGCTTCGGCTGGGCCGGGGCTTCATTCCGGCTTACCTTCGTTGGGCGGGTGTTTGGCCAACCAACAGCCGGGGTCTTGGATTGGCGCGTTTCGTTTAAGAGAAGGTTCGGCGCTTGTCATTGTTCGTGATGATTTGCTTGTTCCCGATGGTGACCTTTTTTTCGCTGATGAAGTCGAGGCGAGAGATCGTCTTTATCAAGAACTCGCGATTGGTGGGTTCCAGCGCATTTATGCACCTGAAGCTTGGGGCGTTCCTGATGCGGATACAATGCCGCTCACGCTCCTTTTGAATGATCGCGTTGATGTCAAGCTTCGAAGTGTTGTTGTTTCCAAGCAATCAAAGATAGCTTTGATTGGCGGAAGTCTTTTGCTGGCCGGGTTTATTGGTGTTGGGCTTTACATTCAAGATACGCGGGAAAAGGAAGAATCTCTTCGTATGGAGCAGATGGCAGCTTTAGAGCGTATGCGTCAAGAGGCTGCTCGTCTCATGCCCGGGGTTGGAACACATCCTGACTATCCGAAACCAGAGCGCACATGGGAACTTCAGCCCAAACCTATGGTGTTTATAAGGGCCTGCCAAAACGCACTTCAAAAGGTCTCTATGCGGGTTGCTGGTTGGGATGTGACGTCTATTTCTTGTAAGAGAAACACACTTCTTGTCCGGTATTCGCGCAGAGGGGGGCATTCAAATTACCCCAAGGGTGCCGTTGTGACGGATACGGGCGAGTATGCTGAATTGTCCGTACCATTAGAAGTGTTGGCCCCACGGCCTGTGGAGCAACTTGTTGATCCAGACGTTATCACGCGGCGCTATTTAAATCAGAATTGGTCCGCCACGATAGGGCGTGAACCTGACGATCCCCCGCCGCCGCCACCACCGAGCTATAGTGGTGAATGGAATCCCCCTCCTGCGCCATGGATTAAGCGTTCTTTTACTTTTACTGTTCCAGTATTGCCTTGGACGCTTGAATCATTCATTGGGGATTTGCCCGGCGTGATCATTTGGTCTGCTGTTCTCTCTGGTGACGGGCTTGAGACGAGAAATAGTTGGAAGGTTGAGGGAGTGATTTATGAAAATCGCCGCTAAGATTTCGATGACAGCCCTAACGACCCTTTTTTCTCTTATTTTGGTGAGTGGAAGTGGTGTGTGGGCTCAGGATACGTCCGCAGTCGCTCCAGGTCCTTCGTCGTCACAGGTTTCTTCGTCCGTTAAAGAGGCTCTGGATTCTATTTCTGTTCCCGGTTCTTCTTTGTCTGTGCAGAAGGAAAAATCGAAGCAAAGCTCTAAGTTCAAAACTGAGGATGACGGCGAAGAGACGGCCTATTCGTTATCCTCTGGCAATGTGCCAAAGTCGGTTACGTCTGTGGTGAAAAATCTCAGCGAAACGACGGAGCAGGTAACTCTGGAAAATTTGAACGCAGCGCGTGAGGCTGTCATTAAACTTGATGTTCTTATTGATATTGAAAAGAGATTGAATGATCTTGCCAAACTGCGTAAAGCGCGTGAGGAAGATTCCATGTTGATCGAATCAAGTTTGCCTCGGTCCGCTTTGGCGCCTTCGCCAACAGATTCGCAAATTCCTCCCTTGTCTTCTTATGGAGCGTCGGGGACAGGCTCTGCGCATTCCTTTTCCGGTGCCTCATCGGCTGACGTGGAGGTTCTTCGCATCACTGGGGCTGCCAGCAGGTTTGCTGCGCAAATTAAAGATGCGAGTGGTTCGGACAAGCTTGTTCATGTAGGGGATAAATTATCTGATGGAAGCAAGATCACGGCGATTTCCGCCTATGGCGTTTCTGTTATCCGTTCGGACAAATCGCGTGAGACGTTTGCCGTAAAAGATGCCCCAGCGCTTTTTGTTTCTCAATAACCTGATATTCACTTCAGCGGCGAAGAATCATGTATCGATACCGGAATGATGAGGCTTTGTCGGTGCGTAATAAACATTGTATCGTTTGTTAATTTTGCCTTTTGGTTATCTCTTGGTAAGATTACTAGCGTAATCTTAACCTGCAGGAGACAGACTTCATTTTGTCTGTTTGTTTAACTTTGTGGCAGGTTCCTTCGCGTGTCTGGTTTTTTAAATGACATCAAAGAGATAGTGAGCTCCGTTTTTCAAGGCAAGACGGTGGATCCTCGTGATGCTGAATTGCCGCCATCAGCACTAAGAAACACCCCACCGCCTAAGCTTCGGGCGAAAAATAAGCAAGCCACAAATATGACGCGATCATCGGGCGGGTCGAGTCCTCAGTCGCAAAAAAACAAAGAATCCCAATCCACTGGCGGCCATCCTTCACGGATAAGAGAAACAGAGGTTAGCGACGGAACACAAGAGGCGCCATCGGATGATATGCAGACTTGTGATGGTGAGCAGGATGAAATTGAAACGTCCGACATCGTTGATACCACGCAATACATCGAACGGAGTGAAGGGGTAACAGTCGAAGATGAGCGTAGTTTAGCGGTTGCTGGCGGACTTCATTTTTCAGGTGAGGTTTTGACCATAGAAGGTGGTAAACTCAAAATCCCTGATGAATCACGAAATTTATGTGCGCTCTTTGAAGATGGCATGTGGCTTGTTAGTGCTTCTCATCGACTTTCCCCGTTGGTTACCTCTGTGGCGCAGATGGCGCGCCGTCATGGGTATAAAATTAACGAACCGCGTTATGTGACCCCTAATATTATCCGGTCGGCTTATATCTATGCAGACCGCGCTTCATCCAGTTTGCGATTAGACGATAATGCCGTCAGGCGGCGCATTGTCGATACGCTTCAAAAGGCCGTTGATGCTGGCGCCAACGACGTGCACGTCGAAGCGAGTGAGGGGCGTACCCGCATAGAGTTCCGCATCGATGGTGCTTTGCGTCTTTGGGAAACGTGGACTCAAAAAGAGGGCGAGTTGATGCTCTCCTCCGTCTATTCCCATTCTGTGGGACAATCTGGTGCAACGGCCAACTGGCAAGAACCTCAGGCGGCGATGTTGGCGGCGAAGGCAACGGGACCCGATGCTCTTATACTTCCAAAGGGTGTCATTTCTGTCCGCTGCCAGTGGGTGCCTTTATCCGATGGCGGGCGTTATCTGGATATGCGCTTGCAATATGATTCGGCGCATTTGTTCGGTGAAAACTTTATTATGGCCGATGTGGATTCGCTCGGCTTTTCTCAAGAGCAGCTTAAGGTCGTTCAAAGTTTGCGTCAGGCCCCAGGTGGTATGCGCGTCTTTGCGGGGCCTGTGAACCAAGGTAAAACGACGACCTTGCGTGTTACACTCAATCGGCGAATGGCTGAAACGAACATGCAATTAAATTGTCTGCTTGTTGAAGATCCTCCCGAAGGCGGCATTGTTGGCGCGCGTCAGGTCGGTGTGTCTGCTTCTGTTAAAGACGAACAGCGTGAAAAGTCTTTTGTTGAAATCATGCGCTGTGCTCTGCGCCTTGATCCTGATATTGTTATGTTGGGTGAAATTCGTGATATTCAAACGGCAAAATTTGCCTTTCGCCTTTCATTAACTGGACGGCAAGTTTACACAACAACGCACGTTTATGCGGCTTTGGCTGTCCCACAGCGGTTGCGTGATATTGGGATGGAGCCGTATCTGGTTTATGATCACCACTTGTTGCGTGGGATGTTCTGTCAGCGCCTTTTACGTGGGATGTGTCCGAAGTGCCGTATTCCTTTGGCGGATGCTCCTGCTGAATTGGGCCCGGCTTACAAGGATATTATTCGACGTGTGCGGGCTGGTCTTGCCATTATGGATTCGACGCGTTCGGGAGGTTTTGAAGGCGTTTATGATCGTTTGTCGGAACCTGATATGCGCAACGTTTTTGTTGCCAATCCTGAAGGATGTCCCGATTGTTTTAAGGGACGGATTGGACGCACAATTTGTGCCGAGGTTATTGAAACGGATCAAAAAATTATGGAGCTTTTACAAGAGAATAAGATGGAGGAAGCCAGCAACTATTGGCTTTCTCCAACCGGCATGAACGGCGTTACGATGCTTTGGCATGCGCTTGAGAAAACGCGTCGAGGCGAGGTCTCGCCTGACGATGCCGAGTTTGAGGTGGGCGTCTTTGCGCGTGAAAAAGAAGTTTATGAAGTTGAGCAGCGGCTGGGAGTGATTTCATGAGTTTGAACGACATCACATTTGACGGTGAGGCTTTTACGCGTCGCTGGGCGCAGTTTCAACTTCGGTCGAGTCGCAAACAGCGGTTTCGCATTTATCGTAAGTTGGAAGGTATGTTGCGCATGAACGAGGCTTTGTCTCGTTCATTAGATCGTTTGTATCAAAATGCGTCTGAAATGGGAAAATATCCCAACAGACCTGCCGCCCTTGCTTTGCGTGAGTGGTTTTTAAAAGATCGCGCAGGCCTTGGTTTATCTGAGGCCATGGAAGGTTGGATTCCTGATTCAGAGCTTTATATGATCAGGGCGGGTGAAGAATCGGGAACTGTTGCGAAAGCCTTTTCTTCGATTCAAACTGTTGGCGAACGCGCGCGCGAAATGCGTGGAGCTGTAACCTATGCTGTCGCCTATCCTGGATTTATGATTATCCTTGTTTCATTTGTTTTGTGGATGTTTGGAGTCAATCTTATCCAGAATATGCGCAAGACGGCCCCGCCAAGTGTTGTTGCCGCTATGGGGGGGGTTGCCGACGTTTCAGATTTTATCGCCAATTGGGGGCTTTGGGTTCTTTTGGGTATTGTTGTGGTTTGCGTTGCCATTTCAATTTCGCTTCCTGTTTGGCGTGGCCCTTTGCGTGCGAAATTAGATATGTTTCCGCCTTGGTCTTGGTTTCGTGTTGTTCAAGGAAGCGGCTTTTTGTTGGGGCTATCCGCCTTATTGGGATCGCAAGTTCCCTTAAAACGTGCCTTGGAAATTTTGGAAGATCAGGCCAAACCTTGGTTGCGGGAGCGCGTCAGTTCGGCACGTCAAGAAGTTTTAAGGGGCCGTAATTTGGGGGAAGCGCTCCGCGTGGGGCGATTTAATTTTCCTGATCCTGCCGTTGCCATTGATCTTGAGATTTTGTCCGAACGTGCCGATGTTGGTAGCGTCATCGAACAAGTCACGAATGAGTGGATTCGGGAACAAATTGATTCCTTGAAGGCGCAAGCGGGCGTAACGCGAAACATCGGCTTGGTTGTCGTTGGTGGTACGATTGCTTGGGCGATGCAATCTGTGTTTGCTGTTGTTACTGAAGTGTCAAAAGCAAGCACTATGGGCGGCATGTAAGAAGAGGAAAACTGTGACCATTTTTTTTAGAGCAGCCAACAAAAAACGGCGAGGCTTGACTTTGACTGAGCTTGCCATCGTTTTGGGGGCCATGTCTTTGGTCATGGGCGGTGTCTGGGCAATTGTGGGTGTTGTTTGGGACAATTATCGTTATTACAAGGCAAAAGAGCAGTTAGTTACGATTGTTAATAATGTCCGCGATTATTATGGCCCTATGGGCGGGATCTACACCAATTCTGTTACCAAAACGGCGCAGGCCGACGGCACAGATATTACACAACTTCTCAATGATGATGATCGGCGCCTGATCCCGATGGATATGCGCTTGAATCAATCGAATGAGATGTCTGACATCAACCATCCCTTGGGTGTCGTCGCGGGCGGATCGTTTCGCGTTGAAAGTCAAAGGGCAGGGCGCGTTATGCGTATTCGGCTTCTTCGTTTGAGCCAGACCAATTGTGTAAAATTGCTTATGGAGTTCCCGTTTCTTATGCCCGAAATGGGGGTTGTTCGTATTGCCGGAAGTTCAAACAGCGCAGACATCGACATTACAAACATTTCGAATCCAGGTGGGGGCGTTCCTTTGCCCATGTCTGCGTCCACCGCTGTGGCGTGGTGTGGCGTAACAAGTCTGACAGGGAATGAGGTGGATATTGACTTTAAGATCAGAAACTAGATTCTTAAAAACGGTGTGTGTGGGCTTCTCGTTGCCTGAGTTAGCCATTGTTCTTGCCATTATGGGGCTTGTCCTAGGTTCGTTGTGGGGCGTTGTTTCCATGGTTCGTGAAAATGTCAGACGACAAGAAATGGTCGAGCAAATGGTTGTGATGGTCAATAATATCCGTGATTTTTATTCCAATCGCATTCGGGTCACAGACGCTGGTGGAGGAACGGGGTTTGCCGCGATAACAAGTTATCTTCTTCAGCAAAGTGTATTGCTGCCGGAGCAAATCAGAAACCGTTCGGCGGCCATTTTGCTTGCCGACCATCCTTGGGGGTCCTCGGCGCCAGATAACTCTGTTTTGTCGAATGGGGGGATTGGTGTTGATGGATCAACAGATTCATCACAGTTTTTCCGTATCCGCCTGCGTGGGATCAAATATTCAAGCTGTATTTCGCTGGCGGATAAACTTTCTGGGGCCGATATGCCCTTGGGTTTAGTCAGTGTCACGATTAACGCAAGTGCGGCTCATACGATCTTGCCCGTCTCTCCTGATGTGGCAACGACCGAGTGTAGGAAGGCCCCCGGCGGTGAAGAAAACACCATGGACTTTGTTTATCGCCTGCGTAAGCAGGATACGAAATAACGCGTTTTCATGAAGGACGCCGCCTCAGGGGGGGGGATGGTCGCGAAAGTGTGAGCGCCATGGTTAATCCGGTTTTTTTGACAGGATTCTTTTGCTCAAACATATATTTATGCAGCTGCCTTGCAGTTTTTGATTGATTTCTTCCTGCTGGTCGTCTAACTGTGCCTTCTTGCCATTGTTGAAGTGGCAGACAACGTGTGTCTCCTTCGTCTAGAGGCCTAGGACACCGCCCTTTCACGGCGGTAACACGGGTTCGAACCCCGTAGGAGACGCCAATTTATGGCTCTACGCCAAAGATGGTGGCAAGGGGCATTTGTATTTCAAATAGTTAGTATCGATTTAGATTGTTGCCAGAAGGCATGGCCTTGAAACCTTCTTTTGTGATCCTTCTTCTCCTTGGCAAAAGGGAGGGATCGAGAACATGATCGGACGCCTCCGCCGTTCCCTTCCTCGCGCAACTGACTTTTCCACCTTGTCTGCCAAGGACTTGCAATTCATCGCCGACCTCCACAACAACACGCCCAGAAAATGCCTTGGCTTTAAAACACCCGCCGAGGTATTCTTATACCAGCGGATCTATGAACGGACTCACTGAAAGGGCCGCTCTCAATCACTCGCTCTGCGCCTCGCGATCCTCTTGCCGGACGGAACGCCTTGCGCCTAAAGGAGAGGCCTGTCCGGCGAGAGAATATCCCCTCGCAACCGCTCGTGACCCGAACAGGTTGGTTCATCGGGCGGTTGGTATTAAGCTTCTTTTCAATCGTTGCACTTCAATCGTGAATCCATCCTGTATAATCGAGATTGAGAGAAGCCTTAAGCCGCAAAGACTTTTTGAAGGAATCGTCCTGCCGGAGAAGGTTAAGGACGATTTTGCGCACCAAGGATAAGTTTGCGGCGGCATAATCTTTCCTTGTTCGGCATACGTCCTCACGGAACGTCACGTCCAATACCCAGTGCAGTTTGTTCTCTATGCTCCAGTGGGATCTTGTGGCGCGAAGGATAAGTTCTGGGGCGCAGGGAAGCGAGGAGAGATAAAACCTCGTCTCTGTCGATGTCTCCCCCGTCTTCTTGCTTGTTCTTTGTTGGCTCGTTTTTGCTCTTTTGTCAAAGGATTGCGCTTTGTTTTTTTGACCGGCTTGGCTGTGTTCGGATGCTCGTGTTGGAGCCCTTGATAACCGTTATCGACACTCGCCTTGGTGCCTGCTTTTAAACGAACCTTGGAAAGCCTTCGTTAAGCTGATCAAAGGGAGGTCTAATATTGCAGGTAAGGGCGCGCGGCATTTACCTTTTTTTAAATTAGGGGTATTAACCATATCCATGTGTTCAGTGAACGCCCGTTCTTTGGGCCGGCCTTTTTTATGTGCCAAGATCAAGGGGCGGTTCCCATTTTCTGTTGTGAGGTTGTGTTGTGCAATTAAGTCGCTTGTTTAGAAGCTTATCTTTTCAGCTTCAGTCGGTGATGCTGTTTCTGTCCGTTGTCGGTGTTTTGTTTGGCATTAAGAGCTATCTTCATATCCTCAATAAGTTTGGAGAAGAGGCGGGGGCTGCATTTTTCTCTGATCTGATGTGGCAGCTTGTTATTGCCGTTATTGTGAACGTCGTGGTGTCGCGCATCGTTTTCCGGATTGTTACGAAACCTGTGCGCGGATTGACGGATGTTATGCGCAAGCTCACCAAAAATCATTTTGATGTTGATGTTCCCTATACGTCGTCGCACTCAGAGATTGGGAGCATGGCCCGCAAGGTCGATGTGTTCAAGAAGAATGGGATTGAGAAAGAACGTTTGGAGAAGGACCAAATTGCTTCTGAAAAACGCAAACAAGAAGAAGAACTCCAGATGCGCAACATGCTCGCGGATTCTTTCGAATCCAAGGTTGGCAGCATTGTTGAAAATGTTACGACGGCATCTACATCTTTGCGGGGCTTGGCCGAAAGTCTTTCGACGACAGCAGCGGCAACCACAAACCAATCTGCATCGGCTGCGGCGGCATCGAGTCAAGCTGCGTCGAATGTTCAGGCTGTTTCAGTGGCGGCAGACGAGCTTTCTTCCTCTATTCACACGATCAGTAAACGTCTTGAAGAGGCCGCAGGCATTTCACAGTCAGCTGTGAGTGAGGCTGATCAAACGAATGCAAAAGTGCGTGAGCTTGCCGAGTCTGTTAATAAGATTGGCGAGGTGGTGCACTTTATTTCGGAAATTGCCAATCAAACAAATCTGTTGGCGTTGAACGCCACAATTGAAGCCGCCCGGGCTGGAGAAGCGGGGAAAGGGTTTGCCGTTGTTGCCAGTGAGGTTAAGAATTTGGCAAACCAAACAAGCAAAGCGACCGAAGAAATCTCGGCGCAAATAAGCCGTGTGCAAAGCAACACGCAAGGCGCGGTGGATGCTATTGCGAAGATTACGGGTACAATCACTAGCATCAATCAGGTTGCCTCGCAGATCGCCAACGATGTTGAACGGCAAAGCGGGGAGACTGTTGGGATTGCACGTAATGCAGGGCAAGCAAGCCTTGGGACGCAAGAGGTCACGGATAACACCACGATGGTCAAGCAAGCCGCCGATGAAACGGGAAGATTGTCTGGTGATGTTTTGTCGTCGTCCGATCAGCTTTCGCGACAGGCCGAGTCCTTGCGGCGTGAAATCGGCACGTTCTTGAAAACGGTGCGCGCAAGTTAGCCGTTTGATATACCCCCTCGCACATCAAGAGTTGGTCATTTTGAGCCCATGCTCACCGTTAGCGTCATCCCGTGCTTGAACCCATCTGGGATCCAGAGCCGCGTGTCCACGCGGCATAATACCAGCGAGCCTATGAACTGACGTATTGAGAGCGCTGCATGCAATCACTCGCTCTGCGCCTCACGATCCTCTTGCCGGACGGAACGCCTTGCGCCTAAAGGAAAGGACTGTCCGGCGAGAGGATCCTTCCTCGCAACCGCTCGTGATCTGATTGGATGCTTTCATTCGAGGGTTGGTATAAGACTCATATAGCCTGCGGACGCAAGAGCCTTCAGCAAGGCAGGCTGGATCCCGGCTCGCGGGCCTGGATTGACGCAAAAGGAGAGGCCTGCTGGTGAAAAATCTGTCGAGGTTCTCTTGGCATAACGGGACGATAAAACCCAACTCTTCAATTGCGAGCCGTATAGATGTTTTTGCGCCCCAGAACGGGAACGAGCACACGTGCGTAAAGGCCCAGTCGTTTGAAGAAAAGATCACCTGGGTTTTGAATTACTTTTTTCAGATAACGCCCTGAGACGTAGAATTGTCGATAGGCCTCTTTGGTCGTTTGGTTGATTTCTTTGGCGCTTGGGCCTCCCACGGATTCAAAAGAGGGTTGTCCTTCGGCGTTCAGGGTTCCTGTTTGTTTCAGTTTGTCCCAATACGGGGTGCCATGAAGTGGGATCATAACAAGAAAGTGAGCCATGTGGGGATTGATGGCTTGCGCGAGGCGCAGTGTGTCGGCCATAGTTTCTTCGGTTTCGCCGACATGGCCAAAGGTGAACTCGCCACATAAGCGAAGGCCGGATTCGCGAACCATCGCGCCAAACTCCAACGCTTGTTCAACGGTTGTTCCTTTGTCGATCTCCTTCAAGATGGCATTATTGCCGGATTCAAAGCCAACGTGAAGATTGAGGCATCCTGATTTTTTCATCAAGGATAGCGTTTCGGGCGTAAGCTTGGAATTCGGTTTCGCATAGCACGACCAACGAAGTTTATTTTTGCGGGCGATCAGGGCTTCTGCAATTTCAAGGGCGCGACGGTTGGTCAGCATGTCGTCTTGAACCATCACGCCTTTGATGGATGGCATGTGCGTACGGATATAGTCGAATTCCTGCATAAAAGGCTCGATAGATCTCAGATTGTAGGCGCTTCCCGTGATAAAGGTATGCGTCCACAGGCAAAAGTCACAACGGCCCCAAGCGCAGCCGCGTCCCGACTGCACGTCAATGAAGGGATAAGGTTCGGAGGGGATGCGATAGTTCCGAATATTTAAATGCTCGTTAAAATATTGGGTAAGGAGCGGAAATTGGTCGAGCGTTTCTGTTTTAAGCAAGGGGCGTGGAGGCGTAAAGGTGATCGCCCCCGTTGTATGATCTTTGACCCATACGTTGCGGACGCAAAGTGGCGTCGCTCCCGATGCTAATTCTTCAAGAGGGAGGTCGAATTCTCTTTGGATGGCCAGCGTGGCCGTTTTAGCTTTGGCCAGAAGTCCGCTGCAGTTCGCCGAGGCGTAAGGCCCGACAAAGACAACGGTGCGTCCTGTGGCCGCTATTTCATCTCCAAAGGCTATATCGCTGTCTTCGCTCAAACGGCCCGTATAGATGGCCACAATATCGGCGTTGAAGCTCGTGATTGCATCTAAGGCTTGTTGGCGCTTCATACCACAAGCTTGCGCATCAATAAGGATCGTTTGGTGACCTTTGCCTTCAAGCCAGCACCCAGCTTGGCCAAGCCATAGAGGATACCACGACGATGACGCTGGCGACATAAGGTCACAGCGTGAATTGCGTGTATAGGCATCAAGGTAGGGAGGACTGACGAGGGCGACTTTGGACATGGGACAACGGCATCTGGCACGGAGGGAGGAAACAATTTAAAAACTTTCTCCCTCTAACGATAAAACGCAAGAGGGAGAAAGGCTTAGTTTTTACACAATAGAGCGGTTTTGGAGTAGGTTGGCGCATAACAAAGGCCCCAACCTTATCGCGATCTGCTCTAGACTTCTTGATTAACTTCAAAGCGTCACCCCCGGCTTAGCCGACATGACGTGATTTTTTGTTGGTTTAGCAAGAGGTCTAAGGAAAAGAAAAATGAAATTATTCTGTTTTTCCTTCTGGTGATTCTGGTTCGATGGTTGGGGCTGTTTGCTGCATTTGATCAACGGCGTCTTCAGCGCCTTCCTTGACATCTTCGGCTGCATCTTCAGCGCCTTTTTTAACGGCCTCTGCCGCATCTTCTGCTTTTTCAATCATTGTTTCTGGTTCTGGTACAGCGATAGAATTTGCATCGCCTTGCACGTCGCTTGAACCTTCTACAACGGTGGGCATTTCATCCGTTGGCGTCATCGTGGCTTTATAGATGGCAAGGCCAGCAAGAATAATAATAACAAGAATAAGCGTGTTGCGAAGTGTGTTTGATTTACTCATGGGGAGCTCCTTTGATGATGAATTGGGCATGAGCATAGCGTGTTTACGCGTTGCTGTCGATCATCGCTTTAACGGCTTTTTCCCATGTGCCTTCGGTTGGTTGCACAACTGTATTCTGTGGCTCAATCTTTAAAGAACTTAGCGCCAATTCACGCAAACGATTGGCGGTTGAAACCTCCGATCTTATCACGATCTGCTAGTTGTGCCGAATCTATGGCAAGAAAAAAGGGTTTTGGGCATAATTTTGCCATGTGCTTCGTTCTTACTGTGACTTAAGGTGACAACAACTCGAACGAAAAGGATTGATTATGAAAAAGACACATCTCTTCGCCGCCACCGCTCTGCTTTCTGTTTTGCTTGTCGGCAGTTTTGCTGAAGCCAAAGCAACGGCAAAAACAACACCAGCAGAGACAACGTCCACGACAGAGGCCGTCACAGATCAAGCTTCAATGATGAGGAAAAATCACCCCGGCATGCCAAAGCTGTCCGAGGCTTCACAAAAGTTGATGCAAGAAACCATGGACAAACTTCATGAGGACAGCAAGGCCACCTTTGAGGCTGTGCAGACCAAGCACAAAGAAATGCAAGAGATTATGAAGGCCCCAACGTTTGATAAGAGTGCCTATCTTGCCAAGCATGAAGAGATCCAATCCTTGATGGCCAAGCTGTCGTCTGATCGCGCCGAGGCTTTTGCTTCTGTCGCAGAAAAGATGACACCTGAGGAGCGAGCCCGTTTTGCTGACCGTGGAATGATGGCTATGCGCCGCGATGGCAAAGGGCCTCACGGCGGCAAAAGGGGCGCTGGTCGGGGGCTTGGAATGAATCCTGATCGTTCGATGATGATGGATGATGACGCGTCCGCGAACGCCAAGAGCGCGACGACAAAGTAACGTCAAGAGGGTGGGCTTGGCGGCCACAGGGATTGCCAAGCCCGCTTCTCTCTCTTTCGTAAAGGAGTCTCCCTATGCGTACGTTTGCTTCTGCTCTTTCTGCTGCGGTCTTTGTCGGTTTGATCGCTGCCCCATCTTTTGCCAAGGCCGATACTTTTATCAGTTTTGTTTCAAATGATGGACGTTCTCGTTATCATGAAGATCGCTTTGATCATCGGACTCGTCGCCATGGTTATGTGCGCGTGCGGGATCATCATCATCGCCGCTATGCGCCGCCGCCTGTGCAGTATGTCTATCAACCGATCATGCCGACTTATCGCACGCAGGTGGTTTATTCGCCTTCACCGATTATCACGGCACGCGATTCTGTTTATGGACGTGATGTTTTTTCGTATCGCTGATAAACGTTCTTATGTTCTTTGTCCCCCGAAGGGAGGGAGCTGATCTTATGAAAAATGTGCTTGGCCTTTTGGTTTTATCATTTACGTTGGGCGGCGTCTTTTTTCCCAATGCGGCTCATGCTGAAACGAGTTTTTCGTTTTCGATGTCCGATGGCGATTATCCGCATCACTATAGTCGAGAGCCTTTTTACGGGCCGCGTCATCATCGGCAGTCTTATCGTCCCCATTATTATAGACCCCATTCTTCTCTTATTTATGTTCAACCATCGCCAACAGTCATTTATGAAACGCCTGTGATACAGGTCCCCCCGCAGTATGTGACGGAATCAGCCCTTGTCGCAGATCCGGCTTCGGCTTCTTATGTCAACGAAACCGGACAACTCTGTCGTGAATATCAATCAATGGCGCTTGTCAACGGGCAGCAAAGCCAGATTTATGGCACCGCCTGCTTGCAACCTGACGGGGCTTGGCGCGTCGTGGATTAGGAGAGCAGATGGCTGAAAGTCTTTATGTGCAGAAAAAAGAATTGAGACAACAGTTGCGCCTATGCAGGACAAAGGCTTTCACTGACACGCCGCACGCTGCCTTAGCTGTGCGAGACTTATTTCTTGAGAGTTTTTCTTTGCCCGAAAAAGCGCAGATTGCTTGTTATCTCGCTCAAGGTGATGAGCTTGATCCCTTGCCTTTGACGGAAGTTTTGGTTGAACGTGGGCACAGCCTTTGTCTGCCCGTTGTTGATGAAGCCGAGCACCCTCTGTCTTTTCGGTCGTACCAATTGGGCGACTTTTTTTGTTTGGGCGCGATGCAGATTCCTGAGCCGTTATCGCTGGCCCCTCTTGTCGTTCCCGATGTTTTACTTGTCCCGTTGGTTGGCTTTGATCGCGGGGGGCGTCGGTTGGGGCAGGGTGGCGGCTTTTATGATCGTACGCTTGCTCTTCTTCGCGCCCAGAAAAAGATCCTTGCTGTCGGCCTTGCTTATGCCGCGCAAGAGGTCCCTCAGATTCCCACAGGTGAACATGATGTGCTTTTGGGGGCTATTGTCACGGAAAAGGAAGTTATAAGACCTTCTTCGTAATTGTTACGGTTTATTCGATGTTGATTGTTTTTTAAGCGTACGCCTTGATTGTTGCGATACCGTCCTGAAGAGAGCAGCACGCAAAGCGAGTCGTATCTGCAACACTCAGCAAAATGGTTATCAAACGGTTAATGTAACCGTTGCTCACGGAATCGCACCCCCTTACCTTTGATCCCGTGATTCGTTTTATTTCTCGGGGTGCGCCAGTTCATGAGCCCTAAACCTCTTCTTGTTCTCTTCCTGTCCACGGGCAATGCTGCGCGCAGCATTGTGGCCGAGGCTTTGTTGAACGCGAAGGGGAGCCATGCCTATCGCGCACGCAGTGCCGGGATTGCCCCCGCA
Organism: Alphaproteobacteria bacterium; assembly: GCA_028691835.1. GTDB lineage: Bacteria > Pseudomonadota > Alphaproteobacteria > UBA9219 > UBA9219 > UBA8914. Next base: position 75,723 of record JAQUYN010000001.1, on the reverse strand, counting down.
GAGGCCATCGATCCCGAAACGAGGTTTTTGTTAGAGTCGGCATGCTATGACACGCAAAAACTTTATCCCAAAAAATGGGAAGATTTTTATGCGCATGCCGATCTTGTCAAAGTTGATATTATTGTGACGTTGTCAGAAGAGGCTCGAGAGCTTTGTCCTCTGGACTGGCCCGGGTCACCCGTGCGCGTGCATTGGAATGTCGATGATCCCCTTGGTTCGGATCGGGCTGACGTACGCGAGTGGAAACTTCGTAAATGCCTTACAACGCTGGAAACCCGTATCGGAATGCTCGTGCGGTGTCGTCCCAATGTTTCTGAGTTCGAAATGCTGTTGCAGTTGAAAGCCATTGGTATGGCCGTGTAACATCAACCGCCCGATGAACCAACCTGTTCGGGTCACGAGCGGTTGCGAGGCGCAGAGTTATACCAACCGCCCGATGAACCGACGCGCTGGGTCATGAGCGGTTGCGAGGAGATAGCCTCTCGCCGGACAGTCCTCTCCTTAAAAAGCAAGGGGTGCCGTCCGGCAAGAGGAGTGCGAGGCGCAGAGCGAATGAGTAAAAACAACGCCACCAGTGAGTCCGCTCATAGACCCGCTGGTATGAGTCCGTTCATAGGCTCGTTGGTATAAGGCTTAGCCTTGGTTAATGAAAAATCTTTTGTTTAGAGTGATTTTTCTGTTGACAAAGATCAACGGGTTATGGTATTGACACTCCTACGGGGTGGTGCGCCCAGATTTTGCCGGGTGTACGAAATCAAAGAAATCAGGCTGTCATTCGGGGGGATGACGGCTTTTTTGTGGGCATACCGTTAGTGCGTGAAGGCGGCGCTGACTTTCAAGGCTGCGGGGCCGATGAGGACCACAAACAGGGGGGGCAGAATAAACAAGATCATTGGGACGGTCAGAATGGCGGGCAGGGCAGCCGCTTTTTCTTCAGCCTTCATCATGCGTTCGTCGCGCATTTCTCCCGAAAGGACACGCAAGGATTGGGCAAGCGGCGTGCCATACTTTTCGGTTTGGATGAGGGTGTTGACCAAGGCGACGATGCTGGGAAGCGGCACACGTTCTGCGAGACCATGCAGGGCTTTGTTGCGGTCGGGCAGGAAGTTGAGTTCGACGCTGGTGACACCGATTTCTTCGGCAAGTTCGGGGCACGTTGGAATGATTTCTTTGCCTACACGGTCGAAAGCGGCATCAAGGCCAAGACCGGCTTCGGCGCAGATAACCATGAGATCCAGAGCATCAGGCGTTCCTTTGCGCAGGACCTCTTCTCGTTTTTGGATTAGGTTTTTAATCATAACATCGGGGAGCATCCACCCGATGACGGCGCCAAACAGGGCGATAAGAAGCCGAAAGGCTGGGTTCATGTTGCCCACGCCGACGACGAAGACGAAAAAGCCAGCGGTGGCCGCCAAGCCGCACATCAGAGCGAGTTTGGTGAAGAGAAAAACAAACAGTGTGTCACGGGATTGGAATCCAGCGCGTCGCAGTTTGAGGCGCAGGCCTTCAACGCTTTTGCCTTGGGTTAACTTCATCCATTCGACGACCCGTTTCATAAGGCTGTGTTTTTGAAGGCTAGCGCGGCGCGAGTTTTTCTTGTGGCGCTCGTTTTCAAAATCATCACGACGTTGCGTGACGGCTTTGAGCCGTTCGGGTTGTGGACCGCTGTCAAGGAAGGCCGTCCAGACTAAAACGACCACAGCAAAGGCCGCGCCCCCACAAAGGATCGAGAGAAAATCTGGGCTGTGAAAGGTGCGGTCAAGTGAACTTAACATGGGCCCCTAAATCTCGAAGTTGATCATTTGCTTCATGACGAAAACGCCCATACTGAGCCACGTTAAACCACCGCCAAAAAGAAACTTGCCGCGTGTGTCGTGAAGCAAAATCATGATGTAGTCTGAGTTCACGAAGTAAAGGAGGGTGAACATTAGGAAGGGAAGGGACCCGATGATCATCGCCGAAGCGCGGGCTTCAGATGACATGGCGCGGATCTTCAGTTTGAGTTGGCGGCGTTTGCGTAAAAGCTCGGCGAGATTGCCAAGGGTTTCAGCCAGATTGCCGCCCGTTTCGCGCTGAATGGCCAACGCGATGATGAAAAAGCGATACTCTGGGATGTCAAGCCGCCCTGCGACTTCCCACATGGACTCTTCCAAGGAACGGCCCATGCGAACACCGTCGCTGATGCGTGTGAACTCGATGCCAATAGGATCCGGCAGCTCTAGCCCAACGGCTGCAATGGTTTCCGTAATGGGAAGCCCCGAACGCAAACCACGGCAAATGGTATCAATGGCCTCAGGGAAGGTCGCGAGAAACTTGTTGATGCGCTTACGTCCCATCCGGCCCGTGACCATATGTGGCAAATAAAGACCAACGGCAATGGCCATAAAAAAGGCGACGACAGGACCCCATTTTACGATATAGGCGAAGATCAGATAAGAAACCAAAATGCCCAGAAGGTTGACCATTAGGTATTCACTCAGTGATATATTTTTGCCTGTCGCCGCAAGGCGTGCGCGCATTTTTTCGGGATTGGGAAGTGTGGTTTTGATGATGCGATCCAGAAGGGCAATCTCGCTGTCGCTGGTGCGGCGGCGTAAGGTTGCCGCCGATCCGCTTTCTTTCAGATTTTTTGCCGGCGTTGTTCCGCCAACCCGGTCTAACCTTTTCTTGACGGAGGCCTCTGTGCCGTCGCCACCGAATAAAAGAAGGAGGATGACAAACGTGAAAAGTACGCCGCCTGCAATCATAACGAGAAGTTGAGGGTTCATGACATGGCCTCCAGCAAGTCTTTTTCAAGACCATAGTAAGAGGCTTTGGGCAGGCAGAAGGGGCGCAGGCCGTTGTTCTTGAACTCAACGGTCAGGCGGCCATCTGGAAGCTCTCCCGTCACTTCGCAGACAAAGAGATCTTGCATGGCAATCACTTCGCCTTCCATGCCGATGACTTCAGAAATGTGTGTGATGCGTCGTGATCCGTCGCGCATACGGCTGACCTGAATGATCATGTCAACGGCAGAGGCAATTTGTTGGCGAATGGCCCGTGGGGCAAGGTTCGCACCGCCAAGGCCAACCATGTTTTCAAGACGCATAATGGCCTCACGTGGGCGATTGGCGTGAACGGTGGACAGTGAGCCGTCATGCCCCGTGTTCATGGCTTGCAGCATGTCGATGGCTTCGCCACCGCGTGTTTCACCGACAATAATGCGATCTGGACGCATGCGTAGGCAGTTTTTGAGAAGATCGCGCATGGTGATTTCGCCATGGCCTTCAAGATTGGCCGGACGCGTTTCCAAACGCACGACATGCGGTTGTTGAAGTTGCAGCTCGGCGGCGTCTTCGATAGTCACAATACGCTCGCCGTGGTCGATCATTTGTGACAGCGCGTTCAGCAGCGTTGTTTTTCCTGAACCTGTTCCTCCCGAGATCAGAATGTTCAGGCGACAACGCCCCACAATGCGTAATACTTGGGCCATTTGTGGAGACATGCTTCCAAATTTGATCATGGCATCCAGCGTAATTTTCTTTTTTGAGAACTTACGAATGGTGATGGACGGCCCATCAATTGCCAAAGGGGGAATAATGATGTTGACGCGGCTGCCATCCATAAGGCGCGCATCGCAAAGGGGCGAGCTTTCATCAATACGACGACCAATAGCCGTCACGATGCGGGTTGCGATGGAAAGGACGTGCGCGTTGTCGCGAAACGTGATGTCGGTTAGGGTGAGGCGCCCCTTGCTTTCGCAATAGACTTGTTTGGGGCCGTTGACCATGACTTCGGAAATGTTCTCGTCCGCTAAAAGCGGCTCAAGGGGCCCAAGCCCCAGCATATCGTTGAGCAATTGTTCGACAAACTCAACGCGTTCGGCGGCGTTAAGTTGCATTTTCATTTCGATCAAAAGTTCGCCCACAATGCTTTTTAAATCCCGGGCGAGATCTTCCCGCGCCATGCGTGCGGCGGCAGAGGTATCGATGCGTTCAAGGATTAGCGGTTGCAGCTTTCTCTTGGCTTGGTCAACACTCATGCGGCTTGCCGTGCCCATCGGTTTTTCAACTGGGCGCTGGACGGGTTCCGGCTCTGGTTCCGGGTCAGCCGTGGGGGGGGTAAAGCCGCTGGTTGTCGCAGGCGTTTGTGACGGTGGCGGCGTTTGTTTTGTTTCCACGCCCAAAAGGCCATTGGTCAAGGCCCCCACAAGATCACGTTGGTCAAGAAGATTGAGTTCGATTCCTTGATTGCTGAGAAACTGCGTTGCAAAGGCTTTGACTTCGCGGGACACGTCGTTGCGTGACATGGCGGCTATTTTTTTGGAAGGGATTTCTTTTTGAAGGCCAGGCAAGATACGGTCCCGCAAGACAGCAATCGTGCTGTCGAGAATGACGGATCGGGAGTCAAGACCGCTCGCGGATATCATGCCTTGGGGGCCTCCTTACCGCCGGATTTAAACAGGCTGCCAAGCAGGCCAAAGCTTGATTTGGCCTGTTGACCCTTTGTCTCCTTGTCTCCGACAAGGTGTTTGGCCAAATCGCGAAGAACCTTTGTGATGGACGCATTCGGAGCAACCGCACCAAGCATTTTGCCTGCGTTGCTGGCGGTCACAAGTGTTTTGTGGTCGTCAGGCACAGTGAAATCGATTTTGGCCTGCGCCCCTTTCGTAAAGGTTGGTTCGTCCACGGCGGCTGGACGGTTCGGGCCTATCTTTGTTGTAATTTGGGTTATTCTTGCCGTTGACCCCAGGCCTTTGAGCGTTGACCGAAGCCGCAACGTATCGCGAATGCCGACAAGCGACATTTCCGTGATCAGCACGATTTCATGCGCTGTTGCCAGAAGTCTTTTTTGCGTGGCCACCATGTGCCGGGGTAAGTCGATGACAACAGCTTGATACCCTGTTCGCATTTCTTTCAGCAACGCCATGATGGCGTTGGGATCGATATGGATGACTTCTTCGATGGATTCTTCGGCGCTTAAAATTGAAAAGTTTTCACCTTCGGTAATCATGGCCCCGGCAATCATCAAACTATCGACGCGTTGTGGAGAGCTGAGCACATCGCGCAGTCCGTGGCCCGGTTCAATGTCCAAGGCAAGGGCGCTGGTTCCATATTGAAGATCAAGATCGAGAAGGGCGCATTTTTTCTTCATTTCATGCGCGATGATCCAAGCAGTATTTGTGGCCAAGGTGCTGGCGCCGACCCCGCCGCGCACGCCAATAACAACGATGTTTTTGCAATCTTTGGCTGGACCCGCCCCATTTGCATTTTGGCCACGCGTGGCCGCCATCATGGTTTGTGTCAGAAGTTCAGGGGTGAGGGGCTTGACCAAATAGTCACTGACGCCCGCAGAAAGCATGTCGCGAAACAGGGGGACATCGTTGGCTGTTCCCAGCGCAACGACACGCACTGTCGAGCCGCACAGGCTGACAATGCGGGCGGCGATTTGTACAGGCTGTTCTTGATTGTCAAAGTCGATCAGGACAAGCTTGGGCGGAGCATCAGATTCTAATAAGGTTGTGAAAAGTTCTGGACCGCCGATCTGAACCGTATCGGCAGGAAAGCCCTGACGGTCGGCCCAAGTCCGAACCGTATCGGCTGTCTTTTCGTCACTGACAAATGCCATAAACTCGTTATGCATAGCTCACCTTAAACTTCTTTCTTCACTTGGGCGCGTTGAATTAGGGCGTCGCGCCAGCACCTGTTGGAGTTTGAGCCAAAGGCGCATCGGCCTTGGCATCGATCAATGGTTTTGTTCTTCCTGCGCGATAGTTTTGGATTGAGGCTGCCGAGAGGACGCCGTCGCCTGTCCCCAAAGGTTTGCCCTCGGCCAAGTCTTCAGGCCGTTCGACTTGCGCCGCCAAATTACGCGCTGTGGCGCACCCATATTGAGGTGTTGGCGTGTTTGCTAAAGGATCATTGGCCGCGTCGTGCCAGCTGAGGCACTCTGGGGGCACGGCGATGGTGCGTTTGCTATCGGCGCTTGGCATTAGCTTGATACGGTTGTCAGGCTTGGGACCCATCGTCGTATCGCAGCCACCAAGGACGGCCAAAAGAACGAGGCATGAAAGACATAAGCGAAGAGAGTTTGTTTGCTTCATGGCATTACTCCATTATAAAGCCGCCGGGCCCTGCAGGCGTCGGGGTTATCTTTTTTGAAAAAGGAGCTGGGGTTGAAATCGGCTGTGTCTTGCTTTCGTAAGAAGAACTTGTCACAGGGGTCAGCGGCGCAGCCATAGGGGCCGGAGAGTTTTGAGCCAAGGCCTCTTCAACGCGTGCGGCTCTTGGTTCACCACTGAGTGTTGGTGCTTCTGGATCGCTGTTTGTTTCCCTCATGCGGAAGATGCGATCACTGTCTGTCGGGGGACTAAACCCATCGGTTGGCAAGGCCAAGAGTTCTTGTGTTGTCGGCTTCACGATATAGGGCGTGATGATGATGACGAGTTCGCTTTCGTTGTTCTGGAACCGCGTTGAACGGAAGAGCGGGCCAAGAACAGGAATATCGCCAAGGAAGGGGAACTTGCTGACGGATTGCGTTTGCTGGTTGTTGAGCAGGCCTGCAATAGCAAAGCTTTGTCCGCTGTTTAGTTCTAAGGTTGTTTCGGCGCGGCGTGTTGTCAAAGCCGGAACAGAGAAATTGTTCGATGTGCTGCTTAGGGTGATCGACCCCACATCCGACAGTTGGCTGACTTCAGGACGCACATGCAAATTGATACGATTATCGCCAATAATGGTTGGTGTGAAGGCTAACGATACGCCGTATTGCTTCCATTCAATCGTTACCGTGTCACCGGATTGTGGCACAGGAACAGGAAACTCACCGCCTGCAAGGAAGCTGGCCGTTTCACCCGACATTGCCGATAAGGATGGTTCAGCTAAAATGGTAACAAGACCGTTCTTTGCCAAGGCATCGATCATGCCATTGATGCTGAAATGCTTATTGTTAAAGCTTCCGGCCAGGGCATCGTTTGTGAGACCGTCAAGGCCCGTGCGATCATAAAGCGCCGTTGTCGTGGAGTCGATAAAGTCGGCTCCCGTTGCGAGGCCGAGCGTAAAGCTGCCCAATGAGGCTGCATTTTCCCAGTTAATGCCAAAGCGTTTATCAACATCTTTGGAGACTTCGGCAAAGCGCACGCGAATTTGAACTTGATTGTTGGCTTTGACTTTAATGCGGTTGATGATGTCGCCGCCATCTCTGGGAATATAGCGGGAGGCGAGGCGGCGGGCATCTTCGACAGCAGACGAGTCTGTGACATCGCCCGTCAGAATGAGGCCATTTGGCACGGATTCAACTTTGATGTTGCTGCCGGGAATGACGGTGCGTAAGGCCTCGCGCAGACCGGCAAGATTTTGCGACACGATCACGGTGTGATAGACAAGGTCTTTGCCAGTGTCATCTGTGACTTTAAGGGTCGTTTGGCCTTCTTTTTTGCCATAGACCATGATGGAGGTTGGTGAAAGAACTTGAATGTCCGCAATGTCCGGGTTTGCGATAAAGATCGAAGCCGCAGGCGCTCTAAACTTTACCGATACGCTTTTGTCGATCATAACTTCCAAGGCTGTGGGAAGGCCTTGTGCCGCTTGATGGGTAAGTTTTTCTGTCTTGACGGCGGCTTTGTGTGGCGTTGCCGCAAAGCTGGGTTCATTGACGCTCAACAAAAAGGACAAAAGCGTCAAACCAGAAAGAAAAGACAAGGATAAAGGGCGAAAGCGTAGCATGACCAGTTTCCTTATGGTTGTTGAAGCTCAAAGATAGACTCGGTCGTCTCTTTGCCTCGAATGATTTGAATTTTTTGAACGGCTCCCGAACGGTTGGCAGGACGGGGAAGAACTTTGCTGACGTCACTGTCCCATGTGATCTGGTCCAAAGACGGGGGCCGATGGGCAGCCCCTGTGGCAAGCGCGGCAGCGTCAAGAACGATGCTGGGGGGTGTGGTTTCGGCGGTGGCTTGCGTTGGCTCGGAAGGGGGGGAGATTTCTTCGGCTGAGGGATCATTGGCGATACTGCGCAGGGCCAGCGACACGGTGCCAAGTTCTGTGATGAGGGCCATGGTTTCGGCTTGCTTGGGGCTTACTTCCAGTGTGGCAATTTGAGCCACCTTAGGTTCCGAGATTTGGTCGTTCATTTTTTGGTCAAGAGCCAAAACACGCACGTTTTTTAGCATGGTTTCGCTAACGCGGCGGTTAAACCCTTCGTTTTCGCTCTTCTGGCCAATCTGATGCGTTACAATCACATCCACATGATCGCCTGGAAAAACGAAACCAGCAACGCCAGCAACGGGCGTAATGGCGATAGAGACAGCCCGCATACCCGGCGCGAGAGCTGCCGCCATAAAGCCTTGTTCGCCCGCCTTGACAATGCGTCCCGGCATAACGGGCTCACCGACGCGCATGCCGTTACGCACGACAGTGCCGATATAATCCTTGATTTCCTTTTCTCCCTTGATGGCAAACCCTGAGTCCGAGGTATCCTCTTCTTTGGGCCATGTTTGCCATTTGAGATCACCCTCTTTGACCAAGCTGCCAGCAGGCAAATCATGCGCGGCTACAAGAATTTCTTGTGTCGGGGGCGCTTTCGTTTCGACTGGGGCTGTCACCGAACTGTTTGTGAGCATGCCGCGTGAAATGATGACGGTTCCCCCGGCGATTACGAGGGCTACGAGAAGAAGAACGAGTTTACGTGGTGCCATAGGACAATCTCCTTAGATCTGTGCTTGAAGCAGATCGGGGTGAGACAAAAGAGCGAGTGTGCAAAGACCACCCACAGCGATAGCAACGCCATAGGGGATGGGTGTTTGGCGAAGAGCCGGCCCCTCTTTCGTTTTTGAAAGATGACGACGGATAAGTGTAGCCGCCCCAATGCCAAGACTTAAAATACCACCAGAGATGGCCGTAATGAATAAAAAGTGAGCGCAGTACGTTGGTCCCGCCCACAAAGCGATCACGGCGATCAATTTGATGTCACCGGCTCCGGCGATATTCTTTAAAAATAAAACATAACCAGCGACGAAGACCAAGCCAAAGACGGCAAGGTGTTTGAGCCAAGGCACCGTTGTTGGCGCCGTCAGGACGAAGAGAGGGAAGAGGGCAAGGATAGCGAGACACGACATATTGGGAATACGAAAACGTGCAGCATCGCTTCCGGCTGCGTAGATCATAAGGATCCCAGCCAGAGCAAGAATAAAGTTGTGAGCGAGCGGCATATCCATCACAAGCCTTGCGTTGTGTCTCAGAAAAACACCGTAACTATGCGATAGATATAATTAATAGGAGGTGAATGACCGTTCAATTGTTTTCGGTATAGAAAAGTGTGGTTGTTCTCGCAGGAAGGAACGGAAAAAAAGGGGAGGCATTTCGAGCGTTAAAGCGATGTTAACGAAAATGGTGCTTATCTCACCATGACTTGCGAAATAATGCATTTGTCTTTTCTGGTTGGTTTCTTCGATGCAGTTGAACTTTATTATTGGCGTTGTGACGGCGGTGGCTTGTACGCTCGGTGGCTATGTTGCTGCGGGCGGCCATATTTCTGTTCTAGCCGAGTCGGCTCCCTTAGAAATCGTGATCATGGGGGGGACGGCTGCTGGTGGTTTTATTATCGGAAATCCCAAAGCTGTCAAAACAGGTGTGCGGAAGTCCTTGAAACATCTGTTCAAAAAACCAAAATTTACGAAGGCTTCGTACATTGAGCTTTTGTCTTTGATGTACCAGATGTTCAAGCTTGCCAAAACGAAAGGTATGCTTGCTCTTGAAGCTCATGTTGAGAATCCCGAAGAAAGTTCAATCTTTCAGGCGTTCCCCGGCTTTTTGCAGAATCATCACGCTCTCGAATTTTTTTGCGACTACCTACGACTTTTTACATTGGGCGCAGACAAACCGTACGAGATTGAAGCTCTGATGGATGAAGAGCTTGAAGTCCATCATTCTGAAAATGAGGCCATCGTTGGGGCTATCCAAACGTTGGCCGACGGCATGCCCGCTATCGGTATTGTGGCGTGCGTGCTTGGCGTTATTCATACAATGGGTGCGATTGCCGAACCCCCAGAGGTTTTGGGCCGTTTGATCGGCGGCGCGCTTGTTGGAACCTTTATGGGCGTGTGGACTGCTTATGGGTTTGTTGGCCCGATGGGGGTCTGCATCAAGGCCGCCTTGGATGCTGAATCTAGGTATTTGCAATGTTTGAAGACAGGCATGCTCGCTCATTTACAAGCTTTCGCCCCATCTATTTCTGTTGAGTATGCTCGCAAGACGATCTTAAGCGATGTTCGTCCCAGCTTCACTGAAGTTGAAGAAGCGACACAAGCTTTGTCGGCTCCATCATGAACGTGGATATGTAACCGATGGCAGATCATAATAATCAGCCCGTTATCATTATCCGACGCAAGAAGAAGGGTGGTCACGCTGGCCACCATGGCGGCGCATGGAAAGTGGCTTATGCCGATTTCGTGACCGCGATGATGTCTTTTTTCTTGTTGCTCTGGATTTTGAATGTGACAACGTCTGATCAACGAAAAGGCATTGCCGATTTCTTCGCGCCCATGTCCGTGTCAAGATCCGAAGGCGGGTCTGGCGGCGTTATGGGGGGGACAAGCATCACGTCCCCGCGTGGGGCCGAAATATCGTCGTCTTCCCCCCCTGGTGTTGAGGCGGATACAACAACGACCGCTGGCAAGGGGGATTTGGGCGAAGAGGATGTCCCCGGCAAAAGCGAGACTATGTCAGAGGCCGACAAACAGGCGGCCTATCAAGAGCTTTTGACAAAAGATGCTGTTGCGATGGCCGAGGCCATGAAACAGGAAGAAGAAAAGTTTAAAGAAGCGGAAAGCGCTTTGATGCAGTCGATTATGGAGGCTCCCGGCATGAAGGAGCTTGCGCAGCATCTGATTATTGATCGCACGCCCGAGGGGTTGCGGATCCAGATTATCGATAAAGACAAGTTCTCTCTTTTCCCTTCCGGTTCTTCGAGCCCCTATGAAAAGGGAAGGGACTTGTTGCGCTTGGTCGGTGCCGTTGTTTCTCGCTTGCCAAATAAAATTTCGGTCACCGGGCATACAGATAGCAGTCCGTTTGCTGCTGGCTCTCGTCGTGACAATTGGGACCTTTCGACGGATCGAGCGAATGTAAGTCGTGCAGAACTCCAAGCTGGTGGTGTTGCAGACAATCGTATCGCACGCGTTGTAGGCTTGGCAGATAAGGATCCATTTGTTATGTCTGATCCGAAAGATCCACGCAATCGCCGCATCAGTATCGTTCTTCTCAGACAGACCCCTGCGGCCGATGCGGTGCCAAAGCCGTCCACTACGACTCATAAACCTTGAAATAAGTTCTCGTTCTTCACGTCACCTCAACTTACCTCTCCCTCAGTTTGAAAAGGATACGCCCATGCTTCCCATCACGCCTGGCATGATGACCCCTTTGGCCTTCAAAAAAGGCCTTATTATTGGCATCGCGAATGACAGCTCTATTGCTTGGGGCTGCGCAAGCGCTTTCCGCAGATTTGGCGCTGATCTTGCCGTAACGTACCTAAATGAAAAGGCTAAACCTCATGTCGAACCTCTTGCCGAGCAATTGGGCGCAGAGCTTCTTTTGCCGTGTGACGTTCGTGAAGAGGGGCAGCTTGAGTCTGTTTTTGAAACCATCAAACAGCGTTGGGGTCGCTTGGATTTTGTGCTTCACTCTATCGCTTTTGCTCCCCGCGAAGATCTGCATGGGCGCTTGACAGATTCGTCGCGTGACGGATTTTCAATGGCCATGGATGTTTCATGCCATTCTTTTATACGCACCTGTCGCTTGGCAGAACCGTTAATGCAGGATGGTGGTAGCATCTTTGCGATGAGTTATTACGGCGCCGAGAAAGTTGTTGAGCACTATAATCTTATGGGGCCTGTTAAGGCGGCTTTGGAATCGTGCGTACGTTATCTCGCGTTTGAACTTGGTGGTAAGGGTATTCGCCTGCACGCGATTTCTCCTGGGCCCATTAAAACGCGTGCGTCCAGCGGCATTGATCGTTTTGACGAACTTCTTGATAAAGCCGCTGAGCGCGCCCCGATGCAGCGTTTAGTGTCGATTGAAGATGTTGGTCAGGCGACGGCGCTTCTTGCGACGGATGCCGCTAAGTTAATCACGGGCGAAACGCTTTATGTTGACGGTGGATTGCATATTTTGGGATAAGCTTTTCTTGAAAACTGCTGAGATAACAAAAACCCCTCCTTGTTTTAAACAAGGAGGGGTTTTTGTCAAAAGGGCATTATACCAAGAAACGCATGAACGGAACGCAAGCCCAACATCACTCGCTCCGCGCCTCGCAGGACGCTTGCTGGGCTTCACCCTTGTTTGTAATTTCTTTTCCGCTCCAGCGAGCGTCCTCCTCCTCGCGACCGCTCGTGACCCAAAGAGTCACTTCATCTGATCGTTGGTATTAGGCCGATGTCATTAACGAAGTGGGCGACGTGTTTTCGGGAACCACGGGCGCTGCTGTCGCTGGTTCTGTCTGACCCTCTGGTTTTTGCCGAAGGCCAGCTGCGATGGTGCGATTGATGCTAATAAGGCCGCTTAATAGGTCTGTGTTGCGTTCTGACATGGCGCGGAACGTGACTTTGTCAACGTAGCAGCTGAGGTTCAGCAAAAGCGTTTTTAAGTCGCGGGGAAGGGGATTTTCTGGATCGCACAAGCAAGCTTGGAACAGAGTCCAGAGTTGTTGATTGTGATGCAGGGCATCCGTGAAAAATTCTTTTGAGCAATCAGGTTGCCGCGCTGTTTCCAGACGACTGGCGCAGCTTAAAAGCGCGTGCGCTTCCGTTTCGCGGACTGTTTCATCTTGCCGTTGATGCGTGGAATAGGCGGCGACTTTATCCTGGCTCATTGTGATCTCCTATCAATTCACGGCCGAAGTTTCAACTTCGGCGGGTTGCTGTGTAAAAGTGTCTTTGCTGGGGTCTTGTTTTTGTTCTGCAGCTAACAAAGTATGCGCTAATCGTAGGGCTTTAAAGGCTTCCCCCGCTTCTAAAAGGGTGATGATCTCATTGACGTTGCCCGACAGCGCTGGGTACAGCATTGAAAAACTTTTGAGCGTATTGACGACAAGATCATCCAAGGGTTGCCCCTTGCCTTTAAAGAGATAGATAACTTGAAGTAAAAAATAGATGTTTGATGCATCCGATTCGTCACGGCGATCTACATTCATCAGATAGTCATCCCGTAAGACGGGGCTGTCTGAGAGGATCAATAACTCGGCAGGGCGCGTGCCAACGTTTTTGAGAACGGCCCCACCGGCAAAAATTTTGCCTTCAGGCTTGACGCGAATTTTAAGTGGCATAGATCGACTCCTTCGATGTAAAGGAGGGCTCATTCCCTCCGCAAAACACATAATAAAACAAATGAACCAAAACGCGAAGAGTTGAGCGTGGGGTTGCCCCCACGCTCGTCCCTTTAGGCTTAGAACAACCGCAAGATAGCTTGCGCCTGCGTGCCAGAGATACCAAGGGCAATAACACCCAAGGAGCTCTGCGCTTGCAGGGCTTGCATGTTTGCGCCTTCTTCGTTCGTGTCAGCAAGTGTCAAGTTATCAGACGCTGTTTGCAGCGTGGAGATCATTGTTGACGTGTATTCCTGACGCGTTGTTAGAACGGTGTTGTTCGAACCGAACGATGACGAATAGGTACGAAGAGTTGTCAAAGCTGTTTGCAGCAATGATTGGTCTGTACGAATCTTCGCAGCGGCAGCCCAACTGCTTGCAGCAGCTGTTAGTCCAAGACCTGTCGAGTCCGCATCAACGGCATCGATGGTCAAAGACGTCGAGTTGCTGGCATTGAAGAACACCTGAAGCTCTGTTGAAACTGTCGTATCCAACAGGTTTGTACCGTTGAACTTAGCATCTTCAACAAGATAATCGATCTGAGTGCGAAGATCATTGTACTGTGTTGCGAGGTCACCGAGTGTCGTTGCATCAGATGTCTGAAGCGCAGAGTTAGCAAGACCTTGCATTTGCGAGATGATATCCGAGATCGAGTCAATAGCATCCGTGGCGGCCGTAACCGTTTGGATGGCTGTTGACATACTATCTTTCAAGTTTGACAAGTCATTCGCTGTATCTAAGAAGCCCTTTGACGAGAAGTACGCTGATGCGTTATCAAGCGAAGAACTTACCTTCTTACCAGAAGCAAGACGGGACTGCGTTTGGCTCAGCAATTTTGACGTTGACTGAAGCGATAGCAGGTTAGAACGAGCGATGAGCTCAGGGAGATGTCACCGATAGACATAGTTGGAACTCCTTTCAAGAGTAAACGCAGACTCCTTCTGCGAGGTTGATGTCGCTATTTTGCTTTTCATTCATGAAAATCAACTTAACGGCACATCCAAGGATGCGAGAATCATGCCAGCTGAATACGTTAATGGGCAGGTGAGGGTTTGCGCCGTGTTGCGGCGGCCTTGTTAATCATTGCGCCCTTCAGGTAGGCAAATATTGCCGCATTGATCTTCGATTTGGCAAAGGCTGCCCGGCAAAAAGTGCCGAATGCGAATTTGCGCGCAGACAAATTGAGCCGCAGATAAAAATTTAGTCGCAGACAAGATGAAGTAATTTTTCGTTTTGCGGACCCCAGTCCCATGCTTTCGTTTTTTCGGCCAGAACAAGGGCCTCACGCTTGGCAGATTCATAGTCCGTATATATTTTTTCAAGGCTCTCGACGACAGCATCGGGGTCTGTCTCTCCCCAATCATCAAGGTTGGCATATGTTGCCGGGGCTTTGACGGGGCGCTGTTCGCCCAAGGAGGGATAACCCAAAAGTTCCACCAAGTCCCGCTGCCCTGTGTTGTTGGAAACAAGCGTAGGTATGCCGCAGGCCATGGCTTCCATGGCAACGAGATTTGTGCCGCCTTCACAGCGATTGGGGAAAATGGCAGCCTGACATTCACGCAGAATGGAGGGCATCAGCATATTGGGGGTGTAGGGGATGTCGAGAAAACTGCCCTGTGGCAAGCCCTGAGCAAGAAGCCATGGCGCAATTTGAATCCCTTTCGCAGCATCGATGACGGGGACCGTTTGGCAATGCCCTGCCATTTGAAAGGGGGCCGGGTCCTGTGGCAGCAAGGTTTGCCAGCAGGTCAGAAGGAGGGCCTCGGGATGTCTTTCTTGAAAGCGTTTGAAGGCGGTGACAACAATGTCTTGGCCTTTACGGAACTCAAACTTTCCACCGGAAAAGATGATGAATCTGTCTTTCCATAAGCCGGAACTTGGCCCCGGCGCAAAAAGTGTGGTGTCGATCCCTTGATGGCAAAGGTGGACAGGACCAACATCGGCCTCACGTAAAAATGTTTCATTCCATCGCGAGATCGCGATAAACATATCATAGTTTTTTGCATAGTCGCGGGCGTGAGGACCAAAGCTTTTATGTTCGATTGCCGCGCAGCCAATATTGACGGTGCCGCGTACACGATCTTGCCCTTCAAAACCAGCGCATTCGTTGCCAACGGCGTATAATACGGGATGTGTGAAGGCGAGGGTTTCGTTTGCGTTTTGCTGAAGCACTTGCGCTATTTTTTGCGCGAGAACCAATGTTGGTTCGAGTTTTTTGAGCGTGAGGGCTGGCAGTACAATGCGTCCCGGTTGATGTGTCGCGATAAATTGCGGGCCGCCACGACGCAAATATTGTTGTAAGAGGTGCAGTCCATAGATGCCATAGCCTGAAATGGTTGAAAGGGCCCATGTGAGGGCAATTGGAGAGCAGGGCATTGGGCGCGGACTTTCTTTTCACGGATCGTGGGGGCGGTATCAGATCCTGAAGATTTTCTTAAAAAAACGATAAAATTGGGTTAAGAGATGCCGCCCTGTGCTTTTGGAGTGAATATAGCCGTAACGTCGCTTGTTCGGCTCTTGGGCAAAACCCCATGAAAAATATAGGCTTCTCCCGTTTGCCTTCGTTTCTGCCGTGGACCACAACGTGATTGTCTTGTCAAGAGAAAAAAAATGTGGTATGATGATCACTGTTGATAGTTTGGTTTGTGGCTTGAAGACTAGAAGTTTTTTGGATCGTATTAATTCTGGATATGAGATTGTTTCGTTTTTAAGGCTAAGGAACTTGGCTTGGTTATCTCACCAAGTTACAGACAGCAAGGTGTATTATGTTTGAAGCAGTTGGCAATGTTGGATCGGGAGTAAGCAGTGCGCCACGCGCAGTCGCTGCTGCGACAACGACTGCGCCTGCTTCGCAAGGCGGAGCAGAAAACGGTGTTGTGCAGGTCGCTCCCTTGTCGCCGCGTATGACGGTCGATCCGACCGCAGGTGTGCTTATCATGGAATATTTGACGGACTCTGGTGATAAGACAGCTCAGCTGCCGTCGGAAACCGTTGTTGCGTACCTCCGGTCTGGTTTATCGGCAGATGGGACGCCATTCAAAGACGAACAAGCATCGATCCAAACAGAAGTGTAAGAAATGGTCCTTTGACCGTCCTTTCCTTGCCGCTTAAGGCGAGGGTTTCGCGTTTGCGCCTTGGTTATATGTCGATGGCCCTGATCAGTTGTTTGATTTCTGTAAGGATCAAGGCCAGTTCCTGTGGCTGAAACGTTTGTTCTTCGATCTGATTCGTCAGAAATTGTGTCCACAATTGAATTTCCCTGCACTTCCACCGATGTTTTGGCGAGCCGAAAAATTCGGTTGCGGGAATCGTATCCGCGCACGCCAGATCAAGCGAGCATGCCAGATCGCAAGCAAAGTCAGATAACAGTGGAAGCAGCGTGGTTGTTTCCTCATGAGCTTGATCCTCGGCCTCAGTCCAGTCCTGACAAAGGCAGAGGTCATGCATGCGTTCCAGAGTGTCAAAAGCTTCTGCGATGATCCACCGATAAGTGAACCAATCCCGGCCTTGGTAGAGTGGCGTTTGTTGCGTGGACACGAGGGGGGATCGTTTCTATTCTTGTTTGGGGGTGGGCGTTGTCGCTGTTGTTTCTTGCGCGGTGTCGAGCTTGGCTTTATGGCGCTTCATTCGCGTTTCCATTTTTTCTTCCATCCTTGTTTTTTGGGCGGCGCGCCGTGCCTTCGCTTGTTGTTTCAATGTCTTCAGCTTTTCGCGATCCGCCTTCAGGCTTTCAATTTCCGGTTTGAGCTTTTCGCGTTCGGCGCGGAGCTTTTCTCTCGTCCCCTTAATTTTCTCGTGCTTGATTTTCATTTTGGCTTGGAGCGACTCGATTTCTTTCTTCAGCTGAGGGTCGTGTGCGCTTGGGCTTGCGTCTGCGGTTTCGGTTGTCGCTGTTGTCGTTGCCGTGGGGGATGTTTTCGCAAAGCACGGGGCTGTTGAAAACAGAATGAGGGTCAGCAATACGGGGACGCTTAGGAGGGAAAGCGGTTTGGATGGGGGTTTCATCGTTGGGTTGCCTTTGCGATAGAGAGAAAGATATGGACTGAGTTTTCCAATCTTTACCGATTCGGGCAAGGGGATGTTGAGCCTCTCATTTTTTTTGGCTTAAATAGTATGGGCCCAAAGCTCGCGGATGGGCTGGGGATCAACGTTTTTGGCTATGAAAGCTTGGCCGATACCTTTGGTAAGGATTAAGGTCAGTTTACCACGGGATGCTTTTTTGTCCTGAGCCATTAAGTTCATCAGCTCATCAATGTCATAGTTTCCGTTTGGCGGCGTGACGGGAAGCCCCAACCGAATGAGATGGTTGCGCACGGCCTGCGCATCTTGCGTGGGGCACAGGCCCATTTGGGCTGAAAGATCAAACGCCATGACTGTGCCAATAGAGACGGCTTCGCCATGGAAAAGCTTGTCGCTGAATCCTGTGACGCTTTCAAGCGCATGGCCGAACGTGTGGCCAAGATTGAGAAGGGCGCGCCGCCCCGACTCGCGTTCATCTTCAGCGACGATTTGGGCCTTATACGCGCAGCTTTTACTGATAGCTTGAATGCGAATGTCGGGATTGCCAAACATCAACTGCGAGGCATGTTCATCGCACCACATAAAGAAATCCAGGTCATGGATCAATCCGTATTTCACGACTTCGGCATAGCCCGCCATCATTTGGCGTTCGGGTAGAGAGTCAAGCGTGGATGTGTCGGCAAGGACAAGGCGCGGTTGATAAAAGGAGCCGAGCGTATTTTTGCCATAGCTGCTGTTGATGCCTGTTTTGCCGCCGACGGAACTGTCCACTTGCGCCAAAAGCGTTGTGGGGATTTGGACGAAGTTTAGGCCACGCAAAGCAATAGAGGCGGCAAAGCCTGTTAGGTCGCCAATGACGCCACCGCCAAGGGCAATCAAAACGGTTTCGCGATCAAGGGCTCGATCAAAAAGTTGGCCTAACAAGGTTTGCAGCCCATCGACGCTTTTAGAGGATTCTCCAGCAGGCATGACGATGGAGGGCAGAAGCGTATGCGCAGCTGTGGCAAAAACGGCCTCTGTGCGTTGAAGGTATAAAGGGGCAACGTTTGAATCCGTGACAATGATACAGCGACGTTCGCCCATCCGTTGCGAAATATAGGTTCCGGCATTGGCAAGGATATTCTCGCCGATAATGATGTCATAGCCGCGCGGTGATGTGGAAAGGTCTATACGAACAGTTTGGGGTTCAATCATGGACTATTTAGGCTTCCGTTAGTGTTTGGAATGATGTTCTTGATGGCGGCGAGAACGTGCTGCGCCGTGGTTTCTACGGACACGTTTTGACTAACAACGGTCAAGTCGGCTTGGCTGTAGATGGGTTCTCGTACAGACATTAAATTGCTGAGTATCGTTTTGGGATTTCCGTTTTGAAGCAAGGGGCGGTCATCTGTTCGTGACGTTCTTTCCACAAGGGTATCCAGTGTGGCTTGAAGCCAGATTGAAAGAGCCTGTTTTTGAATAAGCTGTCGTGTTTGGTCGTTCATAAAGGCGCCGCCGCCTGTCGATAAGATTATCGGAGGGCCGCTGAGGAGACGCGCAATCACTTTGCGTTCGCCGTCACGAAACGCAGGCTCGCCAAGCTTTTCAAAAATCTGGGAGATTGACATGTTGGCGGCAGTTTCAACTTCATGATCTGAATCGACAAAAGGCAGACCCAGATGGGACGCGATCTTGCGACCTATCGTGCTTTTTCCAGACCCAGGCATCCCGATCAAAACGATGCTTTTCGGGAGCAGGGGGTGTTCAGAAGGATGAAGGTCTGATATTGTGTGCATCACCACGTCCGTCGCTTAAAACAAGAGGGGCTTTATCCCCCTTTTCGTCATATGATTTAGAATGTCTCATCACAAAAGTCCAAGCAAAAGGAAGTATTACATGTCTCGAGCTGTCTGGGGTTTATGGATTCTTTTGGTTGTTTTCGCCAATATTGTGACTTCTGAGCAGGCTATGGCTGCGGATGAACTGGAAGAAGTTGATGATCGCGAGGCGAGCTTTCTTCCCCCGCCGGAATCGATTTTAAAAGTTGAACCGCCTGTTTCTACGCCAGAAACAGGTGAGCAGGCGTTGCCAAAGGCTAAAACTGGCTCTGTGGCTTCGGACACCAAAGCTGCGGTGACAAAGCCCTCTGCGGAGGTCTTAATCACGCCCCCTCCTTTTACACCGAAGACAGAAAAAGCGCCTGTGGCTAATGTGAAGCCCGCTATGCCCGTTGCTCCGTCGATGGAGGCCAGCGTCGAGAAAGCTAACGTCGAGAAGGCTAGCATCGAGAAGGCCAAGGCAACGCCACCTGTTGTGGTGGCCCCGGAACCCGTAAGGTCCCTTGCGGCGCGTGCTGTGCCCGCCTCAACCCCCATACCTACGCCAGCCGCAGCCTCGGTCCCAGCCCCAGCCCCAGCCCCAGCCGTTGCGCCTGCTCCTATCTCAGCCGCTGCTTCTAGCGTTGCGACTACGCCTGCTTTTCCCCCCTCAGCCCCAAGCCCAGCGGCAGAGGCTATCCCGTCCGTCGCGGGTGCCCCCCCATCGCCACAGCCTGTGGCCTCACTGGGGGAAGAGATTTCTACAATGACGCTTGCTGATGTTGATCCCGAAACATTGGGGCTTCTTTCAGCGTCAAATGGTGGTCTTGGGTCGGCCCTATGGAAAGAGACGGATCGCGTTATTGTGGATCGGCTGATGCCTGCTGTGGCCTTGCCGACAGCTTCCTCAACTTTGAATGATCTTGCCCGCCGGATGTTTCTTTCTACAGCGGCAGCTCCGCGCCAGAGCACGCAACAAAAATCAGCCAGGAGCCTTCTTTCTCAACGCATTGAGGCTCTTATGGCTTTGGGGGCAGTGGCGGATGCGTGGAAGCTGGCCTCTCTTGCCGATCCGAAGCTTGTGGATGAGGTGACGTTGCGGCTTTTGACCGAAGCCGCTTTGATCGGCCCTGATAGCAAAGAAATTTGTGATAAGATGCCCAGTCTGATTGCTGCCCATGCGACGACGGAAGAGTCGGGAGGTGCGTGGCAAAAGTCTTTGCTTGTTTGTCAGTTGCGGGCCGGAGATGTCAAAGCGGTTCAACTTGGTGTTGACCTTATGCGGGAACAGCATGTTAAAGATGTTCTGTTTCTTTCGTTAATCAACAAAAACGTTTTGGCGAACAGCTTGAGGCTTCCACGCCAGTTGACGCCTTTGCGGCCGTTGAATCTTGCTGTTTTGCGGCAGATCAATTTGCCTTTGCCGCCTGAGTTGTATGCCCGGGCTGAAGCGCCGATGATCCCGGAATTGTTGCGTGCCAAGTCCAGCAATGAGGGGGCCCGTGTTCTGTTGGCAGAAAAGTCAGCGGCACGTGGCCTTTTGACGGCGACACAGTTGGGGGATGTTTACAAGGATATTGTTTTCACGCCCGAAGACATTGCCAAGGCGAATAGCCAGACTGAAGCCTCGCCCACATCGCGGGCCATGGCCTTCCAAGCGTTGGCGAATGAACAGGCTCCACAGAAGAAAATTGACTTGGTTCAAAAGGTTACGTCTGGTCTTTCTCTTTCCGCTTTAATTGGAACGCAAGGGTCCTTGATTACGTCTTATCTTGAAAACATCCCAGTCATTGCTGATTATAATGCGTTTTCTGTCACGTTGGCGCGCACCTTTGCCTTGGCCGGTAAGCCTGATAAAGCGATGGTTTGGTTGAATCTTGCTCGTGCAGCAGCGGCACAGGGGGGGGAAATTAAATCCCATCTGATCGAAAACTGGCCTCTTTTTGTCCTGTCCGGTCTTGTGGCCGATGGTGAATATGCACAAGGTTTAAAAGATTGGTTGGACGTGGCGTTAACCGTGCCAGAAGGCAGTGACAATGGCAACGCTCTTTACGAACGACGGGCCCTTTGTGGCAATATTCTTCTTTTGCTTAATGCCTTGGGGTATGCCGTGAATGAAGAGGCTTGGGAGCGCGTGATTGAGCCACAGCCTCCGACGAGACAGATGGTGCCTGCGACCCTGCTTGTTGAGCGGATGGCACAAGCTGCGGCAGCGGATCGAAAGGGGGAGATGATCCTTTTGGGGCTTCTTATGGAAGGTAGTTCGTCCGAGACGGCAACGCCATTTGCGGTGAAAATCGGGATTTTACGGGCGCTGCGGCAAACTGGGTTGATGTCTGAATCTCAATCTTATGCTCGAGAAATTCTGGTCGGTTTGACGAACTAAGATGGTGCTTACCCCTTTCACACACCATATTGACGGTTTCCTCGACATGATGTTGGCCGAACGTAACGCGGCGGCCAATACGCGTCTCGCGTATCAACGCGATCTTTTGGATGCGGCGGCGTTTATGGCCAAGAAAAAGGTCGCCTTGGACCAAGCCGTAGAAGAAGACGTTCGGGCCTATATCCTTTCGCTCAAGGATGGATCACCCCGCACGCAAGCGCGCAGGCTTTCGGCGCTTCATCAATATTATCGCTTTTTGGCCTCTGAAAAGCTGAGGCTTGAAGATCCGACTCGCAATATTGACGCGCCCAAGATGGGCCGATCTTTGCCTAAATACCTGACCGAGGCAGAAGTCTTGTCGCTTATCAAAGCGGTTCATAAGGTGAAGGGTTATGATGGGGCGCGCCTGCGGGCGCTGCTGGAGCTTCTTTATGCATCCGGCTTGCGCGTGACCGAGCTTGTCAGTCTGCCGCTTGGGGCCGTTCTGTTTGACCGTGGCCTTGTACAAGTGCGCGGCAAGGGTGGCAAAGATCGCGTCGTGCCGTTGGGGGATCCCGCCATCGCGGCGATCAAAGACTGGTTGGATTTTCGCAAGGCGGGGCTGAAGGCTCGCGTTGATACCAAATCAATGCATCTGTTTTTGTTTCCCTCCTCACAATCGAAAACGGGCTACATCACGCGCCAACGCTTTTTCCAGTTGTTGAAAGGTATCGGCGCACAGGTTGGAATTGCGCCCGAGAGGCTCAGCCCCCACGTCCTCCGTCATGCCTTTGCCACACATTTGATTGAACATGGTGCGGACCTGCGCAGTGTGCAAACGATGCTCGGCCATGCCGATATTGCGACGACGCAGATTTATACGCACGTCGCCTCTGACCGCTTGACAAAAACAGTCACGGACCATCATCCCTTGGCGGGGAAGAAGAAAAGGGGATAGGAACGCATGTTTTTTATGCGCCATGGACAAACGACGTTTAATGAGGGCTTGAAACATATGGGCTGCGATCCCCAGATTCATGATGCGCCATTAACGGGGCAGGGCAAGAAACAGGTTACGCTGGCGGCCCAGAGGTTTGGCAAAAAGGTTGAGTTCATTTTAGCAAGCCCGTACACGCGTGCCTTAGAAACGGCGACAATCGCGGCATCGATCCTGAACGTGCCGATTGTCGTTGAGCCGTTGGTTGGCGAATACAGGCAGTATAGCTGTGATTACGGATCGCCTGTGTGTGATCTCGAAAAAGCATGGCCGCATCTGGATTTTTCAAAGGTGGATAAAGGGACCTGGTGGCTTCCTTTTCCAGAACCTTATGCTTCGTTGAAACAGCGTGTGCAGTCCTTCCGTGAAGAATGGGGCTATCAGGATGCTGCGGATAGAACCATGGTCGTCAGTCATTGGTTCTTTATCAACGCCGTCACGGGTGCCTATATCGACAATGCCGAGATGGTCGAGGAACGGGTATAGGTGACTACTGTTCTTTTGCCTCTTTTTTAGGCAAAAGGGTAGTTTTGGGCCTGTTTTGGAAAAGGGGGGCGAGACTCGCCAAAAGACGACCCCCATAAAGGCCCCTAAGAGGCCCGTGGGCGCGTTTAACAGGGAGGCCTGCTACAGCCCTAGCTTGGCATGTGAAACATCGCACTGTACGGGCCTTAAAATGGGAAATCTCATTTATGGTTAACAGCGGCCGGTCTTGCTCGAGGCTCCTTGGCGAGCCGATACCCCTTTGCGACGGGGAGGAAGGCACTGCCTTTGAGGGCATATGTACTCACAACGCTATCGACAAAACGGTCTTCAAGAAGCTGGTCCAAAACAGTGTCGATCATTGTCTTAAAAGCCATATCGTTTTGGGGAAGGACGATCACGGCGGCGAGGGTGCGAAGCGGCTCTTTGGAAGCGATTTTGATTTGGTCGGGGTTCTTGTCCATAAAAACAGCTGTGGCAGCCGAGTCGTTCAAGAAGATATCCGCTTTCTTTGACGTAACGGACATCATGACCTGGGCTCCGTCGGAAAGCGCGGGCAGGGTGAGAAGGCTCGCCTTGGGAAAATCGCGTTTGACGATTTCATAGGCGAACTCGCCATCGATGACCGCGATCTTTGTTTTCGGGTCGTTGATGTCCTTTGCGGTTTTGAAACGCGCATCGTCGGCGCGAGCATAAGCATAATAGGGGATATAGAAAAACGGACGCGAGAAACCGACCTGTTTGGCGCGATCCGGTGTCGGCGTGATCGGGCCACAGAACATATCGAAGCGTCCTGTTTTCATCCCTTCAAACGGATTGGCTTGGCCTGTGTCTTCTGTCCATTCGATTTTGAGATGAAGTTGCTTGCCGATTTCTTCGATGACATCGTGATAGATGCCGCTCGCCTGTTTGGTGTTCGGATCGATCATCAAAAAAGGCGGCCACGTGAAATAACCGCAGCGAAGCAGACCCGTACGATTGACTCGCTCGAAAACGCTTTCTTGCGTGTCGGCTGCAAAAGCCGATGAACCACAAACGACGACTAAAACAAGGGCGAGAAGACGTTTTTTCATGACAGGCTTCCACGACTTATGAGTGATTGCCAGCTAACTTATCTTATCCCGCAGCACCGTGGCAATGTTTGTACTTCTTGCCACTGCCACAGGGGCAGGGGGCGTTGCGTGGTGTGTTGCCCCATGTGTTCGAGTCCTTGGGGTCGAACGTATTGTGCGCTGGCGTGTGAGCAAGACGGAAGTTGGCGGCAGCCGCGTGCGCGTCTTCTGCGGGGAGTTCGTCTGAGGCCAACCCATGCAGCTCACGCATTTCCTGTTCACGACGTGTGGAGACATATTCCTCCAACGATGGCATGCGGACTTCAGCATGCATGAGGGCGCGCGTGACTTGCTCGCGGATGGATTCCAGCATTATTTGATAGAGACCGAAGGCTTCGCGGCTGTATTCGTTGAAGGGGTCGCGTTGGCCGTAGCCGCGTAGGTGAATGCCTTGGCGGAGTTGGTCGAGGGCGAGAAGGTGATCCTTCCATGCAACGTCGAGAAGCCCGAGGAGGGCCGCCTTTTCGGCTTGCGCTATGCGTTCTTCACCGACCAAAGCGACTTTGGCGGCCATCGTATCGTTGGCGGCGGCGCGGATACGTTCTTCGATTTCCGTTTCGGCAATGCCATCTTCTTTGGCCCAAGCTTGAATGGGCAAAGTAAGGGCCAGAATTTCTTTCACACGGGCTTCAAGGCCTGTGATGTCCCATTGTTCAGCATAGGAATGGGGGGGGATGGCTTGTGTGACAAGGGCGTGGATGATGTCGTCGCGCATATCACGGATGGTTTCGTTGACATTTGCGGCGTTCATGATTTCGCGGCGTTGTTCATAGATGACCTTGCGTTGGTCATTCATCACGTTGTCGAACTTCAACAAGTTTTTACGAATATCAAAGTTGCGGCTTTCAACCTTTTGCTGGGCTTTTTCAAGAGCGGTGCTGATCCATGGGTGGGCGATCTTTTCGCCGTTACGAAGGCCCAGTTTGGCCAAGATGCCTTCCATACGTTCAGAACCGAAGATTCGCATCAGGTCATCTTCAAGCGACAGATAGAACATCGACGCGCCGGGATCGCCTTGACGACCCGAACGGCCGCGCAGTTGGTTATCGATACGGCGGGATTCGTGGCGTTCCGTTCCGATGACGAACAGGCCGCCCGCGCTACGCACTTTCAGCGCATCGGCAGCGATGTCGGCCCGAATTTCTTCGGCGCGACGCTTATGTTCGGCTTCATCCGTGATGTCCTTGAGTTCTTGTTCGATACGCATATCCAGATTGCCGCCCATTTGAATGTCGGTACCGCGACCGGCCATATTGGTTGCAATGGTGACGGAGCCAGAGCGCCCCGCTTGCGAAATAATGGTCGCTTCTTGTTCGTGATAGCGCGCATTTAAAACGCTGTGCTTGATTTTGTGCTGTTTGAGAAGTTCGGACAGAGCTTCCGATTTTTCGATTGAGACGGTTCCGACGAGAACGGGCTGGCCGCGTTCTTGGCATTCTTTGATTTTAAGCGCGATGGCGTTGTATTTTTCGGCCATGCTGCCATAGACTTCATCTTCTGAATCGATACGTGCGGCGGAAACGTTGGTTGGCATTTCAACGACTTCAAGGCCATAAATCTCAGCAAATTCTGCTGCTTCCGTCATCGCCGTGCCAGTCATGCCAGACAATTTCGGATAAAGGCGGAAATAATTTTGGAAGGTAATAGACGCGAGCGTTTGGTTTTCACGTTGAAGCTGCACGTGTTCCTTGGCTTCAAGGGCTTGGTGCAGGCCGTCGGAATAACGGCGGCCTTCCATCATGCGGCCTGTGAATTCATCGATGATGATGACTTTGCCGTTCTTGACGATATAGTCCACATCGCGAGCAAACATTTTGTGCGCGCGCAAGGCTTGGTTGACGTGATGCACAACCATGATATTGGGCGCATCATAAAGGCCACCGCCGGGGGTTAACAGGCCTGCTTCGCCAAGAAGCTGTTCGATATGAATATTGCCGGCTTCGGTAAGCGTGACGGTCTTGGCTTTTTCATCTGTTTCATAATCTTCATCAATCAAGCTGGGGATCAACGCATCGACTTTTTGATAGAGATCGGACGAATCCTCGGCAGGGCCTGAGATAATCAACGGAGTCCGTGCTTCGTCGATCAAGATGCTGTCAACTTCGTCAACGATGGCATAGTTGAAGGGACGCTGGCACAGCTCGGCAGCTTCGAACTTCATGTTGTCGCGCAGATAGTCAAATCCAAATTCGTTATTTGTGCCGTACGTAATGTCAGCGTTATAGGCGGCTTGGCGTTCGGCGTCTGTCAGGCCATGCACGATGCAATCAACGGAAAGACCAAGAAAACGATAAATGCGGCCCATCCAATTGCTGTCGCGTTTGGCCAGATAATCATTGACGGTGACGACATGGACGCCTTTGCCAGACAGGGCGTTGAGATAGACGGCGAGGGTGGCAACAAGCGTTTTGCCTTCACCTGTTTTCATTTCAGCGATCTTGCCGCTGTTTAAAACCATGCCGCCGCGAAGTTGAACATCAAAGTGCCGTTGGCCAAGAACGCGCTTGGCAGCTTCACGCACGGTTGCAAAAGCTTCGGGGAGCAATCTGTCGAGCGACTCGCCGCCCGCGATGCGGGTCTTGTATTCATCCGTTTTAGCGCGAAGCTCGTCATCGGTTAGTTTGACGAATTGAGGTTCCAGCGCATTGATGGCCGCAATGGTCAAATCTTGGGCGCGAAGGACGCGCTCGTTATGGGAACCAAACAGTTTGCGAGCCAAAGACGTAATCATGAAACCCTCGGAAAAAAACACGATAAGGCGAACGATCTTGGTTAACAAAAAGATCCGCCTAAGAAAGAGGCGCCCAACGCGGCGCCCGTGAACATTGTTTTATATGGGTATCACTGATTTGAAAAGCAAGATGTCAGTTTATCCGAAAAATGCCCATTTTCTCCGTATCGGCTTCAGGTAAGGCCAAATGAAAAAGGGTTGAACCCTCATATCGTATGTGGAATAAGTCAAAAACTGTAATTCATTGTGTTTATTGGGCTTTTATATTATGTGCGCAGCGACCGTACAAAAATTTGTTTTTGATCCGACCAAGCCGATTGTGCCGTATAGCTATGATACCCCTGTCGTTTCGCCCGAATTAGAGCGGACCGTGCGGGAGTTTGGCGCGGCTGGCCTTGAAATCTGCGTTGTTGATCGTATTGGACCGCCTGCCGTGATGCGTGCCCTTATGGGGATTGATCAAGGTGCCTGCGTTGTTTGTTCCATGATGGCGGGCAGTCCCATGGAAGGGTATCCGATCTTGGGCCCTGCCGTTTATTCCTATGCCTATGATCTGGCCAAGCTCAATCTTTCCCATCCGTTTTTGCATATGCCACCGATCAACGGCGGCGGTGCTGATTCGCCAATCACGGGCAGGCCCGGTTTGATGGGGTGCCACTCCAAAGGTGTGGTGGATGGAGGGTACCCGTTATACTGTGTTATCACCGAAGGGCTGGTGACCAAAGAGGGGCTGCGCTTTGCGCCGGGCACGGTTATCTGCCTGATGGATTCCGAAGGGGACAGCCATCTTGGGTTGCGTACGGACTCGCTTATCGGACTTGCCAATATCATCCTGTTCTGGCCGGGCGGGTTTGGAACAGATACAGAGGCCTTGATCCGTTTGACGAACACGTCGATCAACGGCAAGGCTCGCGGAAGTCGTTGTCTGTTTGTCAATATGCCGAGCCGGGATCCTTATACGCGGGAGCCGATTGGCTATTTTGACCTGACATTCCGTAAGAACCTTCAGTCCTATGGTTACGGCGGTATAAAATTGGACGCCCTGAAGAATCTGAACAATCAGGTTGCGGTGTATAATCCCTATAAAGACATAACCATCGAGCAATTGAAAACCGACGTGCTTTCGCTTGTCTTTGCTTTTCGCAAGTATGAATCGCGCCTTACCGCCACAGACAGGCGAAGCATGGACACGCTGCCTCCCGACTTTTTGGACATGATGATCCAACCGCTGAGTAAGGGAAGCACGATAACTTGTCCATATCCTGGGATCGGGGCGAATGGAACATGGCTTGATACGATCAGGGCCGAGGTTCGGGCATCCAGCCAGCCGCCCACGAAAATCTATCGCCCGGATGGCTCGACATACGGATAAAAGGCGTACGGATAAAAAACTATTTCCTTGTAAACTCTGGCACCAATTCTTCAAGGCGAGCGATGGCGGCGGCTTCGGTCATGCCCGCTTGTAATAATGTCGCGAAGTTAGCCAGCGTTTGCTGAAGTTGGGGCAGTTCAACTGTTGGGGCGCGCGCCAACTGCACGCCGTCCGCGCCAGAGGGGATCAGCTCCTCGGTCGGTGAGAACAATTCTTCATACAGCTTTTCACCGGGGCGCAGGCCTGTGAAGGTAATCTTGATGTCCTCGTCGGGACGCAGCCCCGCAAGGCGGATCATTTGGCGTGCCAGATCGACGATTTTGACGGGCTGGCCCATGTCGAGAACCATGACCTTGCCGCGTTGATCGCCCGGCTGCACGCCAAGAGCCGACGCCTGCAGGACAAGTTCGACCGCTTCACGAACAGTCATGAAATAGCGCGTAATGTCGGGATGCGTGACCGTGATCGGTCCACCTTTGCTTAGCTGGTCTTGAAAGCGTGGAATAACGGAGCCTGTTGATCCCAGCACATTGCCAAAGCGAACAGTGACAAAACGAGTTGTCGGCGACATAAGGTCGAGCGACTGAATGTACATTTCAGCCAAACGTTTGGTGGCGCCCATGACATTGGTAGGATAAACGGCTTTGTCGGTGGAGATCATTACCATCGCGATAGCGCCAGATTTAGCCGCGCAATCGGCGACAAGGCGGGTGCCTACCACGTTGGTCAACAAGGCTTCGCGTGCGTTGAACTCAGCGATGGGAACGTGCTTGATGGCTGCGGCATGGAAGACTAACTCTGGCTTTTCATCGTTGAAGATTTGTGTGAGGCGCGCTACGTCACGTACATCGGCCAAATAAGCGCGGGTACTGAGAAGAGGCAGGCTTTCATGAACCTCCATCTCTATTTTATAAAGGTTGAACTCGCATGAATCTAAAATGATAAGATGAGCCGGATTCAGTGCGGCGATTTGGCGGACAAGTTCGGACCCGATGGAGCCGCCCGATCCTGTAACCAGCACGCGGCGACCCGTGATAAGTTCATTAATCGCGTCGCGATTTAAGATGGTCTCGGGGCGGCCTAACAAATCTTCGAGCGCTAACGGCTGGTCACGTAAGCCCTGCGGGCTGGACAAATCATTGCTCAGCTCGGTCAGGGCCGGCAAGCGTGAAAGTTTGATGCCCAACGTTGTGCACTGTTCAAGCAACGTTGCCGTCAACGTTGCATTCATGCGTGTTAAGGCTCGCGTGACGACAAGGCGGCTTGGGGCGCGGTCTTCTGTTTTTAAGCGTTCAACAATGGCGGGGATGTCATCCACGGTACCAAGGACGCTGACCCCATGGAAATGGCGACCTACGCGTTTGGCGTTCTCACCGACAATGCCGACGATGCGGAACGGGGCTTGGGGATTGCTGGCAACGGCGCGGATGAACAGGTCTGTTTCATCGCCCGCGCCAACAAGTAGGATATTGACACGTCCGCCGCCAGAGCGCTCCCACAGGGCGCTGACGCGTCGTTCACGCAGCATGCGATAGAGAAGGCGTGAACCGCTGAGGCCAGCAAGAAGGACAAACCAAGCAATAAGCGGCACCGTACGCGGTACGCCATCAAGACGCATGACGAAAAAAGCAACCATGGTGAAGGCGATGACAGAGATCGAGCCTGCCCGCAGGATTTGTTTGAGGTCTGGCAACGAGGCAAAGGCCCATATTCCCCGATAGAGACCGCTGAACAGGAAGATAACGGCGCAAGTCGCTGTGAAAAGGGCTGTGCCTGCCGAAATTTGCGACATAGCCATGTCGGCAATGTCATCCCCAACGCGCAGATAAAGGGCCAATACATAAGAAATGGCCGCAATCAGCACGTCATGAGTAAAGGCCATGCCTCGACGATTAAGGCGGGGAGGAAACGATATTTTCATAGCTTGCTAGCTTTCCGGGCAGAGTGAGTCATTTTCGCTAGAAGGAGGAGGAGAATACCTACACCAAGCCCAGCCCCAAGCCAAGGGTCGTTTCGTGACAGCAGCGCGCAGGCGATGAGCCCAATATTGGTGACGAGAACCCATGCTACGATAGGAACGGGCGATCCTTCGCCAAGGGTTGCGCGTTGATAAAAGTGCTGACGATGAGCTTGCCAGACCTTTTCGCCACGTAAAAGGCGTCTGGTGATCGTTATGCCGCTATCCGCAATGTAATAGAGTGGGATCAAAAGAGAGGGAAGAAGAGTGGCCGTCCCTTGTGTGGCCAGCTTTAAAAGCAAGAATCCGATCAGGAAGCCCAAAGGGACGCTGCCCACATCGCCGAGGAAGATCTTAGCGGGATGCCAGTTCAGCATGAGAAAGCCAAGGCAGCTGCCTACGATAAGGGCGCAAAGGGTAAGCAGAAAGTTCACGTTTTCGACTTGTGACAGGGACAAAAGAAGCCCGGCCCCTACCGCGCAACAAATCGTCTGCGTTCCCGTGATGCCGTCAATGCCATCCATAAAATTGTAGAGGTTCATAAACCAGCCCCAGCCAAGGATCATTACGGCACGATCCAGCCAAAGGGGGAGAAGGCCGCCGAAAAGAAGGGCGTTGTTGCCCAAGGCGAGACTTCCCATACTGGCTGCGACAAGGTGAAGCACAAGACGTAGAGCCGGGTTGACGTGTTTCTTATCGTCAATCCATGAGACACATAGGAGCAAGCCAAGCGCGGCAAGTAACCAACCGATGGGAATTAAGTTTTCCTGACTGAGACAAAAAGAGAGTCCCGCAAGGATGGTCGCCATCACGGACAGCCCGCCACCACGTGGTACAGGCAGGGTGTGCATGCTGCGTTCGTTGGGGACATCCATGATTGCCTTGGCCAGAAGCCGTTTGCGCAAAAGCGCCGTTAACCCCCAGCTTGCGAAGAAGGCGATGATGGTAACGAAAAGGAGAATTGTGAGTGAAATTTGCATAATACTTTGTTTTGATGGCGTGCATAAATATGTTGGGTTTTGTCATTCCGGACAAGCCCTGATGCTGCCTTGGCGGCAGACGGGCGAAGATCCAGAATCCCATTTGGTTTCATTACTGTAAAACAAATGGGATTCCGGATCAATTTTCTTTCCCGCCGCACAGCGTCGTGAAAAGAAAACTGTCCAGAATGACAAAATCTTTGAAGGATTCTTCGTTTGCCTTTTTCATTTTTTGTGCGCGGCTGGACTTAATGGGCATCGAACCATTCCATCGTTGTGTCTAACAAATCATAGACTGTGTGGCCGTTGGTGAACATATGATTTGCGCCGTCTATGTCGATAAGCTTTTTGGGGCAGGCCAAAGAATCATAAAGGATTGTGCGCACAGGGTTTTCTTGGGATTCTGCGGCAAGAACAACTAGCGATGGAGCTGTTATCTTCTGAGCCATAGCCACGGCACCCGCTTCGCTTGTGTTTTGATCCAACTTGATCATCGCGGGATTGGTTAGGTTATAACATCCCCACCCATGGATATGAAAGCGTGTGCTCTCAAGCTTTGGGGCATGCTCTTTCCAAAAAGATTCATAAGGGACGAATGAGGAATCCCAAAAAGCTAAGGCATCGGCGCCTGTGTTGGCCACGATTATCGCATAGCCGCCATAGGAATGTCCTGCAATACATAGCTTGTCATAGGATGGCCGAAAGTGATTGCAGATAAGGTTCAAATCGTCGGCGTGCGTTTGGATTGTGCATTCATTCAGTTTTCGTGCGTCGTTTTCAAAAGCATAATAGTTGAATCCGACAACGTCATAACCCTGCGCTGTGAAAACATTGCGGGCGATAACGGCGAGGTATCCGTGGTAATGATCCGTCATCCCATGTGAGAGGACTACGACCTTGCCATTCGGGTTTGTGCTTTTGTTGAGGATGCCATAGATTTTTTTGTCATCGGGGGTTGGTAACGTAAAAGTTTCTTCGGAAAAGCTATTAGGCGGGCGCAGGGTCATGTTGGGCTCTTGGTTGGTGGGAGGAAAAAGCGGCGTTTATTCGTTACTAACTCAATTCAACGTCTTTGCGGAAACCCGCAACGCGCTTGCGGCAGTGGGTTATCTGGAATCTAGACTGACTCACGCTTTGATAAGTCCTCTGGATTCCGCATCAATTTTCTTTCGTCCCTATGGGGCCGAAAAGAAAATCGTGCGGAAAGACGTTGAAGGTTGTTCTGTGAACGTAAAAGCGATTCCTTTTTGTGTTTCACTTTCTTCATCGTGGCATCCGTGGCGTGCGACCAGCATTGTGAAGGATTGAGATTGCGTCTCGAATGCCGTCTTTCCACGATTTTTGATCAATTCCGTAGGTGGCTTTGATTTTTGCGCAGTCCATGACGGAATAGGGTGGGCGGCGAACATAGTCTGGGAATTCGGCGCAAACGGTGGCGACGAGTTTTGGGCGACGCATCGTGAAGGGTTCATAGGCTTTCATCACTTCCTCGACGAAGTCGAAGCGCGAGGCAATCGGTTCCCCCGTCAAATGAAACGTGCCATAGCCATCGGCTTTGCCAAGCATAAGCTCTTTTCCGATGGTCACGATGGCCTGCGCGACATCAAGTGCATAGGTCGGCGTGCTCACAATGTCCGTGACGAAACGCAGTTCCTCCTGTTCTTCGATAAGGGCAAGGGCCCCCGTGAGAATGTTGCGTCGAAACGCGCTGAAGACCGAGGAAATGCGCAGAATGACGTGCCAAGGATGCTCATGACGCAGGGCCTCTTCACCCATCATTTTGCTGCCGCCATAGGTGTTCAGGGGGTTCATCTGGTCGTTGGGTTTATAAGGCGTGTGTTCGCGCCCATCGAAAACATAATCCGTCGAAAGATGGATGATTGGAATGTCAAGGGCCGAGCATTGGGCCGCCATTTGGGCAACGGCATGAAAATTTGTTGCCATGGCAAGGTTCTCATCCCGCTCGGCGTGTTCGACATTTGTAAGGCCTGAAGCATTAATGATGAGGTCGGGGTTTGTTCGTTGAATGGCATCGCGCAGCATGGATGGGTTTGTAATATTACATTCTGTGCGTGAAAAGAGGCTTAGATCCCAGTTTTCCGGCAGGTGTTTGTGGCTTGCAAGATGCTGGATCGATTGTCCAACTTGTCCGGCTGCGCCCAAAACCATGATGCGATGTCGTGTCATGTAAGGTGCCTTTACTTAATGATCCCCATACGCTGGCCCGCATATTTGCGGCCCTGAATGGCATTACACCACATTTGATTGTTCAGATACCAGCGAACGGTTTCATAAAGCCCACTCTCAAGGCTTGTTTCAGGGCGCCAATCAAGTTCGGATGCGAGCTTTCCATAATTGAGGGCATAGCGCTTATCGTGTCCGGGCCTGTCTTCGACGTGGGTGATAAGGCGCTTGTGAGGGCGGTAAACAGCATTGGGCATGAGTTCATCAAGAATCGTACAGACCTGATAGATAAGATCAATGTTTGTCTTTTCACAATTGCCGCCAATGTTGTAATGCTCGCCGATGTGTCCCCGGGTGAAAACTTGATAAAGAGCCTGAGCATGATCTTCGACATAAAGCCAATCGCGCACCTGTTGCCCGTCGCCATAAAGGGGTATGGATTCGCCGTTCAGGGCTTTCGTTATGGCTAAGGGAATGAGTTTCTCGGGGAATTGCAGCGGCCCATAATTGTTTGAGCAATTGGTGATGAGTGTTGGCAGGCCATAGGTTTTATGCCATGCGCTGACCAAATGGTCCGCGCAAGCTTTTGTCGCGGCGTAAGGGGAACTTGGATTACAGGGTGCCCCTTCGTCAAAAGTGCCTTCGTCGCCCAGCGAGCCATAGATTTCATCCGTTGAAACGTGAAGAAAGCGGAAGTTTTTTTGTTGTTCGGGGCTAAGAAGGGGAAAGCAGGAGCGAACCGTCTCCAAGAGCGAGAAGGTGCCAACAACATTGGAGGTCAAAAATTCGCTTGGGGTATCAATGGATCGGTCCACATGTGTTTCAGCAGCCAAATGAAGGATGCCGTCGGGAAGATACTGCATGAAAAGTTGAGCAAGCATTGCAGCATCTGTGATGTTGGCTTCGATCAGCGTAAAGGACGGATCGTTTGCCAAATTGCCAACCGACTCGCGACTGGCGGCATAGGTCATGGCATCAATCCCGACGACGTGCGCAAGGCCGTTACGGCGAAGGTAACGACAAACGGCAGATCCGATAAAACCGGCAGCCCCCGTTACAAAAAGAGTTTGCATAAATATAGTCCTTTAGGAAAAAGACGGGTATGGTGCCTGTGGTCCTTTATCATATTTATCCGAGACAACATTACAACACTAAGGAATGCCTACTAAATGAGAAAAGGAGAGGGCTGTCAATGATGGCGCCAGAGCTGACATCCATTATTATGGTGACATACCATACAGGCCGCGTGCTTGAGGCCGCCATTGATGCTGTTTTAGATCAAACGGCAGAGGTTGAGCTGATTCTTGTGAATAATGGCAATCCCCCCGAGCTTGAAAAGCGGCTGATTGAAAAATTTCGGGATGATCCTGCCGTCAGGTTGATGACTGGCCATGGCAATATTGGGCTGGCGCGTGGGTATAATTTGGGCGTGCGGGTTGCAAGCGGTGATCATGTCTTGCTTGTTAATCCACGGTGTTTACTGCCGCCAACCACTGTCGCCGTTTTGATTGAGCAAGCCGCGACAGCCCAAACCCCTTATCTCCTGGGGGCAAGGCTTGTTGATCAGATGGGCCGAAACAAAAAGGGTTCGCGGTGTTCTTTGCTTTCTCCGGCGTCGGCGGCGATTGAAGGCTTACACCTTGCTAAATATTTTCCGGGTCGGCGCCTTTATCTTCATCAGGAGCCGCTTCCTGCCAAAAAAGACCTTGTTCCCGCTATTAGTGGCTCATTTATGTTCCTCAGGACGAAAAACTATCTATCCGTTCATGGCTTTCTTGAGTGTTACAAGACTTATGTGGCCGATATGGACTTTTGTTACCGATTTAACCAATGGGGCGGTCATACTTATTTCCTTCCTCAGCTTAAAGTATTCATGGCTGATAAAGAGAAATCCGCCCCTGTCGTGCAAAGGGAAGAAGAAAAGGTGTTGGAATTTATTCGTTACTTCCATGAGAATCATGGAGATAAGTACTTTCAGCCGCTCCTTTGGGCGATCTATGGCGTGATTTGGCTCAGGGGGAAGCTGCGCGCGCTCTTAAGTGCGGTAATATAATACCACACAACATTTCTTGGCTTGAAAGCTTATTTATTGTTGACTCTGTGCATGCAAATCCGTACAAAACGCACCTGATCTCGTGGGCCTTCAAGACGTTTTGTTGAAGATAATGGCACCGCATGCTTGAAAGGATAAAGAATGGCTGGGAAGATTTCACTGTCCAAGCGAAGCGTTCAAACGAAGAGCTTTGCTGCCAAACATGGCGAACAGGAAAAGAATTGGGTTTTGTTTGATGCCGACGGCGTCATTCTGGGCCGTTTAGCCGCCGTGATTGCGACAACGTTGCGCGGTAAGAATAAAGCAACTTTCACACCTTCTGTTGATTGCGGTGACAATGTCATTGTGATCAACGCCGAGAAGGTTGCCATGACAGGCAAGAAGGCCACGGATAAAGAGTTCTTTTATCACACAGGGTATGCTGGCGGCATCAAGGGCCGTACGCGCGCCGCGATTTTGGCGGGCAATTATCCTGAACGTGTCATCGAAAAGGCTGTTGAACGTATGCTGCCACGTGGTCCTTTGGGCCGTCGCCAGCTCGGCAATTTGAAGGTCTATGCGGGTGTTGAGCATCCACACGCGGCTCAAACACCGACGAACATTGATTTCGTCGCCGCCAATCCCAAGAATAAGAGGATCAAGTAATCATGGCAACGACACGTAAATCTTCCCTGTCCGGGATTAAGGCTGCTGTTAAGGATGCTGCTGTTGAAGCTCCTGTTAGTACCGAAACTAAAGTTGTTGAAACTGTCGCGTCCGACATGCCTGTTAAGCGTGAACGCAAGGTTGACCAATATGGTCGTGCTTATGCAACGGGTAAACGTAAGAATGCTATTGCACGCGTTTGGATCAAGCCCGGCAATGGCAAGATTATTGTCAATGGTCGTGACATCACGGTTTATTTTGCGCGCCCTGTTCTGCAAATGATTGTCAACCAGCCTTTTGCTGTTGCTGAACGTGCCGGCCAATTTGATGTTATGTGCCTCGTAAGTGGTGGTGGCTTGTCTGGTCAGGCTGGCGCTGTCAAGCATGGCATCTCCAAGGCTTTGACTGAGTTTGAACCTGATCTTCGTGCGCCTCTTAAGGCGGCTAAGTTCTTGACCCGCGATTCACGCGTTGTTGAACGTAAGAAGTATGGCCGTGCGAAAGCTCGTAAGCGCTTCCAGTTCTCCAAGCGTTAAGCTGCAAGGGGATACAAAAAGAAAAGGGAGCCTTCGGGCTCCCTTTTTTATGCGCTTTTGCTGTTATACCAGCGAGCCTATGAACGGACTCAATTGAAAGGGTCGCTCTCAATACGTCAGTTCATAGACAGATTGGTATTACATGCGTTTTTGCAGAAGCAGGACCTTGTTGACCGCCTCATGCACCGCCTCGGGTGGTATGGCGATCATGTCATTGCTGCCATAGTCTTGCGCTCGCAGAACAGCTCCGAGGCTAACGCTGGGGGCAAGTTTCGATGCGGAGGTGGGGCCAAACAGGCTGACAAGGGGGCAATCTACGGCAGCCAGCATGTGGCTGGTGCCGCTGTCGTTTGTGACGGCGATGTCAAGGCAGTGTCCCAAGGCTAAAGTTTTTTCAAGGCAGATCTTATCGTCGCCCCAAGCTTCATGGGCTTGCAGCGGGAAGATGGCTTCTGGCACTGCCCGGAACAGTTCGTCATAAATTCCCATTTCATCCGGCCCCAAAATGAAAACAGGGAAGCGGTTCATGCGGGCTTGAAGCTGGGCGACTTTGATAAAATGATCGAGCGGCCATTTTTTGATGGGGTTGCCCGCGCCGGGAGCGAAGCCAACATAGATCTGGCCTTCAGGAAGGATGTGTCGGGCCTTGGCCATAAAGTCGGCCGGAGCCGGAAGGCGTCCCGTAACGGGGGGCGCAAAGCCAGAGGCAAGCTCAACCGTTTGTAGAAGACGTTGGATTAACCTGCTGGGACGCTTTGAAAAAAGGGAAGGCCTGCGGTCTGAAAACAGATAACGAGCGGCGGGGGCGATGAACAGTTTGTGGGGCAAACTCATTCGTGCGGCAAGGGCCATTTTCCACCGCCCACGCGTATCAATCAGTAAATCGAAATCGGGCGCAGCGGATGAAGAAGAATGAAGCCAATCAGGCACTTCATGGACTTCGTTGATAAGGGGCTTGATCGTTTCGCGCAAGGGCCCGCTATAAGCTGTTGATCCCTTGGTGGTGACCCAATGAATCTGGGCATCTGGCCATGTGGTTCGTAAGGCGCGTAAGAATGGGATTTTAATCAGGGCATCGCCGATGATTTCGCGACCAGAAAGAATGCCAATAATCTGAATAGGAGAGGTCTGAGGTTTTGTCATGTTTTGCTGCTTGAATTTGTTGGCAAACGCCCCCATATAGGGCAATGATAGCGGACGAAGTATGCCCTCTCTCGGTTAAGAAACAGGAAACAAAAATTATGAGCGATACGAAGATAAATCAAGAGCCTTTTGTTGCAGACGAAACACAAAACGTTTCCTCAGTACAAGATGATGCCGATCAAGAGGCTGAAACATCTGTAGAAGCGACTGAAGATGCTCTTGAATCTGCTCAAAGAGAAATTGAGAAGCTTAAAGATCAAATTTTGCGGGCTATGGCGGAAACGGAAAATACCCGTCGCCGTATGAAAAAAGAAATTGATGATGCGCAAAAATATGCCGTCGGCGGATTCGCCAAAGAAATGTTGAATGTTGCCGATAATTTCCGCCGTGCTCTTGAGGCTGTGCCTGAAGGTGGGGCCGATGGCGATACGCTGAAGAATTTGATCCTGGGGGTTGAGGCGACAGAGCGTCAACTGCTTTCCACTTTTGAAAAGTTCGGCGTTAAAAAGCTTAATCCGATGGGGCAACCGTTCGATCCCCATTATCATCAGGTGATGATGGAAGCCGAGGATCCGTCTAAGCCTGCGGGCATGATCGTGCAAGTTCTTCAGCCGGGCTATATGATTCATGACCGCCTGTTGCGCGAAGCCATGGTTGTTGTCGCCAAGGGTGGGCCTACAACGCATAAGGTCGATACCTCGGCATAAGGCGTTAGCAGAAAAGTGTGAATAAGGTGGGGGAGGGGCTCATTTTAAGCTTGTATTTCACGCCCATCCCTGTATTTTGACGCTTCCTCGACGTGTGGGGCCATAGCTCAGCTGGGAGAGCGCAACAATGGCATTGTTGAGGTCAGGGGTTCGATCCCCCTTGGCTCCACCAAAACTTTATTAGGGGTACTAAAGCCCCGAAAAAGTGTGAAGGGACAAGAAGTTAGGGCGGTTCGATAACCGCCGTTTTGGCAGTATTCCAAAGGCTTCGCAAAAACCAATTTCAGCACAATTCTCTTATCCTCGATACGCTCGGAAACCCAGAGTTTCTGCGGGTTTCGGAGGAATTCAAGGGCGGTTCGATAAGTTTGATCGAACGGCTTTAACGGCCTGCCGCAATTCTTCGCAATCTCGGCTAGTCCCGCCTTCCTCATCTCAAGATTTTTGATGTGCTCTTCATAGGCCTTGATCACGCTGGGCGAGTCCGTCGAGACAATCCGATCCATGAGTTGCCCAACCTTCTTTTCAACTTCCGCTAGCTCCTTTTTCGCAAGCATGGATTCCTGCCCCAAGTTCTTTTCCCCCTCGCGCCAATGATCCTTGAGCGCCTCAACAGCTATTTTGAACATGTCTTCGGACGGGCACAGGCTTTTCAGAAGGATTTCGAACTCTGTTTCCAATTTCTCCTTGCGGACAGATTTTTTGTATTCGGAACACCCCTTCGTTTGGCAAAGGTAATAGGGATAAGCCTTCTTCCTCCCTCGCGACCAGCAAGCGGTCATAGGCTGTCCGCAGCAAGCGCAGACCACAAATCCGCGCAGAGGAAAATCGTCATGTACATCCACGCGGGCTGGTGCCTTGGCCTGACCCTTCAAGCGATCTTGAACCTTTTGCCACGTTTCAAGGCTGATTATGGCTTCGTGTTTTCCCGGTTGGAAATGAACATCCCATCGTGGAAAATGAACATATCCTGCGTACAGGGCATTGTTGAGCATGTCGTCAACGCGCTGATAATGAACTCGCCCATTATATCCTCTGGGAAAGACGGCGTGGCTTTCCAGAAAGTATTTTATCTCCGGTCGTGTTTCAAAACGCCCACAAGCATAGCCCTCCAAAGCCTCCTGTACGATTGAAGCCAAAGGTTCGTCACGAACCAACAGCTTGCCGTGGTTAGGCATGGACTTGTAGCGATAACCATACGGAGCTTTTCCTGTCCAGTACCCGTTCATCACGCGCGCCCGCATGCGGTTTTTGACCTGCTCGGCGTTCTTTTGCCGTTGGTGTTGCGAAACACTGGCCAGAAGGTTCTCAACTAGGATGCTGTCGGAATCTTCACCAAACTCGATAGATGGGGATTCCAGTTTGCCGCCAGCGGCACCGATTGAAGTTCGTAAATCCAGATGCGCTTCAAGTCCACGCGCAAGACGGCTGATGTCGTCGAT
This sequence comes from Alphaproteobacteria bacterium, assembly GCA_028691835.1. Classification (GTDB taxonomy): domain Bacteria; phylum Pseudomonadota; class Alphaproteobacteria; order UBA9219; family UBA9219; genus UBA8914. The sequence continues at coordinate 35,868 of JAQUYN010000001.1, read as the reverse complement.
AATGACGGCTATAATTTCGCCTTTTCTCTTGCGCAGGAACCCCAACATGGACTGCATGCCGGGGCGTTCGATAAGGCTTCCTGAAATGCCTTCATCGAAAAACGTTTCGATGACCTCATAGCCCTTGTGCCTAGCATATTCGCGGCATCGCGTTTCTTGCGAACTTAGGCCGTGGCCTTCTTTGACCTGTTTGGCACTGGAAACGCGGCAATAAGTGACAGCAAATTTAATCATGCGACCTTTTGATGCACCTCATTCACGGAAACAAGGGGAGCACATAAATCGGAGAGCTTTTTCTCCAACGCCAGAAGCAAATCAAGATCACGCGCGAGCCTATCCCGCGAAGCAATCAAGACGGCAAACGGTTTTTGTTGTTGGCCCAGAAAATCCAGCATTGCATTAAAGCCCGATCTGTTTTCTGAAAGACCTGACACGCCAGAGTCGCAAAAAACTTCGACAACCTCGTTCCCGTATGCCGCCGCATAGTCGCGGCAAAATTGTTCTTGTTTTTGCGCCTCTATGTCTAGCCCTTCTTGTGGGACACAAGCTGTACGGCAATAAATTACGCACTGAATAGGCATTTTTCTCACTTTTATCTGTTTCGTTGCCCGCACCATGATAACACAAACAGCCATAAAATCATTGGGTCAAATGCTTGCTTTCACGATTCTTTTGGCACAATTGTACTGGATGGACACCAAAGGCTTGATCAACAAATTGCCCCATAATATTCCACACAGTCATGATAAGTTCGTCCTTTTGCTCATCAGACAAGTCAAAACCCTCTGCCATTTTCCGATATTTATCAAGATCAGGGAGCGTCATAGATAACTGCTCCTTATTGTTCGGCGTTGCGGGGCGGATGTTGACTTGGACTGCGCTGTGTTGACTTCGGGCGCGGGGTTGGTGACTTCAGTGACAATGCCGAGAGCGGTTTCAAGACGGAGCCAAACAGTTTCATTGAAGCGGTCGATACCGACGCTTGCGGCGGCGGCGCGCGCGTACACGCGACAGTCCAACGCTTCGTTGCGGTCACGTTCTTTGCGCCATTCGCGGAAGGGGAAGCCCCGCTTGTTTTTGCTGGTGACGAGCCGTTCCGCCGTCAGTTGCTTAAAATAATCCTCGCCGTATTTCGGGAAGTGGCAATAGCCTGCCGGATAGCGAATGCCTTGCGCCTTTTGCTCGTCCGTCGGCGCGTCCTTGCGAAGGCATCCATAAAGCTCGGACTTGGTAAAAGACGATCCCACGGGCCACACCAGAAGCCCACGGCGCTTGCGTTTCCCTTCAACCGTCACATCCATATGGCTGGGCGCGCCCAAGGGCGCACCAAGGCGGTCAACGCCCTTGATCGCTAGTACCCTATCCCCTTGCTGACGGCGTACCCAGTCGTAAACTTCCTGCGTTGCATAGCCCGTGTCGATGGCCAACTTCAGGATCGCGAGATTGACCCCGTTTTCATGTGTGAAACTTTCGGCCAGAACCGCATCCAGCGCGATCCACACATCGGCCTTGGCAGGATCTCCCTGCAAGACACGGTAATCCACCGACCAGCATTCGCGGTCGCGGCCCCATGCCACGATTTCCAGTTCAAGGCGGTCTTTCTGAACGTCCGCACCAGCCGTGAGGAACAAGCCCCCCATCGGCACGGTAGCAATGCGATAATCTTCACGGCGGTCATAGAGGCGATGCCATTCTGGGGCTTCACCGCTTTCAACGTAGGTCTCGCCAAGCTCGGTGTTCTTGAACGATTTGATGGACGCATCCGAACCTTGCGCGTCGAGCCATGCGCGCGCGATCTCTGCCCAACTTCGCCAGCCGAGCGGCGAATAGAGGCTTGAGATGTGAAATCCTGCCGTGCGCCCATCGCCTTCCGCGTGGGCTTCCCAATAACCATGCGCGAGCATTTCTGTTTTGTGATGCTCGGCAAAAAGCTGGCCGCAATGTTCGCATTCATAAGCCGCTTTATCGGGTTCGTTGTGAGGCCATTTGAGTTGCGAGAATTTGAGCCACTGAAACGCCCCACACAAAGGACACGGCACCATAAAGCGGCGCATATCGCTGGCTTCGTATTCACGTTCAATCCGTGACAGGCCTTTCACCGTCGGCGTCGAGACAATGTAAATCTTGCGCCGCGCAAAAGTGCGGGTGCGCGCCTCGGCCAGAGCTACGGGATCGCCTTCATCTTCCACGTCGCCGGGGAACGCATCAACTTCATCCAAAAACAGAAACCGCACGGGCATGGAGCGAAGCCCCGCCGCGCTGTTCGCGCCCGTCATCACCAAGATGCCGCCCGGAAACTCTTTGACCAAAATCGTGTTGCCGGAATCCTTGGACCTTGCGGGCTTGATAAGTTTGCGAAGTTCTGGACTTTCTTCCAAAAGCGGATCAATGCGCTGTTTGGAATTGCGCTTGGCCATTTCTACGGTCGGTTGAACAGAAAGCGTCGGCCCCGGCGTATGATGGATGATATAACCCAGCCAGTTATTGCCGCATTCTGTCCCGCCGACCTGCGCGCCCTTCATAAAAACGACCCGCTCTACCGGAGAACAGGCCGAAAGGCAGTCCATAATTTCGCGCATATAAGGCGTTCGGCTTGTGCGCCACGGCCCCGGCTCGGAGGCCGCCTTGCCGGAGAGAAAGCGGTTCTCATCCGCCCATGTCGATACCGTTTGCACGGGATCGGGTTTCAGCCCTTCCAGATAGGAAAGGATGTAGGCAACTTCCTGCGCGCTATTCATCAGAGATTCGCGGGGTCAGATTTAGAGAACTCTTCGAGCACGCGCGTGATCTCCTCGGTCAAAAGCTGATTGACCTTGAAACGGTCACTTTCGGCGGCAAGGATGGCGTCGATGCGGTTAGGAAGAGACAAAAGCTGGTCGCGTAATTGCCGTGCGAGGTTGAACCAACGTACCGTTACCTTATCGAGGGGAACGAGGCGGTTCGCTTTTTCCTCATATTCCATCTTACGCAGCCGCGCGACGTACAGCTCGCGGATTGCGCGGCTTTGGATATAGGTCGGGCCTTCGTTGGATGGGGTTTCTGAAGAGCTTTCCGCTTTCGCTTTAAGTTTCGTCTGTAGGGCGGGTTTTTCCGCGCCTTGCGCTTCCACTTGCCCCGGATCACTGTTTTGTTCCCATTCGCGGTCGGCTTGAATGGGATCAATCTTGCCGTCGGGGTCGCGGGAGATACGCCCCCGCGAGACGGCTTTCATCACGGCACTTTTCGAGCATCCCCGATGCGCGGCATAGGCTCGGATTGAAAGTCCCATCGTTCATTTCAGGTTCTATGAAGGCTGTTGTAGTCGATGATCCATCCGGCGAACTCGCCAAAGCGGAAAAACGGAATGGCCTCGTCGCCCAAGATGGTTGGATCGATGGGTCTTTGAACGCCGCTCAGGCTCAATTCCTTAGCGATAATCTCCTCCGGCTTTACGCCCGCCGCGATCTTATGAGCCAGAGCAATGCGAGAGAGGATGGTTGCGGGGTAGCCCTGCACAGCCTCACATTTATCGACCACGAGGATCGCGCCACCGGGGCGGAGGTTTTCCTTCAGCCTGTCAAGGAACCGTTCGCGTTGGCTTGGCGGGAAGAACATGAGGACCAAAAAGCAAATGGCTAGATCAAAAGGCTGATACGGGAACGACAAGGCGTTCGTGATAGCCAGCGATCCGGGGCCATCATAGAGCGCGGCCATTTCGGCACTTTCTTCAATGGCGACAAGCTCGGCCCCGCGAGAGTCGAGGGTCGATTGCAAGGCACGGCCAATGTTGCCCGTGGATGCGCCGATGTCATAGACAAGACCGCCCTGCGGGATGTAATGCCGCCCGATATATGAAACGGCGGAGGTCAGAAGATCGTACCACGGCAATTGCTCGCGGACATGATGATCAAAGCCTTCGGCAACATCCTTATTGGCAAACGTCCATTCTTTCGGGATCTGCATGGCAGAGCCTCCTTTCACATTTTAAGTTGTTTGGGGGGATTAGTCTTTGGGACGGAAGGTTTCGAGAACCGTGTCTCTTGTCAGGGCAACGATGCCGAGCTTTTCATACATAGCGCGGGTCGAGGGGTTGCTTTCAATGGCAACGTAGGTGTCGGGGTTCGCGCCAAACTTCGGGAAGATGTAGGTTTCAAGAATCTTCTTTTTGCAGGCAGGCGGCGAAAAGAACCATTCGTTGAAGTAAGCCGCGTCTGGCTTCCAACCCGTCTTTGCTTTTATGCTTTTGAGCGTCGCCGTACTGTGCATGGCGGGGCGCGCCGTAATCAATATGACCGTGGCGTGTTTGATCCGGCTGAGAAGGTCGAAGCAGTAGGTTTCGTTTTCTATCTGACGAGCAAAGGGTTTCAGTTTTTCGTGACTGTTTGAAACCAGCGTAAAATTCAAGTCCAACAAAATGATCATAACGTAATACCTAGCCGCTTTTCATAGGCGGCGACGGCTTCGTCCACCAACCCCATGCGACTGCCATCAGGATACGGTAAATCAAACTCAAAAGCGATAGCTGCTTTTAATTTCTTCGCGTCAACGGGCAGCGGGCTACCGCAAATCGCCGTGACGTTGTTGGCTTTGTCTTCGACTTGCACCCGCGCAAAGAACGGGCTGAATAGATCGTAAAACTCTTTCTGTGAATGGTACTTCTGAACCTTTGGCTTGGCCTGAAAATCCCCCAGCGTGATACCGCCCTCATATTCCAGCCGGAAGATACATTCTTTCAGGCGACGCTCGGATATTTGATTGCCTCCGGCGACATTGCGCCAGTTGGAATGACCCCGCGAGGAGGCCGCCGCATAAAGCCGCGTTTTGGGGCCACACAACGCGGCGCACAGGCAGGCGATATGTTCCCGATCCTCTTTGAAGGGGACGCTGTTCAAGACCGATGAAATGAAGACGGAGTCATATTTCACGCCCGCCGCAACGTCGGCCAGAAAGGCGCGCGCAACACGCAGGCTTTCGGCCTTGTCGATTTCATCCGTGTCGCCGATCCGAAAAGGCTCGAATGGAGAGACGCGAACCCCGATGGATCGCAATATTTGTGTTTCGGTCAGATGCCCCGCGCCGAAATCTACCACCGAGGTGCCGTAAAGTTGTTTCCAGTGTGCTGCGTTCTTAGGGTCGGTAACGTCATATTCCTTGACGGCGGTTTTCTTGTAATGGGCAAAAATGAAACCCCAACCCAGCTCGGAGCGCACCCGCCGGACGCGCCGGAAGGAGTTATAGCGCAGCAAGTCGGCGTAACGGGTATGAATATCAAAATCCATGCTAAGAAAGTTCAACATAGCTTGTGCCAGCTCGGCTTGTGTGTCTGTGATCCAGACTACCGAGACGTGGGTTTCTCCACGATCCGCTGCCAGTTCCAGCCGCCCAATCCCGTTGATGATTTTGTGATCGCGGGTGGCAATGATTGGCATTTGAATGCCTCGCTTGCGAAGCATTTGCGCGAGGTTGCGGGCGTAAGGAACCCACCGCCCTTTGTTGGCTTTCAAGAGCGGCGCGAGAGGAACTGTTTCAACATTCAAACAAGGGCAGACATCCGTTTGATCGGGAAGCTCGGCGGCAATGTCAAAGACGTTACATTGTTCAAGCGCCTGTTTCAGCGTGTCGGGCGCGTCCGAGTTCTGCATATCGTTCGTGCCGCGATTGAACGCGACGTTGATGGCTTTACGCTCTTCCAGCGTCATGCGCGGAATGTAGCAAACGGGCACTTCCGTCATGCCCATGCGCGTCGCAACAAGATGGCGTTGATGGCCGGAAAGAATCTCTCCATCCTTGTCGGCGTAAATGGGGAGAAGCCAGCCCAGCTTGCGAAGAGATAATTCGATAATCTTGAGGCGAATGGGATCGGACTTGCGGGGGTTATATGTGCTGGGGCGCACGTCGTTAATCGGAACAAGCTCGATCATAATTTCAACCGCCTCCTGATTTCTTTCTTAATCGCGTCTTTTTCAAAGCCAACGGCGTCGCGAATGGAATCGTGCCAACGCAGATAATCATCGCGTGAAACGGGGAGACGGTAGGAACCAACGACGCATTGCGTGTCGGACTCTTCTTGATGTTCGTCGGCATCTTTGCCGTCAAACCCGTCGCTCAAATCGTCTTGGGCTTCGTGCAAAAGCCGCTCAATTTCGTCTTTAGAAAAGCCGATAACGCCCATATCAAAATCCTTGGCTAACAGGACTTCGACGTGTTCGCCCAGAAGTTCCTTATCCCAGCTCGCGTTTTCGGCCAGCTTGTTGTCGGCGATGACGTAGGCGCTTTTTTCTTCCTCGGTTAGTCCATCGAGAACGACAACGGGAACTTTCTTGAGGCCAACGAGTTTTGCCGCTTCCAACCGCCCATGCCCAGCGATCACGCCCGCCTCGCTATCGACGAGGATTGGCATCACCATGCCGAAGCGAATGAAACTCGCGGCGATCTGGCTAATTTGTTCGTCGCTGTGAAGGCGTGGGTTCTTTTCATAAGGCTGAAGTTTTGATGTAGGCCAAAACTCAATACGCTCGGCCATGCGTGGAAGTTTTGTGTCCATAAATCGCAAACCTCCGCGCTGTCCTCGCAAGTGGACAAAAGGACAGTGTCCACCTGTCCACTCTTGGGAAAGTGTCCACCCTTTTTTGATTCTGTCGCTAGAAACGTTCCGCGCTACGCCCGCCCGCATAGGTTTTCGGGCTGGAAGTACCTTGATTGTCAAGAGGTTGCAGCCTAGAGAGGCAGTGCGCGGCGGGAGGAAAAGGCCATCAAAAAAGCCCCAGAAAATCTTTCTGCGGCTTCCTTTCCCACGTCTCCCGACCTTACCGAAACGGTAACAGAAAACATGGGATCGTCAATAGGGAAAATGCAATGATCTGAAAAATAATTTCTCAGAGCTTCCAAAGCGTGACCAAACGTTCCAATGCGCGACGAAGCGTTTCAAGTTTATCGGTGCCGCCCGCCCATTCACCGTGCCCGCAAACGCGGATCATGATTTCTTTCTGCGCTTTGGTCAAAACCTTGTACGCCTCGCGCAAAATCTCTTCGCTGATAGGCACGATAAGCATGGCCATTTCTGGATCATACTCGCCACCCCCGCTGGGATCGTCTACCATGACACGGCAAACGCCGCGCAGATAGGCGCAGCGGAACTTCATACCTGCTTCGTGTTCGGACAAGGTGAGAAGAAGGCGATAGAGATAATCATCGAGCACACATTCACACCGCGCTCGATCACGCTTCATAAAGGGGTTCCCACGTAAATCGCGATCAATAACTTCCGCTACCACGCCACCCAATTGTAGGCGTCTTTCCATCGTTGCCCGTTCTCCTTGGCGGGCAGGAAGTGGCACTTTTTTGCGTCGCCGTTTAGCCATGCTGCGCCTCCGCATTCCGGCGGCACAGCATCTCCTGCCAGTTTCGATCAGTATGGCACGGTATGGTTGATATTCCGTTATTTATGACTGATTTTCCTGAAGAAATTCCGGCTTTTGTTGCCGATATGGAAACAGCCAGTCGGAATATATCCAAATAGGATTGGTTTTGTATGCCGAGCGCATACGCCCGTCCGTCGCCCGTCAGTGATGGATACAGGATCATAGCACTCCTATTTTCTTGGAAACGAGGATTTGCAGCCCATCGCCCAAAGCATGGCGCAGGCTCGACCCGTAATGTGTTTCGAGATAGTCGGCTTGAAAGCGCGACGGCGCGGCAATGGTGCCAGCGTCAAGATCAAAGACGCACGGCGCAAGCCACCGCTGAATGAAACTTTCGTTGAAGGCAAAATGCCCTTTCAGTTTTTGGCGCACGGCTTCCGGCAAGGGCGGATAGCTCGTAGGAACTGCCGGACTATCCGCCTTCCCAAAGGTTGCCGCATCAGGATCGATCTTCAACGCTCGATCAAGCCAATTGAGCCATGTCTGACGCCAGCCTTTTTCGCTGCGCTTGATGTCGCTGCCTTTGCCAAAACCAAAATACTGCTTGAACTTTACGGCTTGTTTGTCGATAGCCGCAGATCCCCAATTGCGTTCAAGGGACGTGACCTTCCATTCCTCCGGCAAAGACCAATCGGAAGCCAGCGCATGGACAACCGCTTTCGGTTTCGATTGTGCCAAAACCACAGGGGGGCCTTCGGGGGTTATTCTTTCTGGCTTATGGACTCTGGACTCTGGCTTCTGGGGCTGGGTGGCTTGCTCGGTTGCTTGCTCGGCTTTTTGCTCGGTCGGTGCGAAAACGCCCTTACCATTCAAGAAGCTGGCTTGTCCTCCTTTCGCGCCGTTTTGGCGCAGTTTGTTTCGTTTCTTGTTGTCGCGGATCATGCGCCTGCAATACATGCGGCCCAGTGTGTCGCGGGAAAAAACGCCGTTCCGAGAAAGCTCACCGATAAGCGTTTCGACTTCCTGTTCGGCCACACCGGTCAAAAGAGCGATGTCCGTCGAGGAACAAGGTCGTCCTGCTACGATTACGAAGCCAGTCGGGCTGGATTTTGCCGCGATGCAGAGAAGCCGCATCCAGAGGCCTTGTGCTGCCAATGAGCACAAGCGTAGGGCTGGGTCATTCTCCCAGTCATTCCAGAAAAATTTGCTCCAAGGGTTCGGGTTGTTCATTTCCGACCCCATTGTTTGTCGTATTCCGCCATCTTGGCGCGAAAGTCGCGGATCTTCTGAAAACTTTCCTCGCTGATGCGTCCTTGGCCACATGCGTCCCTGTGGCGTAAGTCGATAGCTTCACCCAGCGTAACATGCTCGATGGGGGCTACCCTGTTCGGGACGACTCTGTCGCAATCAAGAAACGTACAGCGCGAGAAAAGCGTTTCATACGTCATGACCTTGCCTCCCGCTCGTATTGCAGGATGGCTTGCCCGATAAGGAACGGGATTTGCGGGACGATGGCATTGCCGAGGGCGCGCAAACGCTGTGTCCGATGGGGTATCCCATCATCCACTCGACAAAGGCGGGGTGCGGATACTGGCCATCCGTCGGTCCATCTCTTAAGACCTCGCGCAAGTTTCCGTGAGATTCTGGACTGCCCCGAAACCTCTTCGCCGAAGATCCCTTCGCATCGCTCGTCGATGGCGTCGGCAGCAGGGCTTCCAGCAGTGTCTTTGAAAAACCCTCGCCGCTCTTGCCCGATTGCTTGCCTGCGCGTGGTGTCGGCAGCAGAGAGGGCTTCATCATGTCCGCACACGGCATCACGCCGGATACCGTCAATTGCTCGGCAAGGTTCCCCGGTGGCACGGTCTTGCGCCCCGACGCATTCCTCCAAGCCTGCCGCTTGCTCATGGCTGCTTGGCTGCGTTGTGCAATGGCTGTTGTGGTTGGCGTGAGCCACAATCCAGACTCGATCCCGTCTGTGCGGGGCGCCAACGGCGCAAGCTGGAAGTACAAACGGCCAGACGGTGAAGCCTTCAGCTTCCAGCGATGTGGTAACCTCATCGAAGCCGAGGCTAATATGGCCAGCAACATTCTCGGCAACGACCCATCGCGGTTTGATCTCTCGAACAAGGCGATACATTTGCGGCCAGAGATGTCTTTCATCTTCTGTGCCACGCCTGCGTCCTGCCATGCTGAAGGGCTGGCATGGGTATCCCCCGCAAATAAGCTCGACTGTGCCCCTGTATTGCCCGCCGTCGAGCGCGCGCACGTCCTTGTGGATCGGCACGTTCGGCCAGTGCCTTCGCAAGACGGCACGGCAATAAGGCTCGATTTCGCAAAAAGCGACGGTTCGCATTCCTGCTGCTTCAAGTCCGAGAGAAAAGCCGCCGATGCCGGAGAAAAGGTCGAGGACGCGCAAATGACCATCACTCCGTCAACAGCAAATCGTTGAAGTCCAACCCTTGCGGTGGTCGCGCGATCAACACGCGATGGTTGGCCTCCTGCTGAAGGCGCACGGCATCCATGAGGAGGCGTTCGGCTGCGTTCGGGTCACGATTGTCGCCATCGGCGCAAAGGATAATTTCCTGAACGTGCGATGGCACGGGAGCCTTCATGTTACCAAGTGACATGGCTGCCCAGACGGGATATTCAGGACAGGCCTGCATGATGGTCAGGGCTGTCTCGATACTTTCGGTAATGACTAGTTTCTTTTCGACGTTTGTAGAAAGTCGAACGAAGGAGCCGTAGCAGTCGCCCAGCATCCGCTTGGTTCCGCCGAAGGGGATGTCAGCTTTGCTTTTCCCGCCCGGCTGCAAATAGGTGCGGTGAATGCCGACAAGGCAGCCATCGGCATTGGTCACCGCCGCGATCAACGCAGGATAATGTTTGTGCGTCGGTTCGTGTAGAACGGAGGAATGAAAGCGCAAGGCTTCAGGCGGCGGCTGTTCCGCAAATTCGATCCCGCGTGAAAAGAGATAGCGTTCCCCGTCCGTGTCTGTGATCGCCCAGCTCTCGTTAAAAATGCGCTGTGACCAGTCAACCTTTTGCTTCCTCTGCACATGATCGGATGCGGCAATCTGCGCCTTGCGGATAAAAGCGCGGACGGTCATGCGCCCCTTTTCAAGGGACAGGGCTTGTGTTCGCCCCTTTGTGCCCCCCGTTTCGTTGCCCAGCCCGTTGTTTTCTGCTTTTTGTCCTTTATCCGATGGTGTAACCACGCCAAAAGACGCACGATCCCCTTGATCCGCCATGATCTTTTCTCCCGATGATGTAAGTTGTAAGCGCGCCAAGGGGCTTTTTTTGAAATAAGGAAAAACCGCCTTGCGTGAGGCTACATTACCATTTCGGTAAAATGATTCAAGCGGGATTCTTCTTTTTTGCTTTTACTTTCGTTATTTTCCTGCTAAAAAGGGCGTAATACAGTATGGTAATGAGATAAATTATTAACAGGCGGTATTTCCTAAATGGTAAACAGTTTTCGGTAAATGTGCTATAAGGTAACTGTGCGATGCACAAACAGGCGATAAAGGCGAATTATGAAGGCGATAAAGCAAAAACAGGAAACGGTAACGAACAACATCAAAGCTGTTCGTGAATCGCGTGGGATGACGCAAGAAGCCTTGGCGTTAAAGCTAGGCACGTCCACTGCCCAAGTTAACAGGCTTGAGAAAAGCGTCCGCAAGCTGACCATCGAATGGCTGCTAAGGATTTGTGGCGCTCTGGACGCTACAGCCGATGAAATCGTGGATCTTCCGGTTAGCAAGAAATTCGGGGGCAAGAAGGCCGATGATGCGCTTATGGGAACGATTTTAGGCGCAATATTTGAAACCGCAGAGAAGCTCGACGTGGACGTTTCCCGCCAAGAGCTTGTCGATTGGTCAAACTATGTTTACCGCGAGGTGCTTGATGGCCATATGAACCATCGAGAGACGGTGAACCTTGCTGCCCATGTTGTTAAGTTTAATAAGCGCCGCGCAAAATAACCCCCGCCAGTCGATTCATTTCTTGACTCTACGCCCCCAAATTTGCCATTTCTTACCGAATTGGTAACATTTTCGATTTGAGGGGCATGATATGGATAAGTATGACGAAAACCTGAACCTGTGGGGACGCCTTTTGCTTTGGCAATCCAAGAGATTTATTTTACGGACATATGCCTTGGTTCGAGCGGGGCGCGACGCGGACGCACTTATAGCAGCCAACAAGGCCGTAGCCATATTCGATCTGGCCATGCAATACGAACGTCCAAACCATCAAGAAGCTAGAGCGGCCTGAGCGCAGTATGTTGTCGCAGTCCCCATTCCTTCGGCCTTTTACCCGCTTCGTTCGCCAGCTATTGCGCTGGTGGGGGACAACGTGGCGATGAAAAGCGCGCAGAACCACCGATAGGAAAGGGAAAGTTTTACTGGATTATCCTGTCGGCGTTTTTACCTGCAAGCATGTAAAGCTTCATAGGAGTTTCGTGATGCCAAATTTTTTGCACACGCAGCCCCGCCTTGCTACTGCAAGAGTCAAAGAAGTCTTTGCTGAACTTGTAAGAATTCAAAAGATGAATCTTCTCACCTTTCTTTACAGAAAAATGATGAGACCCAAGAGAGAAACTCTGAGCTTCCGTTGCCTTCGCCATATGGGCAAACAGATGTAGCTCTGGATGCCATTCAGGTTCATAGACGAAAAGTGACGGATCAAAATCGTTCACAGGAAGCGTGTTGGCCATGCGGTGAAAGACGTTGAGATAGAGGCGACTTGTCATGGGCGTTTCATAGGCGTCGCGCAAGGAAGTCTCGTCTTGGTTTGTATCGATTGTCAGAAGGAGCCAGCCAAAGTTTGTAAGCCGACACAATTGGTCAAGATCGCGCGCGAAATCACTCGCAACATTCACGTCTCGCAGTGTGCCGTATTTGTTTGTCACGGTTAGCCCGTTCATGACGCCAAGAGAGGGCGTTGATGTAAGAATCCGTGAGTTTGGTGCAAAGAAGTCCATTTGAACGGTCTGCACTGCAAACCCTTGATCTTCGTCTTTCTGAATTGAGGCAATTGAATCCAAGGCTCTTTCACAGAAATCTACACCCACATAAAGGGGGCTATTCAGACGGTTGATTATTGGAAGAACGTGATGCTTGAACGCGACCGCGCCGCCAACGCCAAAATCAACGTAAGGCGTTTGCTGGGGGATAAAATCACGAATCTCAGCCGATGCTTGAAGCACAAGTTCGTTATCCGCACGTGGTACATAATAGTTTGTTGAATTCTCGATTACAGCGTCCCAGTTACTCCCATCGTAACAATACTTTCCAACGTGGCCACCATTCATGCCCATAAACAAATCAATCATGTCGTCGAGAAAAATAGCCTCCTCCTTGTTATTAAAGGCGCAACAAAATTCAAGATTTCTAACATGGGCTTTCTGCATTTATTATTCCTTGCTAATTGTGCTGGGAACGGAAGCTAGTCCCCACGTTTGGTCAAATTGTTTGATGTAGGCCTGTGCAATAACGGGAGAGGAAATCATCACAATTTTCGGCGCATGCTCCCCGACGAAGGAGAAAATGCCAACCGTCTCTCCAAAAATATAATAGGGGATCGGGTCCGGCATCTTCTTGGGATGCCATCTGTAATCTGAATAATTTGTACATACGAAATTCTGGTCGCCTTCCAAAAGGATCGCGCGCACAAAAATGTCCTTACGTGCGTTGACCAATACCGCCATGCGGTTCCTGTGGGCCAACGTTACATCGCCCCCGTATCGATCAAACAGATTTTCTTCAATCCCATTTTGGCGGATAATGCCGCCCGAAATTTGAACGTGCGTGTATATAAGATCAAAAAACCGCTTCAGTCCGGGCTTGCCGTTTAAGACGACAACATCTTCAGGCTTATATCTCACGCCTTGGTCGTCTAGGAACTCAACACGATTTTCGTTGAAGGCCCGCTCAATCTTTTCGAGTGTCCCCGGACGCGCCTGAACGGAGTTTCTCTCAATGTTAAACACAGTCTCCCGATTGACCCCAGCCTTTGCCGCCAGATCCTCAGCATCCCAATCAAGTAGCACCCTAGCAGCGCGAATTTGCTTTCCCGTGATCATAACATGCCCTTCATAACTAATTTATATCTTTATAACACGCAAAATCCTAAGAGGGAATTAAAAACATTTTACCTAAAAATAATAGGAATCTACCATTTTTTGGTAACAGTACCCCCAAACTTATCATAATTCGTAGTTTCAACGCACTTCATGATGGGTTTTATGCGTTAGTTACCATAACTAATTGCGTTGCGACGGAATACCATTATTATATTGCTTTCGATCTAAAATTGCGTTACGTTATCAAAATAAGGCGGTCTGATAACGCATTCTAACCAAAGAGGGACAAAAATGTTGGATTTTGAAACTTTTTACAAAAATCACGGCGAAAACTTCATTTGGGACATCCTTCATATATGGGAACGAGATAACCGCGTACAGCATGCTTGCTCCATGACACTTGAAGAACGTTGGGAGCGTTTCCTCCGCGCCACTGAACCAACTCGCAGCGCGGCTTAATAAGGAAACTCCATTATGAGCAAACAGCAAACCGCCAAGACCCCCGAAGAGATTTTCAACGATGCCACAGAAGGTCGGGAGATTTCCTCCGGTGACCTGAGCCTTCTTACCTCTGGCTATATGGCTCTCAAGAAAATGGGCGAGAAGCCCCTTAATGAAATCGAGTTGCAGGCCGTTTACAGCATGATCGCCTATGTCGGCTATACGCAGGGCGTTTGCGAAAACACAGTTGCTTCAATTCTGACCGCTAAATTTGGCGGAGAGGACGTGAAAACGCTTCCGTCCCGGTATTACCAACAAATGATAGAGTTTCTTGTCGATTTAGAAATCGACAAAGTTTTGAACTGATTTTTACGAACGAAAGAGATTTTTGCCATGTTCATAAGTGCCGCACAGATGAGAGCCGCGAGAGGTATGCTCGATTGGTCGCGAGAGGAACTAGCGCAAGCATCAGGGATTTCGTCTGGCACGATCCGCAATCTCGAAATCGGTAACCTATCGCCGCGCGAGAACACGACCGCGCGAATCCGTCAGGCATTTGAAGGAGCTGGCATTTCCTTTTTGGAAGGAGAAGGCATCCGGCGCGAGAGAATGGACGTCAAGGTTATTGATGGCTTCGATAGTTGCGAGGTTTTCTTCGATACGGTTCTCCATACGATCAAGAGAAAAGGAGGAGAACTGCTGGGCGTGTTTAAGTCGCAAGAGACAATGATCAAATCTTTCGCTGGGGACAATGATCTCGCGTTCAACAGAATGGAAAGTCTAGGCGTCCATGCTGACATAAAGTGCGTTCTCGCTGGGCTTGAAGGAACGGCGATGCCAATACAGCAATGCAAAACGCGCATTGCTCCTAAAAACAGCGCAGGCCCAACGGCATACTTTGTCTATGGGAACAGGCAGGCACTTGTGCATAAGGACAACAACGGCGACCACAAGTTTATCATTCTCAACGACATTGAAATCGCTCTCTCCGCGAAAGAGTGCTTTTACGGACTTTGGGAGATGGGAGATCCTCTGCTTGCTCCTATGAATACGGATAAAAGAATGGAAAAAGTGGATGCGCACGTCTAATCATCAAGCCGGACGGCATGTCATAACGCCCGAACAGTTAAGGGCAGCCAGAGGTCTTCTGGACTGGAGCCGCCATGTTTGCGGGAAAGTCATCGGCGTTTCGTCCGAGACAGTCAAGAACATAGAGAAAGGCGTCTATGTTCCGTCGGACGATACGGTTGAAAAGATCATAAACGGATTTTCTATTCACGGTGTTTCTTTCTTCACGCAGCATGGCGTGTCTTTGAAAGAAGCGGAGCGCTGCGAACAAGCCGAATAGTTTATGCCTCTTCCCCCCAAGCCGCGCAAGAAATATTCTGCGCGGCTTTTTCTTTTTGCGTCACCATCGGTAGCGCAACAGCAAAATTTCACAATGTCTCTATCAAAAATTGTCAATTTGTCTTTTTGCCACGCCAAATTGCCAGAAAATGACAGAGAGACTGCCAAAAAGTCTCAAAAATAACCGTGGTTTCCAATGAAAAAAAACGCGCATGTGATCCTTGTTGATATTCAACGAGGAGATTTGACATGGAAATTCTGGAAAAAAAGACGTTTTTCTCAAGCCTTGGTTTTTTGGCCGTTCTTCTCAAAGGACAAAGCGGTGCCAAGAATGCCAGCGAAAAAGCCAAGGTCATGGGCGGCCTCATTGAGGCTTTTTGCCATGACGGCGAACCTTCAGACGTGTCCCCATCGTGCTCTTCGATCACTTCGAAAATTACATGGCTCCTTGATCGAATTATAGCTTCGATCAAAACGCAGATGAAGGCAGGACAGCCCGCCGAACTCCCAGAAAGCCAAGAACTGAAAACAGAGATTCTCGAACGCCTTCATCTTCGACAACGTTTTTATGTTGGCGACAGTCTTAACGGCGAGGGATTGCTGGACTCCTCTATTGTCAACTTTCTCGAACAGGAAATCAAAAACGTCGAGAGCGAAGCCAAGATGATGGTAGTCAGCATCCAAGGCGACCCAAACGCCTTTGCACCCTACGAGCACCTTACGGTAACGATTGCGAACATTCTTCGTAAGACGGGTAAATGCTCGAAGAACGACCTCACGGGCATGGGCTTTACACAGCAGGAACTTGAAAACTGGAACATGGCTTATGCCTTGGCCCACGTCGATTTGATGGAGGGCTAAATGCAGCAAAGCCTCGCTCAGCCACGTACGCCTTTCACCGGATGCAAGCTGTCTCTTCATTTGAACGGATTAAACGTCCTAACGCTTGAAGAAAGCGACCTGATTCAAGCTGTCTTGTCCTTCATCGGTCAGAATGAAAACAACACTATAGGGGGCGGCAAAATGAGGCAAATGAACGAGTCAAACACACTGAATGCGGGCGAGGCCAAACACGTCAAAATCGTTGTCTTCGACAATCAAAACCGCGTTCTAACGGTCAAAAGCAAGAACCGCTTTATCTTGCCCGGCGGTCGCGTGGAGTGGGATGACGACGATGCAGAAGCAGCGGCACGGCGCGAAGTTTTTGAAACAGCAAACATTGCGCTTGGTCTTGTAAAGCCTGTCACTGTCATAAAGACCAAGGACCGTCAAAACCAAAGCGCACAAACCATCGTCTTTGTCGGACGCTTGCGCGGCGAAGATACAAAGCTCAGCGAGAAGTCCCGTTTTATGAGTAAGGAAGCGTTTTTAGAAACGGCAGACAGACAAAGCGATCTTGTCCGTTCGCTGGTCGTCTCTGCCCATCGTGTTTTGGTTTCCGAGGAGATCAGAGATGAACACGACGAAACGGCAATGACGGGACGAGAGAAATACAATCTCCATTCATTGATTTAACGGATTGGATCAAAAAATGATTACTCGTCCCTTAAGTGCAAGACAGATTAAAGCCGCCCGCGCGTTGCTTGATTGGTCGCAGGAAGAGTTGGCTTACGCGGCGCGTCTTTCCATTGCCACTATTCGCAAATTGGAGCTTGGCCACATTTCACCGCGTGGCGAGACAACGCGGCTTATTCATCAAGCCGTTGAAGACGCTGGACTGGAGTTTATTGACTCTGATGGCGTTCGGCGGCGGCTGGAAGATATTTCGGTCTTTCGGGGCGTGGACGGCACGGATCAATTTCTCGACGACATCAAGGAAACAACTCGTCATGCAGGCGGCGGGCTCGTCGTTGTCGCAAGCAGCGTTGAAGAGTTGGAAAACATTTGTGGCGCAGGCGATTGCCCCAAACTTGAAACGCTGCTCAAGCAGAACGATGACCTGTCGATCAAATGCCTGTTAACGGAAGTGGGAGAGCCTCAGCTTTCAACTCCGCGTTTGCAGTTCCGGACGATCTCGAAACAGTACGTTGATACGATTTCCTTCTACGTTTATGGCGACAAATACGCCCTCATTCCAACCGATAAGGACGCATGGCCGAAGATAGTGGTTGTGAAATCGACTTCGGTCGCAGAGAGCTTTCGCCGCCAGTTTTTTTCCCTGTGGGAGAAGGCGACCCCCGGATATGTCGTTCCAAAGAACGAGAACAAGAAGCCCCGCACGAAAGCCAACATATCAGGAGAATAGCTTTTTGCTCTCATTAACCAGAGGGAGGCGCCAACTACTACGGACAGATAACAATCACATATACAAAGGCTCGTTGAATAAGAAGCCGAAGAAAAACAATGAATAAAGCTGGATCAAACCCATTTCGACAAGGAGATGAAACGATGAAAGCAATCATAATGGCATTTGGCAAGGAAGGTTCTGACGTTTGCGGCTGCGTTCGTGACGTTCTGAACGGAAAGAAAGCAACGCTTGTTTGTAGCGGACAAGAAAACGTCGGCGGACGCGCGTGTTTTGCGGCTGTCGCTGATTTTGGTTCGGAAGCGACGAACCTGAAATCCTTGCAGGAAGGCCTGAAGGCCGAGGGCGAAAGCCAAGGTCTTGAGATCAAGGTGTTAAGGCCGTGCTTGTTTCTTGCCATGCACCGCGTCGTGCCGACGGCTCTTGAGCCGATAACGTGAACCCCACAAAAACAGGAGTAATCGAACATGCTGACTATTCAAGAGATTTTTGAAACGCAAAAAATGATTACGGAGGACACGCTGGACGTCCGCACGATCACGATGGGCATCAGCCTACGCGATTGTGCAAACCCCGATCCTAAGGTCTTCTGCAAAAACATTTACGACAAGATCACGACAAAGGCCAAGAACCTCGTTCGCGTAGGTGAAGAAATTGAGGCCGAACTTGGCGTTCCGATCATCAACAAGCGCATATCTGTGACGCCGATGGCAATTGCAGCGGAAAGCTGCAAGACAGATGATTATGTGCCAATGGCTGAGACGCTTCAGGCGGCGGCCACAGAAATGGGCGTGAACTTTATTGGTGGTTTCTCGGCACTTGTTGAGAAAGGCGCAACGCCGGGGGATAAGAAGCTGATCCTTTCGATCCCTGAAGCTTTGGCGAGAACGGCCATTGTTTGCTCTTCGGTCAATTTGGGTTCGACCAAGGCGGGCATCAATTTTGATGTTGTCCGCCAGATGGGCGGCATCATCAAGCAGACAGCGGAACTCACCAAACGAGATGGCGCGATTGGGTGTGCCAAGCTTGTTGTGTTCTGCAATGCGCCCTCGGACAACCCGTTCATGGCAGGAGCCTTCCACGGTGTTGGTGAAGGTGACGTCACGATCAATGTTGGCGTAAGCGGCCCCGGTGCCGTTAAACGTGCACTTGAGCGCGTGCGCGGCAAAGGGATCGACGTTGTTGCCGAGACGATCAAGCGCACGGCTTTCAAGATTACCCGTATCGGCCAATTGGTGGCGCAAGAGGCGGCTGAAAAGCTCGGCGCGCAGTGCGGCATCATCGATCTATCCTTGGCTCCCACGCCTGCCGTTGGCGATAGTGTGGCGCACATTCTTGAAGAAATCGGTCTGGAAAGCTGCGGTGGGCCGGGGACGGTCTTCGCTCTGGCACTCCTCAACGATTGCGTCAAGAAAGGCGGCGTGATGGCCGCCGAGCGCGTCGGCGGTTTGAGCGGTGCTTTCATTCCCGTGAGCGAAGACGCTGGCATGATCGCCGCCGTCAAGCGCGGTAGCCTGAACATCGAAATGCTTTTGGCAATGACAAGCGTCTGTTCGGTCGGCCTTGATATGATCGCGGTGCCCGGTGACACGACGGCGGAAACGCTTTCAGCCATCATTGCCGATGAATCCGCCATAGGCATGATCAATAACAAAACAACCGCCGTTCGTATCATTCCCGTACCGGGTAAGAATGTCGGGGACTTGGTTGAATATGGCGGTCTGCTTGGAAGTGCGCCTGTTATGGCCGTCAGTCCGTTCAAGCCGAACGCCCTGATTGCACGTGGAGGTCGTGTTCCGGCTCCCATTCGCAGTTTGACGAACTAAGGCGAAGGCGGTGTGTGGCGCGAGAGAAATAGAAACGCTTCTCGCGCCACACCTTCGTCTGAAATCAAGAAAATCCTTGTTTTTCTGCAAGCCTTTGTGTAGGGTCCTCCTATGCAAAGGAACGCACTGTCCACTTTTAAGACTACGCGCACGCTTCAAACGACGGCTTGAGGCCGTCAATTCCTTTGTCCGGCGCCTGACGCTGACGTTCCGCCCCGGACACCCCCTCAAAAAACAAAAACAGCAAAAAACCCGACAGGGTCATTGCATCCATTTCCCAAGTTTGAACTGCATGGAGCGCTGCCCATGACTGTGTGGACACCTGTGTCTCTTGAAGAAGTCAATGAATGGCTCGAAGAAAGAGAACTTCCAGAAGCTATTGCCATATCGCCCATCGAAGAAGGCGTTGAAGATAGTGTCTTTCGGGTAGACTTTGCCGATGGCGTATCGGCCTGTCTGCGGTTGTTTGAAAGAACCGAACCGCTCGGCCCTGTGACAATTGCCCGAAAGCTCGCGGGGTGTGGCCTGCCGACCTGTCCACCCATTGAAGACAATTCAAACCGTATTCTTGTGCCATTGAAGGACAAACCTGCCTGCCTATTTCCGTGGATTAATGGCGCATGGGTATCTCAACCGTCTTCAGCACAAATCGCAGAAATTGGACGATTTATGGGGCAAATGGCTAAAGATGGGGCGGCGCAATGCACCGACTGGCAGCGTGACAACCCGCGCGGATGGCGTTGGTTTGAGGACACTGCTGCGCGTGTCTGCGCCATCCTTGAACATGATTTGCGGCAGGAATTGCTTGAGGAGATGGATGAACATCGCGACTTTTGGAAAAGTGGTGCAGGCGCAGACGTACCGCGTGGCCCCGTCCACGCTGATCTTTTTCGCAACAACGTGATGTTTAGGCCGGACGGGTCGCTCGGTGCGGTTATTGATTGGGGCTTTTGCGCCAGCGAGGAGCCATTGCTTTACGATCTCGCCATCGTCGCAAACGATTGGTGCCTGAAAGAAGGCGGGTATGAACTGGACGAAGGAAAGCTAAAGGTTCTTCTTGATGCGCGCGAGGCTGTTCTGCCGCTCACCGAAACCGAAAAAGAAGCGTGGCCGATGGCACTGCGGCTGGCTGCATTGCGCTTTTATCTTTCACGACTTGTCGATTATCATTTGCCGCGCAACTCAAACGGCAAGGCACTTGATCCTGATCATTTCGGCAACATTCTACGAGCAAGAAAGGTCTCTTAATGCGTTATGTCTCAACACGCGGTGGCGCAAAGCCTGCTTCATTTTCGGAAATCCTGCTCGAAGGCCTTGCGCCGGATGGTGGCCTTTATGTGCCGGAAGTCTGGCCTCAAGTTTCTTTGGGCGAACTGGCGGCATGGAAGAAACTACCTTATGCAGAATTGGCCGCCCGCCTTCTGGGCAAGTTCGCGCCTGAAATCCCGCAAGAAACCCTTCTTTCCCTGACCCGTGAAGCCTACAGGCCCGATGTGTTTTGCCATGTGCGCGAGGGCGAGGATGCAAGCAAAATCTTTCCGGCGCGTCAGCTTGAAGACAGACTCTATCTTCTTCAGCTTTCAAACGGCCCAACGCTTGCCTTCAAAGACGCTGCAATGCAACTGCTTGGCCATCTTTTGAACTGGGCGTTAGAAGAACAAGGCAAAACGCTGACCATCCTCGGCGCGACATCAGGCGATACTGGAAGCGCGGCTATCCACGCCCTGCGAGGCAAAGAGCGTGTGAAGGTCGTAATGCTCTCCCCGGCAGGCCGAATGAGCGACTTCCAGCGCGCGCAGATGTATTCTGTGATGGACGACAATATTCTGAATATCGCGGTCAAAGGCATGTTTGACGATTGCCAAGACCTTGTGAAGAAATTGAATGCCGACGCTGCATTTAAGGCCAAACACCGCCTTGGTGCAGTCAATTCGATTAACTGGGTGCGAGTGATTGCACAGACGGCCTATTATATCTCGGCCTATTTACAGACCGTCAAGAATATCGGCGATCCCGTTTCCTTCTGTGTGCCCAGCGGCAACTTCGGCAACGCCTTTGCTGGACTCGTGGCGAAGTTTATAGGTGTTCCTATCGGGCGCGTGATCGTGGCCACCAACGAAAACGACGTTTTGCATCGTGTCCTGCAAACGGGCCGCTATGCGCCCGCCGAGGCCGCGCAGGTTACGTCTTCGCCTTCGATGGATATTACGAAAGCCAGCAATTTCGAACGAGCCGTGTGGGAATCTGCCGCGCATGACGGCAAGCTTGTTGCTGAGATGTGGGCGCGGCTGGCTTCTGAGGGGCAAATTGACTTTGCGAAAGACTATCCGGAAGTTTGGGCGCGTCTTTCTTCGCTCGGACTTTGTTCATCCACCAGCGCCCATGCGGATCGCCTCGCGCAGATTAAGCTGGCGCATGAACGTTGGGGCATCTTCATCGACCCTCACACGGCAGACGGCGTGAAAGGTGCGCTTGACCTTCGCGCACCCAGCGAAACCATGATCATTCTTGAAACCGCGCAGGCGGCCAAGTTTGCGCCCACAATCCGCGAAGCGCTCGGCATTGAGCCGCCGATGCCGGATGGATTCGAGAGCCTGATAGCATTGCCCCAGAAAGTCGAAATGCTCGAAAACGATGCGGATATCCTGAAAGCCAAGATTGAGGCTTTTGCATGAGGAACGAACCAAAATCTACGGTGCGTATATGTTTTGTTCAAACGCGAGGCCTTGAGGCCGTAAAGCGTTGCAGCATAGCTATTTTCGATGAAAGGAGGCGTTGAGGAGCAAGGAAGAGTTTCGGCAAGGTAGGTTTCCACTGTCATTTCAAGAGGAGACATACCGTGACGGAACAGAAAAGACCTGATCAGGCGATTACGGAATATTCGGACATCCAGATCTTCGAGGAATCCTGCGGAAGGATCATCCGTGTTTGCGATCCTGCCGAGTTTGGAATTACTCCCAGAAAACCAAAGCTTGCACCGGAAAGACCCGTTACCCCTGCGCCCAAAGGAAAAGTCTGGTCAGCGAACCAACCGCAAGGCCCCATCGTCATCACGGAGGAGTCCATCGGCAAACCAGTACGGGTTGTTGATATAGCCGAGATCAACGCCATCGTGAAAAAACAATTCAACTTGGGCTGATGAGCAGCCCTACAGGAAGGAAAAGAAATGTCCGAACAAGAAAACAAACTGGATCGCATCCGTCACTCAGCCTCGCATGTGATGGCCGAGGCCGTCATAAGCCTGTTTCCTGAAGCCAAGGTCGCCATCGGCCCGGCCATCGATGACGGGTTCTATTACGATTTCGATCTTGGCCGGGCGCTCGTTCCCGAAGATTTGGAAGCCATCGAAGCCAAAATGAAGGCGCTTTTGAAAGAAGACCGCCCCTTCGTTGCAAAGGATGTTTCTCTGGAAGAAGCCCGCAAGCTGTTTGCGGATCAGCCCTATAAGCTGGAACTGATAGAAGATTTGGCCGCCAAAAGCGATGGCGCGCCAAAACTGTCCATTTACACCCAAGGCAGCTTTACCGACCTTTGCCGAGGCCCGCACGTTGCCAGCACAGCCGAGATTCCGGCTGAAGGGATCAAGTTGATGAGCATTGCCGGAGCTTATTGGCGCGGCGACAGCAACAAAGCCATGCTCCAACGCATTTATGGCACGGCGTGGGAGAATAAGGCTGATCTCGATACCTATCTGTACCGCATTGAGGAGGCCAAGAAACGCGATCACCGTGCGCTTGGAAAGCAACTGGAACTTTTCACAACCAATGAACAGGTTGGCGGCGGCCTTATCCTCTGGCAGCCCAATGGCGGCATGGTGCGCCATATCGTCGAACGTTTCAGCAAAGACGCTCATTTGCTCAATGGCTACAAGTTTGTTTATACGCCACATATCGGCAAGGCCAATCTATGGGAGACTTCCGGCCATCTCGATTTTTATCGGGAAAGCATGTACAGCCCGATGCAGATTGATGAAGAGCAGTTTTACGTCAAACCGATGAACTGTCCGTTCCATATGCACATTTATAAGGCGCGTCCTCGTTCTTACCGCGAACTGCCACTTCGCATGGCAGAGTTCGGCACGGTCTATCGCTATGAAACCAGCGGCTCCTTGCACGGACTGACCCGTGTGCGTGGCTTTACGCAGGATGACGCGCATATTTTCTGCCGCCCTGAACAAATCGACGCTGAAATCTCGAAGGCGTTGGATTTCTCGCTTTACATCCTGCGTAGCTTCGGGCTTGAGGACTTTACCGCTTACATCTCGACGCGACCGAAAGAGAAATCCATCGGTGTGGATGAAGACTGGAACCGCGCGACAAAGGCCTTGGAAAAGGCCGTGGAGAAAGCCGACTTGCCATACAAGCACGATATTGGCGGCGGCGCATTCTATGGCCCCAAGATCGACTTGAAATTGAACGATGCGCTTGGCCGCGAATGGCAGCTCAGCACGATCCAGTTTGATTTCAACCTGCCAGAGCGGTTCGATCTGAACTATGTGTCGGAAGATGGATCACCCCAGCGTCCGTTGATGGTGCATCGCGCTCTGTTCGGCAGCGTTGAGCGTTTCATAGGCATGCTGACCGAGCATTACGCCGGAGCATTCCCGTTCTGGTTCGCCCCAGTTCAAACGGTTGTTGTGCCAATCACGGATGATGTTCTGCCCTACAGCCGCGAGGTTGAGGAAGCCTTGGCAGATGAAGGCATTCGCGTTGAGGTTGATGACCGCAATGATCGCATGCAGTCTAAAATCCGCGACGCGCAGCTGCGTAAGATTCCCGTAGTCGCCGTCATTGGCCGCAAGGAAGCCGAAAGCGGTATGGTCTCGGTTCGCGACCGCGATGCGGGCGACAAAGGACAAATGCCGCTTACTGACTTTATCCAAATGGCCAAGAACGCCAACGCTATCGGTACGCCACAACGGCTCGACAGAAAAGGCCCCCGCGTCCCTTTCGTCGGTAGCAAGCTGGAGTCGTAAGGAGTTCTCCAGCACCCTTCTATGGGGGCCTAGCAGCCCCGTAGAGGGGTATATGCCGATATGGAAACAAAGCGAGAACATATGAGCTTGCATTAATAAGGGATTAGCCTTACGGTTGCCAGAATAGAAATTTGGTCAACAAAAGCTAACGCGCTGTTTCCTATGGTGATTTCACCTCTTTGAATGAACGTGATCTTGGTATCATAATCAAAGAGCGCGTTAAAAAGTGGAATCAGTCGGAATGAACATCGCCCAGATCGAAGAAAATCTTCAGCAACTTGTAAAAGACTTCTCAGCGGATGAGTTTATCTTCGATCTTTTGCGCGCCTATGGTTTTAAGCAAAGCACCATCACGCTGATTAAAAAGGGCAGCCGCAACCTTTCCAAAAAAGATGGTCAGATCGTCCTGAAGAACAAACTGTTCTTCCAACAAGCGAACGGCGAAGACCTTCACACAACCATCGACGCTTTACGCAAAGACAAGGCGACCTTCCGGCATGATCCGCGCTTTATCATTGTCACGGATTACAAGACGCTGCTGGCCATCGATACAAAATCACAAGACCCTCTCGATATAGACGTGTCGGCGCTCCCGCGTCATTATGATTTCTTTCTGCCTTGGGCGGGAATGGAAAAGGCGCAGGCCAAGAGCGAGAACCCCGCCGATGTCAAAGCCGCCGAGCGCATGGCGAAGCTCTATGATGAAATTCTGAAAGACAACCCGTTCAGCACCCCTGAAGAGCTGCACAGCCTCAATATTTTTCTCTCCCGTCTGTTGTTCTGCTTTTTTGCTGAAGACACAGACATTTTTCCCAAAGGCTCCTTCACGGGTCTGATCGGTTCTTATACCCAGAACGAGGGCAGCGATCTCGGCTATCTTTTGGACAGGTTGTTCAAAATCCTCAATACCAAAGAACGAACGGACGAACCCGAATATCTAAAGGCGTTTTCTTATGTGAATGGCGGCTTGTTTGGAGAAACCTACACAGCCCCAAAATTCTCCCGACGTTCGCGCCGGATGATGATCGAGTGCGGCGAACTTGATTGGAAAGAAATCAATCCCGATATTTTTGGATCAATGATCCAAGCGGTCGTTCATGCCGACCAACGTGGCGGCATGGGGATGCACTATACCTCTGTGCCGAACATCATGAAGGTGATAGAGCCGCTATTCTTGAACGAACTGCATGAGGAGTTTGAAAAGAACGAGGATAATAAAGCCAAACTTCAACAATTGCTGGAACGGCTGGAGCATTTACGCATTTTTGATCCCGCCTGCGGATCGGGTAATTTCCTGATTATCGCGTACAAGGAAATTCGCAAGCTGGAAATGCAAATCTTCAAACGCATTAGCGAGCTTTCAAAAGAGCCAACGCTTGCCTTCTCGCGCATCTCCCTATCGCAGTTTTACGGCATAGAATTGGATGACTTCGCGCATGAGGTTGCCATTCTTTCCCTGTGGCTGGCCGAACACCAAATGAATGTGCTGTTCAAGGAAACGTTTGGAAGCGCAAAACCAGCTCTTCCTTTACATGAAGGTGGCCACATCGTTTGTGACAACGCCACGCGTATTTCATGGGAAGGTGTTTGCCCAAAGGACAAAGGCGCTGAAATTTACATTCTAGGAAACCCACCGTATTTGGGAGCAAAGGTTCAAAGCAGAGAACAGAAAGAGGACGTTGAAACTGTCTTCGCTGGCTATAAAGAGCACAAGACGTTTGATTATATCACTTGCTGGTTTTTAAAAGCTGCTGAGTATATTAACGAGGCACAAGCCAAGTTTGCCTTTGTTTCCACCAACTCAATTACACAAGGAGAACAAATTGTTTTTTGGCGACACATAGAACGGTTTAATCTCGAAATATTTTTTGCTCACCAAGTTTTCAAATGGACAAACAACGCAAAGAAAAATGCTGGGGTTATGTGTGTTGTTGTGGGGCTAAGGAACCGCAACAATGAACCCAAAAAGCTTTTTTCTAACGGTCTTTGCAAGATAGTACCCAACATAAATTACTATCTGATTGCGGCGGACTGTAGAATTATAGCAAGGCGTCCTAAACCCATCTCAGATATTCCGGAAATGCTTTTCGGAAGCATTCCGTATGATGGCGGTCACCTCATTTTTGAAAAAGCAGAAAAGGAGAGCCTGTTATGCAATTATCCGATGGCGGAAAAATATTTCCGAAGATTTATTGGTTCAAATGATTTCATCAACGGCCATGAAAGATGGTGCCTCTGGATTGAGGATCACCAAGCTGCTGAAGCGAGAAACATACCGTGTATTGCTGATCGTTTAGAGAAAGTTTCTGCGTTCCGAAGAGCAAGTGTTACTCCAAGCACCCAAGAAGCAGCTGAGTGTCCGCATAGGTTTAAGCAGGATACCTACAAAGAAACGAAGCAAGAGATACTGATTGTTCCAAGGGTTTCATCTGAGAGAAGAGAGTATCTGCCGATTGCATTCCTTCCAGCGAGCACCATCGCTTCCGAAGCGCAGATTGTGTACAATGCCGCTCCTTTTGTTTTTGCAATTATATCGTCGAAGATCCACCTGTCTTGGGTTCGTGTTCTTACAGGAAGGCTTAAGACTGACATTCGTTACTCATCAGCGCTGTGCTATAATGCATTTCCTATTCCGCGCCTCACTACATCTCAACAGGACGTATTGGCAAACCATGTGTACTCCGTTCTTGAAGAGCGAGAAAAGCATTCGGAAAAAACGATTGCACAGCTTTATGATCCCGACAAAATGCCAAATGGTTTGCGCGAGGCGCACCGCAATCTCGACCTAGCTGTCGAGCGCTGCTACCGATCGAAGCCTTTCACTAGCGATGAAGAGCGCCTCGAATACCTCTTCAAACTCTACGAAGAGATGAATTCTCAGAAAGGAACTGGGAATGAGTAACTACGAAATCGGAAAGAGTTATGAAGACTTTGTTGAAATGGTTTATCAAGCACTACTGGAAGCAGAGCGCAGAAATGGTCAGATTGGCCATGTGCTTATCGAAAGACGAAAGAAAATTGTTTCAAAAAGCGGAACGCCTGCCGAGATTGATATTTACTGGGAATATGAAATCGCGGGCATCAAAAATTGTGTGGCCATTGAATGCAGAAATTATAACAAGAATGTTGACATACCCGGCGTTCGGGATTTTGCCCGAAAAATATCGGACATTAGTGGTCTCAAAGGACTGATGGTCACCCAAAAGGGGTTTTCTGTAAACGCCATAGCTGAGGCAAAATCAGATAATATCGATCTATTAATAGTCCGCAAGCAAGAACCTATGGATTGGGATGGTCGCATTAAGAACGTTGCAATACGCATCCATATTTTAAACGTGGCAAAAACCCTCAATATTGAGCCAACTTTTGATCAGGATTGGTTGGCGAAGAATGGCTATAAGAAGGGTGATACTCTTTCTTTTAGTGTTAATAATGACGTGCTGATTTTTGAGGACAAAGCGGATGGCTTTAGGCACAGCCTGCTCGATCTGGAGAACAACCATTTTTTTGAACAAAAAGGAGACGGAGAGCATACATGGTCCCGAGCATTTCAAGATGGCTGGGCGTTTTTTGATCAAAAGCCTTTCAAAATAAACTTTCTAAAGATTGCGTATCTAAATCCACCTGTCTCACAGCAGGAAATCAATATCGATTTTGAGAACTATGTCTTGGCTATCATGGAATATGTAAGTGGTGGGGCTGGTAAGTATGTTGTGCTCAAATCCGGAGAGAAAAAGGAATTCTAATGCCTAACATTGTTGACGTCACCTACGCTCAAACTGGTCAAAGCACCTCAATCAACACGATGGGTATGCGTGAAATGCAGGAGCGTGCTTTCTCTGCGCGAGACGCTCAGTATCTTTTGATTAAGGCTCCCCCAGCTTCTGGTAAATCCCGCGCACTCATGTTTATCGCGCTCGACAAGCTGTACAAACAAGGGTTGAAAAAGGTCATCGTGGCTGTGCCTGAGAAATCTATTGGCGGGTCATTCGGAACAACTGATCTTAAATCTCATGGCTTTTTCGCCGATTGGGAGCCGAAGCCTGAATATAATCTTTGCATCCCCGGCATTGACGAAAGCAAGGTCACTGCCTTCATTCGTTTTCTCGACAGTGACGAACGCATCCTCATTTGTACCCATGCGACTTTGCGCTTTGCCTTTGAGCAGATCGACGAAAGCCGGTTTACCGACACCGTTCTGGCGATTGACGAGTTTCATCACGTTTCTGCCGACAAGGATAGTAGCCGCCTTGGGAGCCTCCTTCATTCTGTCATGACAAAATCGAACGCGCATGTCGTGGCGATGACAGGTTCGTACTTCCGTGGGGATGGTGTCGCTATTCTGTTGCCGGAGGACGAAGCTAAGTTCAGCAAGGTGACCTATAACTATTATGAACAGCTAAACGGCTATACCCACCTTAAATCGCTGGGGATTGGGTATCATTTCTATCAGGGGCGCTATACCTCGGCCATCAACGAGGTTCTCGACACCGACAAGAAAACCATTTTGCACATTCCAAACGTGAATGCGGGAGAGTCAACAAAAGACAAGTTCCAAGAAGTTGATTATATCCTCGAAAAAATCGGCGTGGTTGACCATCAGGATGAGGCAACGGGCGTCATCTTTGTTAAGCGGCGCACAGATGGCAAGATGCTTAAGGTTGCCAACCTTGTGGACGATGCGCCTCGCAATCGGGATCGCATTGTCGCTTATCTGCGCGGCATCAAGACGCCCGACGACATAGATTTGATCATTGCCCTCGGCATGGCCAAGGAAGGCTTTGATTGGCCATTCTGTGAACATGCTCTAACCGTTGGCTATCGTGGCTCGCTAACCGAGGTTATTCAGATTATTGGGCGTTGCACCCGTGACAGCGCGAACAAAACACACGCCCAGTTCACGAACCTTATTGCCCAGCCGGATGCTGAGGATGATCTTGTCACGGTTTCCGTTAACAATATGCTGAAAGCGATCACTTGTTCGTTGCTGATGGAGCAGGTTCTGGCTCCTAATTTCAAGTTCAAGACCAAACTGTTGGATGATGATAAAGCTGAACCCGGCGAGATCAAAATCCGTGGGTTTAAGGAACCAAGTTCGCTACGTGTTCGGGAGATCATTGAGTCCGATCTAAATGACCTGAAGGCCAACATCCTTCAGGATGACAAGATTATAAAGGCTTTGCCGGGGAATGTTGATCCAGAGGTCATCAACAAAGTGATGATCCCCAAGATCATCAAAATCAAATATCCTGATCTTACCGAAGAAGAAATCGAGGAAATCCGTCAGTATGTTGTCGTGGACTCGGCGATCAAGAATGCCGAAATCAAAGATACAGGCGACCAGCGGTTTATCCGTATGGCCGGGAAATTCATCAACATTGATGATCTTCACATCGATTTGATCGATAGCATCAATCCTTTTCAAAAGGCCTTTGAAATCCTCTCCAAGTCCGTAACGCCTCGCGTTCTAAAAGTTATTCAGGAAGCCATCGAGGCCACACGCATTCAGATGACGGATGAAGAAGCCTTGTTGCTTTGGCCTAAAATCAAAAGCTTTGTCAAAAACAGCGGCGGCAAGGAGCCAAATATAGCCTCTACAGATCCTCTCGAATGCCGTTTGGCCGAGGCCTTGGTCTTCATCAAGGGCAAGCGCCGCGAAATGGGGGTCTGAGTTGGATAAGGACGCCCTTCTTAAGCTGATTGCGGATGACGACCTTGGGCTTTTGCAAGTCAAGCCAAAGCCCACGGGTGCGATTACGGCTGATGAGCGGCTTATCACTTCGTTTGAGGAGATTAATCAGTTCATAAAAGGAAATGGGCGGGAGCCAACGGCTGGCAATGGCGTTCAAGAACACCGTCTTTATGCTCGTTTGAAGGGCTTTCGTGAGAGCAAGGAAAAGATAGAGGCGCTGAAACCGTATGACGTTTCCGGCCTCCTGCCAGATCATGTTAAAGAGATTAAAACAATCAGCGACATTTTTGACGATGACGATCTTGGCATCCTAAACGATGATGCGGAGAGCATTTTTACGCTGAAGAATGTCCCCAAAGAAACAACGATGCCGGATTACGTGGCGCAAAGAAAACCATGTAATGATTTTGCAGAGTATGAGGATCGTTTCAAACAGTGTCAGGCAGATTTAGCGGCAGGCAAAAGACAGGTGCGCCCATTCGCTAACGAGCAGCAGATTGAAGCGGGGTATTTCTTTGTTCTAAAAGGCATCCTTCTCTACGTCGCCGAGGTTGGCGAACGGGAAATGGTGGACGGGAAAAGGAACGCCCGTCTTCGCTGCATCTTTGAAAATGGCACAGAGTCAGACATGCTTTTGCGGTCGCTATCCGCCGAGCTTTACAAGAACGGGCGACGCGTAACCGAACACGGGGATCGCCTTCTCGCTGGTTTTGACAACATTACTGATGAGGATCAAGAATCCGGTTATATTTACGTTCTGCGCTCACTTAGTCAAAAGCCAGAAATACAGTCAATTCAGAACCTTTACAAAATCGGTTTCTCCCGTGTGCCTGTGGAAGAGCGCATAAAGAATGCGACAGAGGAACCCACTTATTTGATGGCTCCGGTCAAGATCGTAACCGCCTATCAATGCTATAATATGAACCCCCAGAAATTAGAGCTTTTGCTACACACATTCTTCGGTTCATCCTGCTTAAACATTGATGTCTTTGATGGCGCAGGTCAGCGTCACACGCCACGAGAATGGTTCATCGCGCCGCTTGAAGTCATCGAACAAGCCATTCACTTCCTGCTGAATGGCGAGATAGTGAATTATCGGTATGATCCGGAACGACAAGAGATTGTGGGGAGATAATCATGTATATTGAAAAAGTCGTCATCGAGAATTTCAAATGTTACAAAGGACGATTTTCTCTCGCCCTAAACAGAGGTGCAAACATCCTAGTCGGGAATAACGAAGCTGGTAAATCAACTATACTGGAGGCAACGCATCTTGCACTCACTGGCATATTGAATGGCAGATATCTGAAAAATGAGCTATCGCAGTATCTCTTCAATAGGGAAATTGAAAAGGCATACATTGCTAGTCTGGGAACATCGTCGAAATTGCCACCACCCTATATTTTGATAGAGCTTTTTTTGGCTGGAGAGGAATGTTCACCCCTTGCTTTGCTGAAGGGAAATGACAACAGCGATAAAGTCGGCAATTGTGGCGTATTTTTCTGTATTGAATTTGATGAACAATATCAGTCCGAATATGAAGAGCTTCTGAATGCAGGAAACATAAAAACAATTCCCATTGAGTATTACAAGGTAACATGGCGTTCATTCGCTAGGGATGCGATTACCGCCAGAAGCATCCCCGTCAAGTCTGCTTTGATAGATTCGGCTAGCGTTCGTGTGCAAAATGGCTCTGACGTTTATATTTCGAGAATTATACGCGAAACGCTAGAAGACAAAGAACGGGTAGAAATTTCGCAGGCACATAGGCAAATGAAGGAAACCTTCATGGACACGCCTTCTGTGAAAGCTATTAACAGCAAGATAACTGCTAGCGCAAATATCACAGACAAAGAAGTTAAAATATCGGTTGATTTATCTACGCAAAATGCGTGGGAAATGAGCCTGATGACATATCTTGACGAAATACCCTTTCACTATGTTGGGAAAGGAGAGCAAAGCATCGTAAAAACCAATCTGGCATTGAGCCATAAGAAATCGCAGGAGGCTAACATCATCCTCCTCGAGGAACCAGAAAACCATTTGTCACACTCAAAGCTAAATGAGTTGATTGGAAAGATCCTAGACAATCTTGAAAGTAAACAGCTTATTGTAACAACGCATTCTAGCTTTGTTGCCAACAAACTTGGGTTGGGTCATCTGATATTGCTCAACAATATGAAAAGCACACGGCTTAACGAGCTATCAGATGAGACTAAGGCGTTTTTCTTGAAACTAGCGGGATACGATACGCTACGGATGATTCTGTGTAGCAAGGCAATCTTGGTGGAAGGTGATTCCGATGAACTGGTTGTGCAGAAAGCATACAGACTTAACAACCAAGGTAAATTGCCCATAGAAAACGGTGTTGACGTAATTTCGGTTGGCACCTCGTTTTTAAGATTTTTAGAGGTTGCTGAGAAAATTGACAAGAACGTTGCTGTTGTTACAGACAATGATGGGGATGTGGAAGCGGTAAGAAAGAAATATGTCAATTACATCGGTGATAAAAAGAAGCAAAACATTACTATCTATTTTGATGAAAATGTTAGCAACGGGGTTACGCTTGAACCTCAACTGCTGAAAGTAAATGACTTAGCAAAGCTGAATGATGTCCTTGAAAAACCATACACTTGTGATGAGGACTTGCTCAAATTTATGCTTAACAATAAGACATTCTGTGCTCTGAAAATTTTCGACACCGAAAAGGATATTAATATTCCCCAGTATATTCTGGATGCGATCAAATGATAAAATGACCAACAACAAACTCATAATTGCGGCAGCGGGTTCCGGCAAAACAACGTTCTTAGTTGAACAGGCGTTAGCTTCTGCCGATGCCAATATCCTAATCACTACTTATACCGAGGCCAATGAGGCGGAAATCAAGGCGAAGATTTTTGAGAAAAAGGGCTGTATCCCTAAACACATCACCGTTCAAACGTGGTTTTCCGTCCTGTTACAACATGGTGTGCGTCCTTACCAAGGATGCCTATACGAGCCAGATATAAAAGGCATGATCCTTGTAAATGGGCAATCAGGACTGAAATACACAAAGAAAAATGGTTCGCCAGTCTTCTACAAAGAAGATACCGAATTTGAACGGCATTATTTCAGCAGCGAACGAAAAATCTACTCTGATAAAATTGCAAAATTCGTCTATAGATGTAATGAAAAATCTGGAAATGCGGTAATTGCAAGACTTATACAGATATACTCCCATGTTTATATCGACGAAGTTCAAGACTTAGCTGGTTATGATCTTGAATTCTTGAAGCTTCTTTTTGGATCGAAGGTAAACGTTCTTCTAGTCGGGGATCCTCGACAAGGAACCTATTCTACAAACAATGCGACCAAGTACAAAAAATTCAGAAAATCTGCTGTTGTTCATTTTTTTGAAGATATTTTCCTCGATATTGAAAAGGATGAGCAGACCCTCACCATTAACTACCGGTGCACGCCAAAAATATGCGAATTGTCCAATGCTTTGTTTCCCAATCTTCAAAAAACAGAATCCGGTAATCTGAAGACCTCAGAGCATGATGGAGTGTTCCTGATTAAACATGAAGATGTTGCCGGGTACTTAAATAAGTTTACCCCGATGCAGCTTCGAGATAGTAAGCGAACTACAACAGCGGGAGAATATCCAACAATGAATTTTGGAGAATCAAAAGGCCTTGCTTTTAATAGAGTACTTATTTATCCAACCGATCCAATCAAAAAATGGTTGAGGAATCGACAGACAGAACTGGCCGCAACAAGTCGATCAAAACTGTATGTAGCAATTACGCGCGCTCGACAGAGTGTCGCGTTTGTTCTCGATTATACGGATTGTGAGGTTGTGGAAGGCGCACAAAAATACTAAGAGCAGAAGTTTCAATCTAATCCGTATCACCAAATAGCATGGAGTCTGTCACTCCGTCGGGAAGATTCTTTAAGGAAACTTTCTGTGCGTCCCATGCGTGGCACGTTTTTTCCGTTGGGTCTTTGGGAAGGTCGCCACCCCTTATCATCCAAGTCTCTCCATCCTCACTTGGGTCTGGCCATGATGAAAAAACAAGGATTGCCTCTGGCGGAGTCTGCTTCGTACCATTACAGGCTCTAACCCTTGTTCGCAACGTCTTAAGCGCATTTTCTGCCGACTCGGCAACAACCTTGTGTTTATAAACGTTAGATTGAGTTATCAAAATCTCATATTCTTTTCGCTTTGTTTTTGGCTTCGCAGATACAGTCATGGCGACCCTCACTTTGTTTTGTCTCCCCGCAATATATGCCCGCCGCAATATTTTCTCAATTCAGAAAAAACACAAATTCGCACTGTTATTTGCACGTGTGAAGTTGATCCCGAAGCACTGCATAATCTTTCAACGCTTCTGTGAACGCCGCTGCCTCTGGTGCAGCATCAATTTCCGCCGCGAGCCTGTCCTGAAACTCACGGCTGTATTCCTTGATCGGTGGGCAGACGCAGGCGGGGTTAGAATTTGCCGTCTCGCAGGCGTTTAACGAGATCAGCGCGAGTGCGAGGAGCGTCCAGCGTGGCGCGAAGTTGGGCATCTTTGATCTCCACGATTTTCTTGAGTTGGTCATAGTGTTCGGCAGTGCGGCCTGATTGGCGTGCGCCGAGTAGGACGGCGGCCACAGACGCGGCAATCGCACCCCAGCCGATGATTTTGATGAGGTTGCTGTTGAACCAGCTTGTCAGGATTGTCCACATCAGCGAAGCCCTTTCCTGTAATCATCGATCCGCGCCCATATCATGACGCCGACGCTGATTAACGTGATGACCAGCAGGAGCCATTTGGCCACGTCGAGATAAGGCACCAGCGTTTGCAGCGTGTCGCGGGCGGGATCAAGGCTCTGGTTCACGGCTTCCAACGCCCCAAGGCCTACCGTAGCGGCTGTAGCCGTCTGTCCACCTTTGACGGTGCGCGATTGTTGCAAGTTCTTGGCCGGAGGCTCCACGCCCGCCAGAACCAAGGCTTTATCGATCTGGGCGTCTGTGAAAGGCTGTGCGCCGTTTTCATGGTGAATGATGGCTCTGACAATGGCTTTCAGATGCTCGTATTTGTGCATATCAAGCTCAACGTCGGGTGCAAACCCAGCATCGTCCGAGACGGCTTTGATATAGGCCACCGTGTCGTTTTCGGTGCTGGGTGCCCAACGTCCGATGATTTGCCGAATGGTACGAAGGTTATGACTGACCTGATAGGTGATCAACGTCCGCGCCAGCGCACGGATGCCGTAAATGGGGCTTTTGAACACAAAGAAGTCTGTGTCCGTTTGGGTTTCGGCCAGTCCTTGCCACTGCGTATCCGTCCGGCGCAAATTACCGGGGTTGTTGTTACGAAGGCCGCGAGATGGATCTGATTTGGTCATGGTGTTTCCTTTCTGTTGGGCATGAAAAAAGCCGCTCGAAAGCGGCTTGCGGGTGATTGAAGGAGGGCTGGCTTACGATCCTTTCGCCGTCCACCAGCGAATGACGTTATCGAGCACGAATCCGGCGATGGCTCCCAGCGTCAGGATCACGGCGAAACCGCCTTTCCACCGATTGGCGAGGCGGTCGAGTTGATCAAGGCGCGTATCGATTCCATCCACCTTGGTTTTGAGTTCGGACACGGCAGAGATAAGGCTGGCAACTTGCGCTTCGAGGCGTCCGATGCTGCGGAAGTATTCTATTTGCTCGTTCGGACTCATGGGCGTGTTCTCCTGTTCCCGTTCTTCAAAAACGGGTTGTGCTTGGTTTTTTGTCATGGGCTTATCCCGCGACGATGATGATGAGGGGTTGCTGGCTATTGCCGGAAGGGATGGCTGCGTTGGCGCGCAGGATTTCAACGGCGATCTGGCTGGCGCAAACGCGGGGCGCGGCTGGGCGGCGCAGAATTTCCGCCGCGTAGGCCGTGACGCGCAGATCGGCTGTCGC
>JAQUYN010000033.1 GCA_028691835.1 Alphaproteobacteria bacterium | reverse complement strand
CATCGGTCCAATCCATTTTATCGAGAGCTTCTTCGACGGCAAGCATCCCATACAGCGGCGCTTCATAACGTCCGGCCAGTTCAGCGGTCACCATTTCGGCATAGTGGCCGTCGCGGCGATAAATGGGGAATGAGGTTGGCTCGGTTTTGATCGTAATCACATCGCCAAGTTCGACATTGTGGCCTTCGCGTTTTGTGCCACCTGCTGGAATGGGCGTGGAAAGAATATGTTCGCCAAGCCATGCTTGATCTTTGGGCAGCTGTAACGCGATGTCGATGGGCTTCGTGCCACCTCCGCGTTGGGAATAGCCAACTTTGACTCCGCCCGTTAAGGCCGCGATGGTGTCATATACGGCCTGTTCATCAACGCCGTAAAACTCCAAATTCTCTTGGTTGATTGAGAAACGCAACCGCTCCCCTTGCGTGCGGAAGCTGTCGTCTATGTCCGTGATAAAGTCAGTTTGCGCAAAAGCCTGTCGTACTTTGCTTGCCGTTGCTCGACGCGTGGCGGCATCAGGGCCATAGATTTCAGCCAAAAGTGTTGCAAGAACGGGCGGGCCCGGTGGAACTTCGACAACTTTGAGCGTTGCGCCCGAAGGCAGAGCCATATCTTTTAAGCGCGTACGAACATCCAAAGCGATTTCATGACTTGTCCTGCTGCGTTCGCTTTTCGGTTTGAGGTTGATCTGAAGATCGCCTTGTTCGGGATTGCCGCGAAGATAACTGTGTCGCACAAGGCCGTTGAAATTGAAGGGCGAGGCTGTGCCAACATAAGATTGCGCGGATACAAGTTCTGGCAGATCTTTCAGCTTTTCGGCTGTTTGGGTCAACAGCCTGTCGGTGTCTTCTAGCGTCGCGCCTTTGGCGAGGTCGGCGACAATCTGAAGTTCGGATTTGTTGTCGAAGGGCAAAAGTTTGACGGTGACAAGCTTTGTTGGAAAAGCCAAGCAGGCCACAATGGTCGCGCCAGCAACATAAAGGACGAAGCGTTTTGATTTATGTTTGCTTGAAAGGAGCGGTCGCGCCATGCGTTCATAAAAACGCCCGAGCGCATCGCTGTGATGTTCGCCTTCGCCAGCTGTCCCTTCAATGAAGCTGCGGCCTGACAGTTTGACTAAAAGCCAAGGCGTGATGATCTCCGCGACAAAGAACGAAAACAACATAGCCATGGAGGCGTTGGCTGGAATGGGGCTCATATAAGGGCCCATCAACCCACTGACAAACATCATGGGCAATAGGGCCGCCATAATGGTTAGCGTTGCGACGATGGTGGGGTTGCCCACTTCCGACACAGCATCGACGGCGGTTTCGTAAATATCCGCGCCTTTATCTTGCCGCCAACGTCGCACAATGTTTTCGACAATGACGATTGCGTCATCGACCAGAATGCCAATGGAAAAGATCAGGGCGAAAAGACTGACACGGTTAATCGTATAGCCCATCAACCATGCAGCGAATAAGGTGAGCAAAATCGTGACAGGAATAACAACCATAACGACGACGCCCTCGCGCCATCCAATCGCAAGCGTGATCAAAATGACAATACTCACCGTCGCCAGAAAGAGGTGAAACAAAAGTTCGTTGGCTTTATCCGTTGCCGTCTCGCCATAGTTGCGCGTGACGGCAAGCGTTAGATCGTTGGGCAGAAGCGACCCCTTGACCGTTTCCAGCCGTTGCAAGAGATCATCGGCGACAGTGACAGCGTTCGCTCCTTTGCGCTTGGCAAAGGCCAGTGTCACGGCAGGGCGTCGCGTCAGGCTTTCATCTTCATTTTTCATCATGTCCCAAACGCGCGCATCAACTTGGGCCCCACCGACCACGACCGTTGCCACATCTTTCAGATAAACAGGACGGCCATCACGTGTTGTGAGAAGAAGGAGGCTGATGTCCGGCTCGCCCTGAAGCGTTTGCCCAGCGACGATAGGCGTGTGTTGGTCTGTCTGGTTAAACGCGCCAACTTGTATTGATCGATTGGCGGCGGTTAATTTATCGACCAACTGAGTGAGGGTCATGCCATAGACGGACAAAAGCTCAGGGTTTGGTTCAATCCTGATTTGATTGGGCGCGCCGCCGACAATATAATTAAGGCCAACATTTTCAGTTTTGATCAGCTCGTGTTGAAGTTCCTGCGCAATTTGGAAAAGGGTGTTATCGTTCCAGCGGCTTGCAATTTCAGGCTTCGGTGTCAGCGTGAGCGTGAGGATGGCAACATCGTTAATACCGCGCCCGATAATAACGGGTTCAGGAATGCCTTTGGGAAGGTCGCCAATGTTGGCGCGAATCTTTTCATGAACGCGCATAAGCGCGGCGTCTTGATCCGTTCCAGCAAAGAAACGCGCCGTGGTTACAACGCGATCATCTTCGGATTGAGAATAAACATGCTCAACGTCATCGATCCCCTTAACAATGTCTTCCAAGGGGCGTGTGATCAGCTCTACGGCGTCATCGGCTTTATAGCCGTTGGCCATGACCATGATGTCAACCATGGGCACGCTGATCTGAGGCTCTTCCTCGCGGGGCAAAAGGCTTTGCGCCATGAACCCGACGGCAAGGCTTGCAATGAGGATAAGCGGTGTCAGCGGCGAGCGTAAAAAGATTTGCGTCAGGCGACCTGAAATACCAACTCTCATGGTGTCACCACAACGTCATTCTCGTTTAATCCGGCGAGGATCTCAGTTTGATCGTCAATGTGTTGTCCGGGTTGGACGACAATTTCGCTTCCGCCTTTCAGCCGAACAAAGGCAACGCCGCTGCGTTTTGTAATGGCTGCAGAGGGGACAAGATAGGCGGGCCGCTTGCCTGTCGAGATATAAACCCGTGTCCGCTCGCCGACAAAGTAATCGCCCAGGTTTGGCACGGAAATGTCGGCGATGACGCGCCCATCCTTAATTTCTGGATAAACAAGGCGGACCGTTCCCGTCTGCATTTTCGTGCTCAGTCCTTCTTCTTGAAGGCCACGCCCGCCTAGTTGGATCGCATCGCCTGCGCGTATAGACTTGGCGTGGCGTTCGGGAAGCTGAACGCGAAGGATGTAATCTTCTTGGCTCAGCGTAGCGATGGTTTCGCCCGGCATGACGACGCTGCCGACAGCCACAGGGATTTTTAAGATCCGCCCCGCATTGGGTGCGGTCACGGTGCCTTCTGCCGATTGTTGTTGGATTTCTTGACGGCCAGCGCCTGCGGCTTGCAGATTGTTTTGCGCAATTTCAAGAGCGCTGCGGGCTTCATCGAGCTTGGCTTGCGTGCCATAGCCTGTGCGGCGTAATTCTTCGGCGCGGCCATAATCCAGTTTCGCTTTTTCATAGGCAGATAAGGCTGCCTGTTGCTGGGCCTCAAGTCCACGTCCACGAATGGCAAGTTTGACGTCGCCGATGACAGCAATTTTATCGCCAGTCTTTACTTGGTCGCCTTCTTTGACGAGAAGGGAACCAATGGTGCCGCTGATCCGTGCGCGAGCCTCGACACTGCGGACGGATTCAATGGTACCGATGACGGCTTTTTGATCGTCGATCATTTGCTTATGCACAACGGCATCGCCAGCCGTAGCTGTCGCGACGGTGGGAAGAAGAGCAACGGCGGCAAGCAGTACGGAAAATCTCATGGGCAGGATTCCTTTCACGGTGTTATCATGCCGCTTGACTTAAATATTAGCAAGTGCTAATTTAGCTAATATGAATATAAAAACCTTTTGCAGCAGGGCCGAACAGGCCGCCGCTTTGATGAAATGTTTGGCAAACGCACACAGGCTTATGATTCTGTGCCGTTTGCATCAGGGGGAATGCAGCGTTGGTACGTTAGAAGGAACAATGAATATTGCCCAGTCGGCGTTGTCACAACATTTGGCGCGGTTGCGCCGCGATGGTATCGTCAAAACACGCCGCGAGTCGCAAACGATCTATTACAGCTTGGCCGATGTGCGCACAGCCAAGGTGATTAAGGAACTTTATGCGCTGTACTGTGAGGCAAAGCCTGCCTCTGTTAAACAAAGGAGTTCCCGATGACCATTGATAGCGCTGTTTTTCTTTTTGCTGGGATTGTGAATTTGCTAGGCCTTGTTCTGGCTGTCGTATTCAGCCCTTATTGGCTTATTCTTTGCGCCCTTGTTGGCTTCAATATGATTCAAACCTCTTTCACGGGGTTTTGTCCGCCTGCCATTTTGTTCAAGAAACTTGGGATGAAACCCGGCCCCGCCTTTTTTAAGTCTCAGCAGTAAGGGAGTCCCGCTATGGCTCGCATTCGAATACCAGCCGTTGTTCTGGCCTGTGCTTTGTTGGCCGCGTCAACATCGGCTCGCGCTGAAATACAAACCTTAGAACAGGCGATGGCAGCCGCCTATGTGCGCAATCCGTCTTTGCAGGCCCAGCGTGCCAAGCTTCGCGCCGTGGACGAAAAAGTCGCCGAGGCGATGAGCGGATGGCGGCCCCGTATTGATGCGGTGGCAGGGGTGGGGTCTTCGCGACAACGTTTGCAAAACGGAGCCGTGTCGCCCAACACGCAAACACTTTCGCCGCGTGATGTGGGGATTACGATCACACAACCTGTGTTTAACGGGTTTCAAACGGTGGCGAGTGTTCGCGCTGCTGATGCTGAAGTTCAGGCGCAACAGGGCGTCCTTTTGAATGCGGAGCAAACGCTTCTTCTGGATACGGCCCGCGCCTATCTTGATGTTGTTCAGGCCCAGAACGTGCGCGAGCTGATGATCGCCAACGAAGACGTTTTGCGCAAAGAGTTAGACGGTGCGCAAAATCGATTTAAGGTTGGCGAGGTAACAAAAACAGATATTAGTCAGGCGCAGGCTCGCCTGAACGCTGCGCAAGCAAGCCGTATTCAAGCCGATGGCGATTTGGCCAGCCGCCGCGCCAGTTATGCCCGGCTCGTGGGCGAAGTGCCGCAGGAAGTGGTGCAGCCGCAACTGACGTTGATTGATCCACAAACACTCGATGACGCGATTGTGCGGGCCGTTAAAAATCATCCGGGTGTTCTTTCGGCCCAACACGCCAAAGACGCCGCAAAGGAAAATGTGACGATGGTCCAAGGCCGTTTGTTGCCGGAAGTTTCTCTTGTTGGCTCTGCCACGCGTGGGTGGGATCAGTCGTTGACCTTGCCCGAGCGACAGGACAGTTCAACCCTAATGGCGCGTGTGACGGTGCCGCTTTATCGCGCCGGTGCGGATTATGCGCGTTCACGTGCGGCCAATGAAACGGTTGTCCAACGTGGGTTGGAACTTGATGATCAACGCAGCAAGATTCATGAAAATGTGATCACCGCTTGGCAGGCCTTAACGACGGCCCGCGCGACTATTGTGGCGAACAAGGCTGGAGTTGATGCCGCTAAGCTTGCGCATTACGGCGTGCAAGAGGAATCCAAAGTTGGTACGCGTACGGTGTTAGACGTTCTGAATGCGCAGCAAGAACTTTTGAATGCTAAGGTCAACCTTGTCCGCGCCATGCATGACGAAGCGTTGGCCATTTTGCAAGTGAAGGCCTCCATCGGTGATCTGACGGCCTCCTCGCTTAAACTGCCCGTCGATCTTTATCGCCCGCAAGATCACCTTAATGAAGTGCGCGGTAAATGGGTTGGCATCGGCGGCTGACGGTTCTTTTTATAAATTTGCTCGTGCCACAGCGGAATGGACCTGTTCTTTTCCGTGACTTGTTTTTGTGCTACCATGACGGATGGATTTAAGATAACCACTATTGATGGAGGTGATCATGAGTCTTTTGCGTGTACGTGTTCAAAAAAAATGCATGGCCGTTATGGCTATCGTTTTTTTTCTGCTGGGATGCGCCATGGTTTCTGGCCGAGAAACAGTGGGCCAGTATGTTGACGACACGACGATTACAAGCAAGGTTAAGGCCGGTATTCTTGCTGATCCGGCGTTAAAATCCTTGCAGGTGAATGTTGAAACGATGCAGGGCGTTGTTCAGCTTAGCGGCTTTGTTGATTCGTCATCAAGTGCGACGCGCGCCGTTAAGATTGCCCGTCGGGTTGAGGGCGTTAAATCCGTAAAGGATAATTTATTGGTTCATAGATGATGATCTAAACCGCGCTGGTGTGTGGGGGTGATTACGCTTTGAACAAAGCAAAATAGAGAACGTAAAGCCAACTCAGCCACCCATGGATAAGCATCCACAAGATGGATTTGTTTGCCGTGTACGAGATAATCATTGCGACGACAGCCCCATAGCTGATGCCGTACTTGATGATGGCTGGGCCAACATAACTAAAGCGACGTTCGATAATGGTCATCGGGGTTTCCTTTCTTAGAGAATAAAAAGGCTAATCTTAGACCAACCTGCGTATGAAAGCATCCCTATAGATCACGAGCGGTTGCGAGGATAGGGCAGAAGGCCATTGCGGAAGGGAAGTCCGCTAAGATATTTACGCGCAAGCTACGAAAAAAGCTCTGTCCAGTTGGGGTACGTAATTTTTCTTCATATGCCCGACGGGCGGCCAAGGCTTTTGGATCAAGAAAAATTATCAGGCATGTAATGAAACTTGAAAGAATGGCAGATCAGGTCATCCGCGAGATCGAGAAATAAAAATATTCGAAGTCTTTCGTGAATCCGGCGGTGACCTTTTTTCCAAACGCCTAGTGCCGATTGGTCTCTGGAGAATTCGGCTTCAATATCTCAATAGAAGCTGCAGAAACACGCTCTCCCGCTAGGCGTTTGGGGCCTCTGGGACCAACCTGTCTTCGATATGTCGCGGTATGTGTGGAGATGGCGGTAAATATGTCCGGAGAGACGGACTGAATGGTTGGGGCGGGAGGGATCGAACCTCCGCATGGTGGAATCAAAATCCACTGCCTTACCGCTTGGCTACGCCCCAAAAGAAGAACATTATTCAGCCTCGGCCCAAAGGGTCCCGATGTGGCCAAACAATCCGGTCAGACCTTGTAGTCTTGATCCCCCCGATTCCTCAAGCTTTTTTTTACAGCTTCCTTGCGTTTTCCTCTTTTTTTGCGATCAGAAGGTCGTGAGGCTGTTTTTGGGGCGTGTTCAATCCGCTGTGTTACTAATTTTAAGTCCTTGTTAAATAAAGGTACACCTCTTTTTAAGATTCGCTATGCTATGGCTAGAAGGTCAGGATGACATCATTTAAGACCATCGAGGAGCGAGAATATGGCTAAAACCGCAACCCTTTTAGACCGGACCTTCGAAGAAGGTGTCGCGTTGACGGTCGAAGCGCGTAACTATATCGCCTTTCAAGAACAATCATCGGGGCGGCATCAGGACTTGCCGCACAATCTTCATGTGGGGTATCAACACACGCGTGTTTCCGCTCGGTTGATCCAAGTCATGACATGGCTTCTTGCGATGAAGGCCTTGCTCTCTGGTGAGATTTCACCTGAACAATTTAACTCAGCTCAATATGCTTTGGCCGGCGGTGAGGAATGTGAAAACCCATTGGGGCCCGAGCTTGAAGAATTGCCCGGCGGGCTGCGTTCGTTGCTAGATCGTACCCATCTTCTTTATGCGCGCATCCTTCGGCTTGACGCCATGGTCCGTGAAAAGCTGGCGATGGGGGAGGTGCCTAACTTTGGCATGATCCAAGGCATCCAGATTATCGATCCGCCGACCGATCCGTGCGACTAAGCTTCTTCACAAGGTTTGGGGGGGCTTAACAAACAAGGTTAACAAAAGGTTAAAACCTCTTGATATTAACCATGTTTTAAGAAATCGCCTCAGAGCGCCAAGGAGCCACCTGTTTGACAGGCCAAGCTAGGGGCGTAGCGGGCACCCCTACACAACCGCCCCACGGGTCCTTAAAATCGATTTATGACGACATCGAAACGATGGGTCTCGCCCCTCTTCAGAGGTGACGCCCCAAAAGGGGGCTTTTTTGCAATTTGTCCGCGC
This sequence comes from Alphaproteobacteria bacterium, assembly GCA_028691835.1. Classification (GTDB taxonomy): domain Bacteria; phylum Pseudomonadota; class Alphaproteobacteria; order UBA9219; family UBA9219; genus UBA8914. The sequence continues at coordinate 17,433 of JAQUYN010000033.1, read as the reverse complement.
CACTTGTGGTTAATAAAAAAGCGCAGCCTCAATGTGAGAGCCGCGCTTTTATTCTTGTAGGGAAGAGAGGTTTTAGGCCTTCTTCTTTGCTGTCGCCTTTGTGGTCGTCAGCTTGATTTTGTCTTCCTTGGCAACTGGGGTAGCGGCAGCGGCAGCTGGCGTTTCAGCAGCGGCATCATCTTTCTTTGTTCCCAAAGCAGCGAAGCGCTTGTTGAACTTGGCAAGTTGGCCACCGCGATCAACCAAACGATGTTGCCCAGTCCATGCTGGATGCGATTTTGCATCGATGTCGAGCTGCAAGCGATCCCCGGTTTTGCCATAGGTGCTGCGCGTCAAGAATTCTGTACCGTCCGTTAAAACTACGGTAATATCGTGATAATCTGGATGTGTATCTGTTTTCATCGTCGTTGCTTCTTTCCGAGGCGTCTATTAGGTGCCAAGGGCACAAATTGGTTTTTCACCCAAAGCTTTTGGGCGCGCCTTTCGCCGCTTGAGGTGAAGCGTCTTTCTAAGGAAATCGCGGGCAAAAAGCAAGAACCCTTTGAGCTGACCCGTTGGTCCTTATTATCCTGTTGAAATATATGACTAAATGGGGCATTTTCTGTTTGCTATCCATAATCGAAAGTGAGTCGTATGACGAAAAAGCACTTTGTGGGCCTTGTTTTCTTGGCCTTTTTGTCGGGTTGGCTTGGTTCTTTGATGGCTCGTCATCCAATGTCTGGCGAGTCCGTGGTGGCCAAAGAAACTGTGTTTACACGGGTCATGCGTACGCAAACATTACGGTGTGGGTACATCCTTTATGACTTTGTCGTGAACAAAGATCCAAACACCGGTGCGATGTCGGGCATCCTTGTCGATGCGCTGACAGAAATGACGAAGCGCTTGGGCTGGAAGCTTGAGTGGACAGAAGAGCTTTCTTATACCACCGGATTCGAAGGATTAAAGACGGGCCGATATGACGCGGTTTGCACGGCCTTGTGGGGCTTTCCTGAAACAGCAAAGCTGACAGAGTTCGTGGGGCCGCTTTTTTATGAACCTATCGGACTTTGGGTGCGTGTGGACGATCATCGTTTCGATCAAGATTGGGATAAGATCAATGATCCTACAATATCCATTTCCGGCGTCGATGGAACCTTTCCCGCCCTTGAAGCAAAGGCGTTGTATCCCAAGGCCAAATTGACGGCATTGCCTCAGTTGTCGCCCTATGCTGCGCCCCTTATGGATGTGGCGACGGGCAAGGCTGACGTGACGTTTATCACCAACAGCATGGGGCTTGCGTTTAATCGGATGAATGGCAACAAGCTGCGCAACATTGGGGCCACCCCACCATTTCGCATTTTCCCGATTTATCTGGCTGTGCAAAAAGGCGCGTTTGAATTACAAACCCTGTTGAGCAGTGTGTTGAACCTGATGCAGAATGATCAGACGATGGACAAGATTATCCGCAGCTATGAAAAAGATCCGGGCTCGTTCTATCGGGTCGCCAAGCCTTATCAACAGACAGAGTAACGAGACCGTATGGAAACGTTTGTCATCCTGCTTGTGACCTCGTTCTTCGCCACATTGTTAAGCTCTATGTCGGGGGGAGGCGCTTCTGCGATTATCGTCCCCGTTATGCTGTGGATGGGGATCCCCTTTCCAGTCGCAGCAGCGGCACAAAAAGTGAGTGCGACATTTTGGGTTCTTCCGGCCTCCCATAATTACCTTCGTGACCGTGACGTGGATTGGCGTTTTTTGCTGGGTTTCGCGGCTTTGGGGCTCGTCGGAGTCTATGTTGGCTATCTAATTGTCATTTCTCTTGATGCGCATGTCGTCAAACGCGCCGTTGGTTCGGTCATTTTGGTGCTGGTGGCCTATACTTATTTCAAGCGAGATTTAGGCCTTGTCAAAGATCACGTCTGTTCCCCTTTGCGCCGCGCCGCCGCTTACGTTTTCGCGCCAGTTCTTGGCCTTTATGAAAGTTTCTTTGGGGCTGGCAATGGGATTGTTTTTTCGATCCTTGCGATGCACACGCGAGGCTTCGATTTCGCTGACGCCCTTGGCTATTACTATTCGATCGCTTTTTTATGGTGTTTGGCGACCTTGGTACTTTTTATATCCAACGGCTACTATGACATGATGGTTATGATCCCAACCATCGTTGGGTCATTGGCGGGCGGGTTTCTTGGCTCACGCTATGCGAAGTACAAGGGCAACAAGTTTATCAAAATGATGTTCGTGACCATCGGCGGCGCTCTGGGGCTTAAGCTTGTGTTGGGGCTGTAAAAAACCTATCGATTTGCGTGCTTTGTGTGGACACGCGGCATCGTCTCTCTTAGGATAAGCGCACCAACATTGGGGGGAAGAACGTGAAATTGTCGCAACTTGTCTTGGTTGTCGCTCTGGCTGCCGTCACATCATTTGGCGTTGTCAAAGTGGCTGGCTCTGGCGCGAATGGCGTTGCGCAGGACACCAAAAAGGAAACAGCGTTTGAGCGCGTGATGACAACCAATACGCTCAAATGTGCTTACCTCGTTGCCGCGCCGCAATTGACGCGTGATCCCAACACGGGTGAGTTGAGCGGATTAAGTTACGACATTATGGTCGAGGCCGCCAAGCGGCTAAACCTGACTGTCGAATGGACAGAAGAGGTGAGCTTTGCAACCTTTGCCGAAGGGCTTAAAACGAAGCGTTATGACGCCTTTTGTTTTACCGCTTATCGTTGGTCGCCGTGGGCACGGATTGTTGAATATGCGCGGCCTGTTTATTTCAGCACCACGGATGTTTATGTGCGCGAGGACGATACACGCTTTGACGGAAACCTTGCGGCAATTAACGATCCCGCTGTAACTGTTGCAACAATAGATAGCTCTGGCGGACATTTTCTACGAAATGAACAGTTCCCACAAAGCAAAAATTATTCGATGGCCGCAGACACAAACCTCTCCCTTGTTCTTGAGGCGCTTGCTACCAACAAAGCCGATGTCACCATTTCCAATCCGCTGGTTGCCATGCCCTATTTGGTTGCCAATCCGGGGAAGGTTCGCCGCGTGCGCGATGTCTCTTCTCTGCGTGCCTATGGCCACGCTTTTTCTTTTGCCAAAGGCGAGCAAGATTTGCGCAATATGTTTGATGTCGTGTTTGATGAAATGTTAACCGATGGCACCATCAACAAGATCCTCGACAAATATGAAAAAATCACGAACAGCTTTATCCGTATAAAAAGCCCCGTTGCCCCAGCACCAGAGAAAGAAACCCCATGAAACTCGCACAGATTGCCCTCGTCATCGTCCTGTCAGCTGCAACGGCATTCACTGTCGGGAAATATGCCGCGCCAACCGTCCAGCAAACACAAGCCAAGGAAACAGCGTTTGAGCGCGTGATGCGCACGGGGACGCTGCGGTGCGCCTATCTTGTGATGCCGCCGCAATTTGCGCGTGATCCGAATACGAAGGAAATGTCTGGCCTTTCTTATGACGTTGTCATGGAGGCCAGCAAACGCCTGAAGCTGAATGTTGACTGGGTGGAAGAGGTCAACTTTATGACTATTGTCGAAGGCTATAAAACTGGCCGATATGACTCGTTCTGTTTTTCTGGTTATCGGTGGACGCCATGGGCGCGGGATATGGAATATACGATCCCGCTTTTCTATAGCACCACGGATGCCTATGTCCGCGCCGACGATCATCGCTTTGACGCCGACCTGATGGCGATTAATGATCCGTCGATCAAGGTTGTTGTGTCGGACGATGGCGAGGCCAGCACTTTTATCCGTGCCGATGTCTTCCCCAAAAGTTCGAGCTATTCGCTTCCGGTCAATGTGGATCACAGCCTGATGTTGGAATCGGTGGCCACACGCAAGGCCGATGTTGCGTTGTTTAATCCGTTGGAGGGCATGCCCTATCTGGTTGCCAATCCGGGCAAGTTACGCCGTGTTGAGGGGCACGCCCCCATTCGCGCCTATGCCCACACGCTCAGTTTTGCCAAGGGCGAACAGAATCTTCTGTCTATGTTTAACGTTGTGTTGGACGAGATGATTACAGATGGCACCATCAACAAAATAATCGACAAATACGAAACCATCCCGAACAGCTTTATCCGTGTCAAAAGCCCTGTTCAAGATTGATTCAGCCTGAAGCTGGTTCTTGTGGACAGATCAGGGACATCTGTTTAGGATAAGCGCGCCAACATTGGGGGAAATAACATGAAATTGTCGCAACTTGCCTTGGTTGTCGCTTTGGCCGCCGTGACATCGTTTGGTGTTGTCAAAGTTGTTGGCTCTGGCGCGAACGGCGTTGCGCAAGACACCAAAAAGGAAACAGCGTTTGAGCGCGTGATGCGCACGGGCACGCTGCGGTGTGGGTATGTCCTCCACGCTCCTTTTGTCATCAAAGATCTGGAAACGGGGGCTTACTCCGGGTTGATCATAGATATGATGAACTACTTTACGCGTAAGACGGGGATCAAGGTTGAGTTGACCGAGGAAGTCAATTTTGGCAACTGGGTCATGGCCCTTCAATCCGGCCGGATCGATGGTGTCTGTACGACCATTTGGCCTGATGTCTCCTTTACTCGCGTTGCCAAATTCTCGAAGCCGTTCTTCTATCTCGATATGGTTCCGGTTGTCCGTGCCGATGAAACACGCTTTGGTCCCGACATCCAAGATTTCAATAGCGAAGCCATCACCATCGGCGTGTTGGAAGGTGACAGCACGGAAACCGTGGGTCGCGCCACATTCTCCAAGGCTAAGTTTGTTGGCATGGCCCCGAACACGGACCTTGGAACCTTGTTTCAAAACCTTTTGGACAAGAAGTTCGATATGGTGCAGGAAGATCGTAACAGCGTCTATCAGTTCAGTCAGAAGAACCCCGGCAAAATCAAAGCGTTGGATGTGAGCGAGCCGATTAAGATCATCCCTTCCGAGTTTGTTGTCGGCGTGAATGAAACCGCGCTTATCGACATGTTGGATGGTTTGGTTGATGATTTGCTTAACAATGGCGAAATGAATCGTATTCTCGACAGATGGCAACCTACGCCGGGTATCTTCTTGCGCGTGGCAAAGCCTTACGTGCCTGAAACGATGGATATGGTAGCCCCTCGCAATGTTGCGGCAACACCCGAAGCGACACCTGTAACCGATGAGGCTAAACCATGACGTTCAAGCAAACGGCCCTTGTTGTTGTTTTGGCGGCCGTTACGGCTTTTGGTGTAAGCCAATATGCAGGACGCGGATCAACGTCTCCTGTGTCTGGTGTGAAAAAGGAAACAGCGTTTGAGCGCGTGATGCGTACGGGCACGCTGCGGTGCGGGTATTATGTGTTTGCCCCAACGACGCTCCGTGATCCGAACACAGGCGCGCTTTCTGGCCTTTCGGTCGATATGATGGACGAGATCGGCAAGAACTCTGGCCTCAAAATCGAATGGACAGAAGAAACAGATTTTGGCAATTGGCATACGGGCCTCGCGGCAGGGCGCTTTGACGCAATGTGCACGCCGATGTGGCCGGACAGTCATTTGGCGCGTATCGTTTTGTTCACGCGGCCTATGTTGTTTGCCAGCATCAATGCTTATGCACGATTTGACGACCATCGTTTTGACGGCAATTTGGCCGCGATAAACAATCCGTCTGTCACGATCATTTCGTATGAGAATAATCCGGCGGAAAGAATTGCCAAGCACTTTTTCCCCAAAGCCAAAATTATGACCTTACCCGCCAACTCTCCTGGCGGATTGGGGGCAGAGAATGTCAAGTTGAACAAAGCGGACATTGTTTTGTGGGATGCCAATGGCGTGTTTGAGTTCAGCAAGAACAATCCTCAGACCATTCGCAATGTTGATCCTTCTCATCCTCTGAAAGTCATGCCGTTCGAGCTTTTAACCCGCATCGATGATCCCCAGTTGCGCGACTTCCTTGATGTCAGCTTGCAGGAGCTAGAGAATTCCGGCGTAACCAATCAGTTGATCGACAAGTGGGAGCAAACACCGGGCAGCTTCTTCCGCGTGTCACAACCTTACATCAACGAGATGAAGTAACCCGATGAAGTTTTCTTCCCTTGCTCTTATTGTTGTGATTTCAGCTCTTACGTCTTTTGGCGTAAGTAAGGTCGTGATGCAACCGGTGAAGAAAGAAACAGCGTTTGAGCGCGTGATGCGGACGCAGACTTTACGCTGTGGGTATATTGTCTCCCCGCCGTTCTTGGCTGTTGATTTGAAAACAGGTAAGAAATCAGGGCTGGCGTTCGATTATGTCAACGCTATTAGTAAAGAGCTCGATCTCAAAATCGAATGGACTGAGGAAGTCGTCTGGGGCACTTTTCAAGAAGGATTGAAGTCTGGTCGATATGATGTCCTGTGCGTACCTCTTTGGGTGACAGGCTCACGCGCTAAGCAGGCGTTGTTTACAAGGTCTCTTTACGACTCCCAGCTGTCGATGGTTGCGCGTGCTGACGATCATCGTTTTGATGCCGGGCTTAGCAGCATCAACAAACCAGACGTGACGCTAGCGACCGTTGAAGGCGATATGTCTCGTGCCTTTCGTCAACAACATTTTAGTACGACGAAAGAGCTCGTTTTGCCTACCGGGACAGACGATGGGCTCTATTTCATGAATATAGCGATGAAAAAGGCCGATGTCGGCTTTGCTTTTGAATATCGGATGAATGTCTATAATGAGACAGCAGAACAAAAGCTTAAACTGATTGGTAAAAATGAGCCTGCGCAGTCCTATGGTACAGGCATGAGTGTAGCCCATGGCGAGTCTGACTTGAAGTTCATGATTGACTCGGCCATTCATACTCTGCTCAAAAGCGGAGAAGCCAAAGAGATCATCAGTAAATATCCGGGTGTTTCCATTCCAACCATGAAGTAGTGAGCTTATGTCCGTTCTTGATATTCTCATCAATTATCACATCGCGTTTTTGCAAGGGCTGAGTGTCACGCTTGAACTTTGCGCCGTTATATGGGCCGTTGGTCTTGTGGGGGGCGTCGCGTTGGGCGTGATGGGGGCGCATCGTCCCAAAAGCTGGGGGCGTACGATCCAATGGACCTCGTTTGGGTTTTCGGCTGTTCCCGCGCTGGTTATTCTGTTCTGGTTGCACTATCCGGCGCAGGCGATGTTTAATGTCGTCATCGATCCGTTCTATACGGCGGCGCTGACCCTTTCCTTGGTCAATTTGTTTGGCGTGGGTGAAGTGGTGCGCCAAGCTGTGTCGGATTTTCCAACGCAATATATTACGGCGGGGCGGGTCAGCGGTATGCGCACGCGGGAGATTGTGCGCTATGTTCAGTTGCCGATCTTGTTTCGCCAGTTGTTACCGACACTGATGATTTTGCAAGTCGGCATTCTTCATATGTCGCTGTTTGCCAGTCTGATTTCGGTTGAAGAAATCTTCCGCGTGGCGCAACGCATCAACAGCATTATCTATCGCCCGATTGAGATTTATACAGCGTTGGCACTGTTCTTTTTGGCTGTTTGTCTTCCCATCAATTTGCTCGCCGCGTGGCTGAAGAAAAGCTTCACCCGCGATTATTCAGAGAGGTAATGTTGTGACACATTGCGCATCAGTCTTTCCGTCTCGACCAAATGGGATGCCAGCCTTCGCTGGCATGACGGAAAAGTTTGACATTCCGGCGGCTGGTGTTGTGTTTTCACCCACGGCTTTCCCTATCTGGAACCAGCGCCCCACGTACGTCATGCCAGCGAAGGCTGGCATCCCATTTCTTTTGTTTTTTGAAGAGGCTTGGTTCTACTCATGCTAAGTGTTCGCAACTTATCCTTTTCCTATGAAAACGGAAAAAAAGTTTTTGATGGTGTCGATCTCGACATTATGCCCAGCGAAATTACGGTTCTGATTGGGCCTAGTGGTACGGGCAAAACAACGTTGTTGCGGTGTTTGGCTCTGCTTGATCCGCCACAAAAAGGGACGATCAAGGTTGACGATCAAACGTTCTTGTTTCCTGCGCCACCACAGGGCAATCCTGCGCCGCCATGGCCCAAACTCACGGCCGTGTTTCAACAATTGTTTTTATGGCCGCATTTGACGTTGCGGGAAAACATCCTTTTGCCTGTCCGTCTGCGCAATCTTGCGGAAAATGGCGTCGAACTGGACAAGCTGATTGAGGCTTTCGATATGCAGGAGTTCATCGATCATTATCCGAACGAGGCTTCGCTGGGGCAACGGCAACGTGTGGCGTTGGCGCGATCGCTGATGCTCAAGCCGCGCTATTTGTTGTTGGATGAAATCACGTCCGCATTGGATGTGGAGCAAATCGCCAAGATCCTCAGCTATCTGAAAACACTGCGTGGGCAGGATCTCGGTATCTTTATCATTACGCATTTGCTGGGGTTTGCACGGCACACGGCGGACCAGGTTTTGTTTATGGCCGATGGGAAGATCGAAGAACGCGGCGGGCCTGAAATCCTGAAAGATCCAAAGTCCGAACGCCTTTATCAGTTCCTATCCGTCATCGCCGCCGCGAGTTAGGTGTGGAACCCATCGAAGATATGAGCAAAGAACCAAAATTGAATCCGTTGATCCCAGAGCTTCTTTGCACAAATGTCGAAACGAGCCTTGCTTTTTATACGCAGGTATTGGGCTTTAAGGTTCTTTATCAGCGTCCAGAAACACGGTTTGCGATGGTTGAACGTGAAGGCGCTCAGATCATGTTGGATGAGATCGTTCCCGAAAGCCCTCGCACGTGGATTGCCGGACCATTAGACCCGCCATTCGGACGCGGCATGAATCTGGAAATCGGGGCTGACGACGTTCAGAGACTTTATGAATGTGCCGTGGCTGCGCAGGCTCACATCTTTTTGCCTCTTGAGGAAAAATGGTATCGTGCGGGCGATGTAGATCTTGGTGTTCGCCAATTTATTGTACAAGACCCCGATGGATATCTTCTTCGATTTTCTGAAAGTATGGGAACCCGTCCGACCCAAAACGTTGGTTCGGCGGTCTTCTGAAGAATTTTAGAAACGACCTTAACAGCAGCGCTGCGCGAGTTTCATGGGGCTTATTCTCCTGCTTTGCGCCACGGTTTGGCGGGAAGAAGATAGAGCTCTTTGTCCTTTTCGCTCTTGATAAACAAGCGTTCGACATAACCTGTGCTAAGCATGGATTCGATAGTTGTGTTGAGCAGGGCCTTCAGTTCCTCCTCACCAACAGCCACCGACACGCCGCCGGACTGCAGGCGGACAGGCGGTGCATCCACACGTTTCAGTTTGCCGGGGTTTTTGGCCAAATAACGTTCAGCCGTTGAGGGCTCGGTTGTCAGTACGTCGGCCTTACCCGTTTCAACGTTCAGCATGACTTGTGAAACATCTGCCAGATTGGGGATCGTGAAAACCTTGGCTTTTGGATAATCCTCTGCCGCGATCGTTTGCGCCACTTCCCCTTCCATGGCCGCAATGGTGATGTTCGGGTCGTTGATGGCTTTCAGATTGTTGTCAAAACGTGTGTCATCAGCGCGGGCATAGGTGTAAATAGGCGTATAAAAAGCAGGGATCGAAAATTCAGCAGCCCGTGCGCGATGAGGTAGGGGGTTGTAAGGAATGCACGCTACATCGTAACGCCCTGTCCGAAGCCCTTCCAGACCGTCGGCAACACCCGTTTCGACCGACCACTCGATTTTAAGGCCCAGACGCCGCCCCATTTCCTCGATAAAATCGACATAAAGACCCGATAGTTTGTTCGTATTGGGATCGCGGTCAATGAATTGCGGATAAAGCAGATATTGGCATCGTATCGTCCCCGTGCGCATCACGCGCTGATAGGCCGTTTCTTTGGTCTGTGTCTGTTCGGACGATGGAACGGCATAATGCCCCACAGCAAAAGCTGTTCCGGCGGACAGGACGATGATGAGGAGAAGCTGAGCGAGTTTCATGGTGTTAACCTTTTAAAATAGGGCTTCTTAACCTTTTTAGCGCGCAGGCAGGCAAAAACAAGCAATATTTGACTCCTGTGACGGGTTTGGGGTAGATACATCTTGTTTCCTAAATGGAATGCTTAAAAACACGAACTGGCGGGGCCGAGAAATGGTCTTGAAAAGGGGAGTGTAAGGTCGGTCCTCGCGTTGCGAGCACTGGCCCGAATTGCGTTGAGGATTCAGGGATCAGGATTCAGGGTTCAGGTAAGGTTTTTTTCCTGACCCCTAAATCCTGATCCCTGACCCCTCGTTTGAAAGATCAAAAGTGAATGTTTGAAAGTCTAAGCAACAAACTAACGGGCGTCTTTGATCGCCTGAAAGGTCGCGGCGCCCTGACTGAGGACGACGTGAACGAGGCTATGCGCGAAGTGCGCGTGGCGTTGCTGGAGGCTGACGTTGCGCTGCCCGTCGTCAAGGATTTCGTAGCCAAGGTGAAGGAACGTGCGATCGGGCAGGAAGTGATCCGCTCGGTCACGCCAGGGCAGCAGGTTGTCAAAATCGTTCACGACAATCTGGTTGAATTGTTGGGCGCACAGGCTGAAGAATTGAATCTCGGCGTGACGCCGCCAGCCGTGATTATGATGCTGGGCTTGCAGGGGTCGGGCAAAACGACAACATCGGGCAAGCTGGCCAAGCGTTTGAAAGACGTTGACCGCAAGAAAGTTTTGCTGGCCTCGCTTGACGTGCGCAGACCAGCGGCGCAGGAACAGCTCGCGATTTTGGGTGAGCAAGTTGGCGTGGCCTCATTGGCGATCATCGCGGGGCAACAGCCTGTCGAGATCACCAAGCGGGCGATGGAAACGGCGCGGCTTGAAGGCTATGACGTTCTGATTTTGGATACGGCCGGTCGCTTGTCGATTGATGACGAGTTGATGGCGGAAGCCGCCGCCGTGCGCGATGTGGCGCAGCCTCATGAAACCTTGCTCGTTGTCGATGCGATGACAGGACAAGATGCCGTCAACACGGCCAAGCATTTCGAAGAAAAAATCGGCGTCAGTGGCATTGTGTTGACACGCATTGACGGTGATGCTCGCGGTGGCGCTGCGCTTTCCATGCGGGCCATTACGGGCCGCCCGATTAAGTTCCTCGGCACGGGCGAAAAGACGGATGCTTTGGAAGTTTATCACCCTGACCGTTTGGCAGGACGCATTTTGGATATGGGCGATGTCGTTTCGTTCGTTGAAAAAGCGGCCGCGACGATGGATCAGGATGTGGCCGAAGATATGGCCAAGAAGTTTATTACCGGCAAAGGCTTTGACTTTGACGACCTCGCCAAACAAATGCAGCAAATGCGCAAGATGGGCGGCTTGTCCAGCATGATGGGCATGCTTCCCGGCATGGGCAAGATCAAAGATCAGATCAAGAATGCCAACATTGATGAAAAGCAAATCAAGCGTACGGAATCCATCGTCTATTCGATGACAAAAGCCGAACGCAAGAATGCGGATTTGCTAAATGCCTCGCGTAAGCGGCGTATTGCGCAAGGCGCAGGGGTTGAGGTGTCCGAAGTCAACCGTTTAATCAAGCAGTTCTTAGAAATGCAAAAGATGATGAAGCAGCTTCAACGCCTCGGTGAAGGCGGCTTTTTGCGATCAATGGGCGGCATGATGATGGGCGGTAGGAAGTAGGAAGTGGAGAATGCGAGATAAAACGAGTTTCCTGTCGTTTTCAGATGGTCTGGAAAAGGCAAAGAAAAAGACGAAGAACACTTAACAACACGAACCTAAGGAGAAGACTAAAATGATCAGCATGCGTTTGGCCCGTCACGGTGCAAAAAAGCGTCCCTATTATTATATTGTTGTTGCCGATGCGCGTGCGCCTCGCGACGGCAAGTATTTGGAAAAGGTGGGCACGTACAATCCGATGCTTCCCCGTGAACACGAAAGCCGTGTCAAGTTCGTTGAAGAACGCGTCAAGTATTGGATCGGCGTTGGCGCTCAGCCAACCGACCGCGTGGCCCGCATGTTGGCCGCTGCGAAGCTTGGCCCCACATATGAAGAACGCAAGACGCCTAAAAAGTCGGCTCCTCGTGCGAAGGCTCAAGAACGTATGAAGCAAGAAGCTGCCGCCGCCGCTAAGGCCGCCGAAGCTGCCGCTGCTCCTGCTTCTGCGGAGTAAGGGCTTCTTTGTGTTGAAAACCCCGCTCTTGCTTATTGCAGTAGCGGGGTTTTCTTTTGTCTTGGTTTGATTGTTTGGTCCTGATATAATTCGCATGAAATTCGCACATTTCTAAAAAGGGGGCCAGTCATGATCCATCTTGAAGATATACACTCGTTGACGGATTTTGCACGTAACACGAAGGCTTACGCCAAAAAGCTCAAGAAAACAGGTCGTCCTGCCGTTCTTACGGTCAATGGACGCGCCGAGTTCGTTGTGCAGGATGCAAAATCGTATCAGCAGATCCTTGATGATGCCGAGCGGTATGCGGAGGAAAGAAAACTCGATCAAGCGTTAAGGGAAATGGAATCTGGAAAGCTTCATTCGGAGCGAGAGGCTATAGAGGCTCTTGGGCTTAAGGCGAAGAAGCCGACGAGGCGGAAATGAACTATACGCTTCGCTTTACGCCCACGGCGATGATGGATTTAGCTGAAATCAAATTTTTTATTGCCAAGGGTAATCCAACAATGGCAGATGAATTTTTTTGGGTCTTGTGGGAAGAAGTGCAAAGCCTCAAAGTCATGCCTAACAGATGTCCTTTGGCCCCTGAGGCTGAAAAGAAGGGGGCGGAGATACGGCATCATAGCTATAAAAATTATCGCATTTTATTTGTTATTAAAAATGAGCAGGTCCGAATTCTTCGGATTGTCCATGGTGCTCGCGTAAATATTGTGATTGGGGACACATGACAAAATCAAATACGAAAATCTGCGTTGGCAAGTTTTTGGGGCCGCACGGTGTGCGCGGGCAAGTGCGTCTGGGAAGTTTTACGGACGATCCTGAATCTATTTTCGAATATGAACCGCTGACGGATGAAACCGGGGCGTACGAATATGTACTGACCGTTCATGGTGTGGGCAAGGATCATTATATTGTTTCGGTCGATGGCTGTACGACGCGTGAGGTTGCGGAAAAGCTGAAAGGCACGAAGCTTTATGTGGATCGCGATGCGTTGCCTGCGGAAGAAGAGGGTGAGTATTATTTTGCCGACCTTATCGGGCTGAAAGCGCAGGAGACAAACGGCGCAGCTGTTGGCCTTGTCACCGATGTGCATGATTACGGCGCGGGCGCGTTCTTGGAAATCAAACCAGCCCATGCCAAAAGCTTTATGCTTCCTTTTAAAGACGCGTTCGTTCCGACGGTCGATGTGGCTGGCGGCTTTGTTGAAGTTGTCATTCCCGAAGGTTGGCTTGCCGAAGAAAAGCCGCCGAAGGAAAAGAAGGAAGATCTATAATGGCGGATACTTCATCTTGTCCGAAAGCAGAATGCCGGACGTTGGATGCCCTGTGTGTGCCCTCTTTCTGCCAATGGGAGACGGCAGATTTGGCTCTCGACATTGTGACGGGCAGGGCTACGCCTGCCGATGATCCTTTGTGGGCCTCGTCTGGGGCACTCGATCAGCAAGAGTATATTCGGTGGGCCAATCATGTCTGTGGCATGGCTTGTTTCAAGATGATTTGGGCGGCGCTTTCTGGCCGGACTTTCCCGACGATGGAACTTGCACGCGCTGCGACACGTTATGGTGCCTATGTGGTAAATGACGATGGAATTAAGGGGTTGATCTATGCACCTTTTGTTACCTTTGTGCGTGATGAGTTCGATATAGATGCGCGTATTGAGGTTAACAAAACGGCCCGCGACTTGCCATCCTTGTTGCAAGAGGGACTGTTCTTTATGGCCTCTGTCCATCCCGATATTCGTTGGCCAGAGAAAGAGCCGCTGAAAAAAGGCGGGCATTTGATCCTTGTGACGGCGGCGGATGCCGAGGGCATTTCCTTTCATAATCCATCGGGACATACGCCTGAAACACGGTGTGATGCGCATCTTTCTCATGAGGATTTTGATCGCTTTTTTGCCGGGCGCGGCGTTCTGATTTTGGGGGAGGTTTGCGAAGAATGAATCCTTCTCCTTGGCATGCGCAAATCCTGACCCTGTTTCCCGAGATGTTCCCCGGACCTGTGGGCAGCGCCCTTGCGGGGCGGGCTTTGGCTGACGGCTTGTGGAAGCTGGATGTTTTGAATATCCGCGATTTCGCGATGGACAAGCACCGTACCGTGGACGACACACCCTATGGCGGCGGTGCAGGTATGGTGATGAAGCCCGACGTTGTCGCGGCGGCTTTACGTGGTGCCGAGGCTCAGTTTGGCCGTGCAGCGCGTCGGATCTACCTTTCGCCTCGAGGTCGTGTGCTCGATCAGTTGTTGGTTGAAGAATTGGCGGCGGTCCCGTCCGTGTTGTTGCTTTGCGGCAGATACGAGGGGATTGACCAGCGCGTTTTGGATGCGGAAGGGCTCGAGGAAGTCTCGCTGGGTGATTTCGTGCTGGCAGGCGGCGAAGTGGCCGCCATGACGCTTATAGAGGCCTGCACGCGTCTTATCCCCGGCGTTATGGGCAATGCTCAGACGGTTGACGAGGAAAGCTTCACGCAAGGCCTCCTTGAATATCCGCATTATACGCGCCCCCCTGTTTGGGAGGGGCATGAGGTTCCCGAGGTCCTGATTTCAGGTCACCATGAGAAGGTCAGGGTTTGGCGGCAGCGACAGGCTGAGGCTTTAACCAGTCTCAGGCGCCCTGATTTGTGGGCAAAATGGAAAAAAGTGGAAAAAAGATGAAAAAAAGAGTTAAATTGGCACCGAAACCATTGAGTTGACTCGCAAGGTTGTGTATAGGAAGCGCTCTTGTTCGCGCACGGCGCGGCAAGCTGGCCATGGGGCCGCGACAAATAAGGAAATAGAACAATGAACTTGTTACAGAAATTTGAACAGCAACAGCTTGAAAAGCTCGGCGCAAATATCCCAACATTCGCCCCCGGCGACACTGTTCGCGTTAATGTGAAGGTTGTTGAAGGCACGCGTGAACGTATCCAGGCCTATGAAGGCGTTGTCATCGCTCGCAAGAACGCTGGTATCAACTCATCCTTCACCGTTCGTAAGATCAGCTATGGCGAAGGTGTGGAACGTGTGTTCCCGCTTTACAGCCCGCGTTTGGAATCGATTACAGTTGTTCGTCGTGGTGCCGTTCGTCGCGCTAAGTTGTACTATCTGCGCGCACGTCGCGGTAAATCGGCGCGTATTGCCGAAAAGACATCTTACAACAAGCCCGCCGCCACTAAGGCTAAGGAAGCTTCATAAGTTCAAGCGATTTTCGTTTTTCAAAAAGCCTTTTCCGAGTCACCTTGGGAAGGGCTTTTTGGTTAATAGGCGGTTCATCTTCATGTGCCGGATCTCTTTTGCCCTATGCAAGTAATAGAGTTGATTGGCATTTTTTGCTATGCTCGACCCATAGAGACGCACCGAATTTGATTATCAATCAGGGGTTCATATATGGAAAAGTCACTCAAAAAAGAGATCGTGACGGCAGCTTTTGTTTTATCGGGTGTCGCTGCCGGTTTTCTTCCTCAGGCAGTCTTGGCCAATGGTGGAGCCGCTACGCCCGAACACCCTGTAACGGTACAATGGGTGAGGGGCTCAAAGGTCGGATTTGAATCTTGTGCGACGAAGGCGCTGGGGCAAACGGTTCAGGCAACGCCTGTTGGCGATAATCTGAGCGTGGCGGTCGGTTCGCCAAGTTATCCTGATAATCAATCGGTCTATACACTTGTTCTGCCAGCTGGGGCTGAGAAAATGTCCAATCCCGAGCTTCATGAGGCAGAGGTTGATCTTTGGACAGGTGGTGGCATGTCGCCTGATCGTAATAAAGTGAAGCTGATGAATTGCGCTGGTCAGGCAGGTTATTTCGCTGTTGGGGTTTCTGGTCCGCAATAGGACATCTTTGCTTTTCTTTATAAGCCTTTCCCTGATAAGACAGGGGAGGGCTTTTTATTTTTTAGGGATTAGGTTGATGACCCTCTTTCTTGCGATGCTCGCCAAGTTATTTCCGCTTTATGCAACGATGGGGTCTGGATTTTTGCTCTCTCGGGCATTTGGCAATATGAGCAAGACGCTTGCGCAGATTCAGATTTATTTAATCTCACCTGTCATTGTTCTGACGAACATGATGAAGCTTGATTATTCAGCCGATCTTTTGATGATGCCCCTCATTTTGGGGACGCTTTGTCTGTCGATCAGCTTTGTAACGAATTATGTGGCGAACAAAGCTGGCTCTGATTATGCGCCGCTGTTGGCACAAGCAAGTGGCGCAGCTAATTTAGGATATTTGGGGATCCCCGTCGCTGCTATCCTTTTTCCCGATCACTTTATTCCTGTCTATATCCTCACATTGGTTGGAGGATTGATCTATGAAAGCTCTGTTGGCTATTACTGGATTGCGCGGGGAAAATATACGCCGCTTGATGCGGTCAAAAGTCTTTTTCGTATTCCTTTGATTTATGCGCTTGCGTTGGGACTTTTTTTGAATGCATTGGGTCTTGTCATTCCACAGATGTGGGAGGGGGTGGTGCGTGATTTTATGGGGGCCTATATTGTCCTTGGTGCGCTGATCGTCGGTCTTGGCTTGGCGCAGAATAAAAAATTGACGCTTAATTTTAAAGTGTTGGGGACAATGCTTGGCATTAAGTTTCTGGTCTGGCCTGTTGCTGTCATCGCCCTGTTGGCCCTTCTTCGCCTTACGCCCTTTGCGCCACCAGCCCAGTATGAACCGATTTTCATGTTGATGAGTGTTTTGCCTTTGGCCGCGAACACGGCAGCGTTGGCTTCGCTTCTCAATGTTCATCCCGATGAAGCGGCAACGGCGGTGGCACTTTCCACCGTGTTGTCTTTGGCTATTATTCCGGCCTATGTTCTCTTCTTTGGGCTTTCACATGGTTGAACAAGCAATCTCTGCACATGAGTTTGAACGACTGCTCGCGCCGTTCGTCAAGACGAGCGAGCGCATCGCCGTGGCCGTTTCCGGTGGGCCTGACAGCATGGCGCTGACGTTTTTGGTGAAGCAGTTGAAAACAAGTGAAGGGCTTTTAGCTCTGATTGTTGAACATGGTCTTCGTGACGAGTCGGCACAAGAAGCGGCCGAGGTTGCAACGCGCTTACGTGCGATGGAGATTGAAACCGAAATCTTGCCATGGCGTCACGATGGTGTGAAAAGCCGCGTGCATGTTAAGGCGCGTGAGGCGCGGTATGGGTTGTTGATCGACGCGTGCAAGCGTCACGGCATCACAACGTTGGCCCTTGCCCATCACGCGGGCGATCAAGCGGAAACGATATTGATGCGTTTTGCCAAAGGCAGCGGGATTGACGGTCTTGCGGGCATGAGCGCCGTTACAGAGGTTGATGGCGTGCGGCTTGTGCGGCCCTTGTTGGGGAAGCCCAAGGCGCGCTTGATTGCGACATGTGAGGCTCATCATATCGTTTATGTGACAGACCCCAGCAACGAAGCCGACAAATATGCACGGGGACGGTTGCGCCGCGTGTTGCCGTT
>JAQUYN010000108.1 GCA_028691835.1 Alphaproteobacteria bacterium | reverse complement strand
CCCTTCGGCATTTGACTGCATGGCAAGAGCAAGGGTTAGTAAATCTTCTGCTTTTTCAAAGCGCATGACGGCATTCCTTCTGCTGAAACCCAGCATGCCAAAGAAATATACGTTAGCCAAGCAGCAGGGTGACCGTATTTGTCACTTCTGGGTGGTAGGAGTCTCCCACTGGCCAGCCTTGATGGAGGAAAGACGAAGGTGATCTTGATAATAAAGCCCAAACCATGGAAACAATAAAATAATGGCAGGCCGGAGCCTGCCATTTCATTTTGTGAACAATGTCTTGTTAACGGAAAGACACCGTTTCCTAGTCAGCTATATTGCAATTATAGGGCGTGAAGAATACGCTGTCAATACAACTTGCATAACCGGGGGTTCCTTATGTCACTGCGTCTTTCTATCGATTTAGGCTCCACATCTTTGGGGTGGAATCTTTTTGAAACTCAAAAGGATCGGGTTGTTGGATTAAAAGATTTGGGCGTTCGCATATTTTCCGATGGTAGAGACAGCAAGTCTAAAGAGCCTCTAGCCGTCACTCGGCGCCAAGCACGCGGCATGCGTCGCAACCTCGACAGGCGTAAATGGCGGCGACAACTTCTTCTGTCTTTTCTTGTTGAAATAGGTTTGATGCCAAAGGAAGAGAGCGAAAGAAAAAAGCTGGAAGCGCTTGATCCGTATGAATGGCGAGCAAAAGCAATCAAAGAAAAAATACCAGCTCATCATTTAGGGCGGGTCTTTTTTCACATCAACCAACGTCGTGGCTTCAAAAGCAATCGCAAAGTGGATAAAGGCGAAAATGACGTTGGCGCTATGAAAATAGCTATGCGGGATTTGGATGGAAAGCTGCTTTTAACAAACAGCAAAACGCTCGGCGACTATTTTGCAAAACTGCATGCCAATAAAGAGCCCGTTCGCGTGCATCGCACAGGTATAGGCAACAAGGCGACTTATAATTTTTACACCACGCGAGAGATGTATGAAAAAGAAGTTATAACCATTTTGGCTGAACAAAGAAAACACCACGAATTCTTGACGGAAGGTGTGTGCCAAAAACTAATACATATTATCTTTTTCCAACGTCCCTTGCGTCCGGCGGTTGTGGGTAAATGCACGTTTGAACATGATGAATTGCGCGCCCGCTTGGCGTTGCCGATTGTTCAAAAGTTTCGAACTCTTCAAGAGGTCAACAATCTGGCCGTTGAAAATTTTGGCGATGGAAATATTGAGCTTACGTTAGGCGACAAGAAAAAGATCCTTGCCGCCCTGCTTTCAAAGAAAGCCCTTACATTTAAGGGAATGCGCAGAATGTTAAAACTGGGCGACAGCGTCAAGCTCAACCTTGAAAGCGACAAACGAGAAGAGCTAAAAGGCGATAGCACCGCTTATGCGCTTTCAAATAATAAAGCATTTGGTGATAAGTGGGTGCGTTTAAGCGAAGAGGAAAAAGAACACATCGTCACGATGATTTTTGAAGAGCAAGACAGCGAAAAACTTCAAAACCATCTGATGGAAAAACACAACCTTAAACCGGAAAATGCCGAATTTGTTTCAGAGATAAATCTTGTTGAAGGCTATGGGCGCCTCAGCAAGAAAGCGATTCAAAAAATGCTGCCCTATCTTGAGGAGGGGGATGTTTACGCCGATGCCGCACAAAAAGCGGGCTATCATCATTCGGACACTCGGACGGGCGAGGTTTTTGACTTGCTGCCTTATTATGGAGAGATTCTGCCAAATCAGGTTATTGGCGGAACAGGGGCTGAGGAGGATAAGGACAACCCCGAACGTTATTTCGGCAAAATCAATAATCCAACTGTTCATATTGCACTTAATCAGGTGCAAAAATTAGTAAACGCGATCATCGCGTCATATGGCAAGCCCGACGAAGTGGTTATTGAACTGGCGCGTGATCTGAAAGAGCCTGCGGATGAAATTAATAAAGACCAAGCCAAAAACGCGAAAGACAACAAACGAATAAATGCAGAGTTGGAAAAGCTTGGTGTTAAGCAAAATTATCGCAACCGAATGCTGTTCAAGCTATGGGAAGATTTGGCGCAGGATCCCAAACTGCGGTGTTGCCCTTTTAGTGGCATTCAAATTTCTGCGGCGGATATTTTTTCTGGAAAATTCGAGGAAGAGCATCTTCTGCCTTTCTCCCGCAGTTTTAACGATGGACGGTCGAATAAGGTTCTTTCCCATATTGATTGGAATCGGCGTAAGGGCAACCGGTCGCCTTATGAAGCCTTTGGCCACGAAGCTTTCTGGACCGAGATTTTGGCGCGGGCACAAAATCTGCCTTCGAACAAACGATGGCGCTTTAAGGAGGATGCCTGGGCTCAGGCCGAGGGAAAAGATGGCGCTATCGCTCGGCTTCTGAACGACACGCGTTATATGTCGCGGCTAGCGAAGGATTATTTGTCCGCCGTTTTCGATAATGAAAAAGGGAAAAGCAAGGTCTGGGCGACTACAGGACAAATGACAGCGTTGCTGCGCGATAAATATGGCTTGAATAATCTGCTTGGCGAAGACGACAACATAAAGGAGCGTGGTGATCATCGCCATCACGCCATCGATGCTTTTGTCATTGGCTTGTCGGATCGCGGCACAATGCACATGCTTTCAGAGGCCGCTAATCGCATGGAAACGACGGACGGCTTATGGGAAAAACGCCGCAAGCTTGTCGAAAAACTGGACGACCCCTTTCCTCAATTCAGGGAATCTTTGAGAGAAAGGCTGGAAAAAATAGTTGTATCCTACAAGCCGGATCACGGCAACGCGCAAAAGGCTGTCCGAGCAGCTCTGCCTTATACGGTCGCGCCTTTACATGAACAGACGGCCTTGGGATATATTAGGCTGGGCGATAAAAAGGGGGCATATCTTATGGCAACACGCGTCCCCTTGGACAGCATTGTAAAAAGGAAAGATATCGAAGAAATCGCGAATTCTTGCATTCGCGAGGCTCTTTTGACGGCGACAAAGGATTTGAAAGAAGGTGAGGTAGAATGGAAAAAGGCCATCGCCGATTATGCTGCTCAAACAGGAACAAAAAAGGTGCGCGTCCACACCGAACGTAAAATAAAGGCGTTGATTGGCATCAAAAAAACGCCGCAAGAATCGCCCTATAAATATTATGTGACAGGCGGCAATTACTGCGCGGAAATTTTTTGTCCCAACAAAGGAGAGCAAGCGGGAAAATGGCAATGCAAAGTTATATCGAACTTTGATGCGCATCAGAAAAGTTTTATTCCACAATGGAAATGTGATCATCCTACGGCCAAGCTTGTTATGCGTCTGCAAATCGACGATATGGTCGCCTATGAAAAGGACGGAAAAACCGTCATTTGCCGCGTGAAAAAAATTACAAGGACGGATAGTGGGGGGGTAATATACCTTAGGCCACATCTTATCGCCAAGGAAGAGGCGGATAAATTGAGCTGGGGTTCGTCAGCCTCCAGTATGCAAGCGGCAAACACACGCAAGATATCTGTGGACATCATAGGGCGCGTTCGCGATCCGCAAAAGATGGCGGCTAAAGGGTAAAAAATGACGGTGCGCGTGATTGAACTTTCTGTGGACAATCGCCATCTCTCGGTAGAGCGAGGGTTTATGGTGGTTTCTGAACAAGGGAAGGAGATAGCCCGCGTTCCTTTGGATGATATCGGAGCGGTTATTGGGTGTGCGCACGGACTTACGTACAGTAATAATTTATTGGTGCAATTGGCGTTGCGCAATGTTCCTTTTGTCGTGTGCGGATCTAATTTTACACCTGTGGCCTATTTATGGTCTCTGGATGGTAACTACAAACAATCGGGGCGTATGGACGCACAGATTCGGGCAACAGTTCCCAAAAGCAAACAATTATGGAAGCAGATTATTCAAGCAAAGATAGCTCAGCAAGCGGCTGTTTTAGAGGCCGTTGGAGAAAATGCCATTCCGCTTAAGGCACTTGTCAAAAACGTAAAATCGGGAGATCCGAAAAACATCGAAGCGCAAGCAGCAAGACGATATTGGCAAATATTATTTGGAAGCACTTTTCGACGTGATCGTGACGCCGCAGGTGTCAACACTCTTTTAAATTACGGCTATATGATTATTCGTTCTTGCGTCGCGCGTGCGATTATGGGGGCGGGGTTACATCCTTCTTTGGGCGTCCATCACACAAATGAAAACAATCCCATGCGACTAGTTGATGATTTGATGGAGCCATTCCGGCCTTTCATTGATTGTATTGTCTGGCATATGAACAAAAAGGGGTCGTGTGAATTAACGCCGGACATAAAAAAACATCTCGTTTCAGTTTTGAAAATGGAAGTATCAACACAAGCCGGGCTGACCTCGATTCAAAACGCGATACAAGAGACGGCGACTAGCTTGGCTCTTATTTATTTGGGGCAAAAAGAATCTCTCGCCCTTCCCGATCCTCAACCACTCCTCTGGTTTGAGACGGCGTAAAAATGCCCCTTGTTTCATACAGTGGATTACGGCTCATGTGGATGATTGTTATGTTTGACTTGCCGGTTATGGCTCCTGTTGAAAGAAAAATTGCCACAAAGTTCAGGAATTTTCTTCTCGACCAAGGGTTTGAAATGTCTCAATTTTCTGTCTATTTCCGCTTTTGTGGAGATCGCAGTCGAACAGCGCCATATGTTAAGTCGATCAGGCAAAATGCCCCAAAGGAGGGGAAAATCAGCATATTATTTTTCACGGACAAACAATTTGCCGAAATCATCAATATACAAAATTATACGACTCATCCGCCCTCAGAAAACCCGAATCAATTGCTGCTTTTATGAATAAAAATGGCTCTTTTTTAATCTTCAAGAAGCAAATAACCCACTGTTTCCAGTGGGTTATCGTGTTCCTATAATAGCTGATTAGGAAACGGTGTCAAACCGCAACTAATGCACGAAGCATAAGCACAATGACATAATAATAGCTGATTAGGAAACGGTGTCAAACCGCAACCCAAGCGGCATCATCTCCGCCGAGGTCAAAATAATAGCTGATTAGGAAACGGTGTCAAACCGCAACTTGGAGATATGACGGGCGCGATCGACATGAATAATAGCTGATTAGGAAACGGTGTCAAACCGCAACCATAGGAGGGGTGAGTGTATATTTTGGTGGATAATAGCTGATTAGGAAACGGTGTCAAACCGCAACCTAAATTGCTGGAAATGGTTTGCCAGGTACATAATAGCTGATTAGGAAACGGTGTCAAACCGCAACCGGTGTGCGTTGGTGGAGCAATGGGAATGTATAATAGCTGATTAGGAAACGGTGTCAAACCGCAACAAT
>JAQUYN010000107.1 GCA_028691835.1 Alphaproteobacteria bacterium | reverse complement strand
GGACAGGCAGAGCCTAGCGTGCACGCTGCGGCAATTCGTGCTCGTGGGGACTATATCGGAGTTATAGACCCTGCTTCGCGGGGACGATCACAAAAAGACGGGGAGAGCTTAATTCACCTATACACACAGCAAGGCCTTAAACTCCAATGCGCAGATAACACTGTTGAGGCCGGAATTTTCGATGTATATGAACGGTTTACTACAGACAGACTCAAAATATTCGAGACGTGCCAAAGCTTGCTTTCTGAGCTTCGGATTTATCGTAGGGATGAGAAAGGCCGAATTGTGAAAGAAAATGACCATAACTGCGACGCCATGCGATACGCCATTAGATCCGGTCTTCCGCTAGCGAGAGCAAAGGCAGAATCCGCCACCGTGTCCATGATGATGGATTTTGGATCAGGGTCATTTATGGGGGTTTGACTTTTCAGAATAAAATAAGCATAATGTATGCGGTTAGCCAATTATACCCATTCGGGCGCACGGCAATCAGAACCTTTATGACGGTATCTGCTCGTGCCCATTGAACTCATCGAACAAGCAAAAAAGAAATTAAAATGCGATCAGTCTGCTTGGAATGATATTTATAAAAAGGCAGAGGACGATCTTCATTTTCTTAGTGATGACGAATTTGCTCAATGGGATCAGCAGGATTATCTCGATAGGATTAACACAAAACGGCCAGCGCTAACCGTTGACCAGCTTGGGCAATTCATCCATCAGGTTGCTAATGACATCCGGATGAACACCCCGACAATTAACGTCATTCCAAGCGACGAGGCTGCAAGCGTTGAAACAGCAGATGTTATTAAGGGTCTAATCCGCGAAATCGAATATCGGTCGAATGCCGACGATGTTTATGATACCGCGAGCCTTTCGAGCATCAAATGCGGCATTGGTTTTATGCGCGTGGAGCACGACTACTCTGACGACGGCGTTAACCAAGTTCTTTCGATAAAACGAATTGTTAATCCTTTGGCTGTTTGGATTGACTCTGAAAGCATAGAATGCGATGGGCGCGATGCAAAACATGGAACAATTCTTGAGCCACTTTCAGTCGATAAATTCAAGGAAACATATCCAGATTTTGAGCCTATTTGCTTTGAGTCCGATTCTTCGGAGCCTAAAAAAGATGGCTTGATTACAATTGCCGAGCATTTTTATATTACGGAGGCCAAGGAAACTGTTCTTTCAGAGGACGGGCTGGAAGAACACGAGATTACTAAAAAGACAGTTCACCGAGTAAAGCTCTCTGGGGCTGATATTCTCGAAGAAACGACCTTTCCCGGCGAATACATCCCTATCGTTCCCGTTTATGGTGAAGAGCATTGGGTCAAGGGCGAGCGCCATCTATTCAGCCTGATTCGCAAATCGAAATCGGCGCAGCGCATGTTCAATTACTGGAAGTCTCTGGAAACAGAACTTCTTATGAAAGCTCCACAAGCCCCCGTTATGGCGGCTGAAGGTCAGGTTGAGAATTATATTGAAGAGTGGAAACAGCCTAATAAAGCGATGGTCCTTCGATATAAAGTAAAGGATTTAGAGGGTAATGCTGTTGGTTCCCCTGTCCGTTTAGAGCCGCCACCCATCCCCGTTGGTGTTGTGAATGCGTCTCGTCAATGCGTTGACGATATCAAGGCAACGATGGGAATCTATAATGCTGGGCTTGGGGCGATTGATAATGCAATCTCTGGCGTTGCAATTCAGAAAAGACAAGGCGAAGGCGATGTTGCGACATATCACTTTGCCGATAATCTTGTTCGCTCAATCACTCATGTTGGCCGCATTCTTGTCTCGGCAATTTCTATCATTTACGACACACCTCGCATTATCAACATAATCACTGCTGAGGATGAAACAAAGCCCACAGGAATCAACGGCGCGATATTTGGAGATCAGGAACAGACATTTGACCTTTCGCGCGGCAAGTACGATGTTCGTGTTATAACGGGCGCGTCTTTCACAACTAAACGCCAAGAGGCCGCACAATTTCTTTCTGGCCTTGTTCAAAGCAACCCTGAATTTATCAAGATCATGGGTGATATTCTCTTTAAAAACATGGATTTTGCGGGAGCGCCCGCAATGGCCGAGCGCATTAAAAAGGTTATGAATCCAGATGTTCTTAGCGACGATAAAGTTGATCCTCTCACGATGCAACTGCAAGCACAACTTCAACAATCTCAAGCCCTTGCAGCGGCATTGCAAGAACAGCTGAATAACAAACAGGCAGAACTTGCCCTGAAGGCTCGTGCCGAGGAAAACGACGCAGAGCAGGGCAAGGCGGAAATGCAGGTTAAAATGATGGAGCTTAGCGCGAAGAATGATCTTGCGCTTGCCGAGCTTGACATCAAGAAAAAAGAACTCGCGCTCAAAGAGCAGGAATTGCTTTTGAAGCGGACACAATTGCAGGCAGGAGCCATGCAACGTATCGCGGAGACGAACTCCGCGCCTTTAACGTGAGAGGGATACAATGACAAGCGAAGAAAACAACGCAGAAGTTACCGAGATGAACGAGGTTGACAACGATAGCGTTGAAACAACAGAGGAAGAAGTTTCTGAACAGAAAGAAGAAAAAGCTGAACAGGAACAGAAGCAATCTGAAGAGTTTGTCCCTTTTCCTAAAAAGGCGCAGAACGCTATCTCTCGCAGAGATCGTACCATTGGCAAGCTACAGGCCAAATCAAGAGAATTGGAAGCAAGACTTCGGGAATACGAAAAGAACGCCCAACAAGCACCGCGCCAACAGCAAGCCGAGGACAAAGGGCCGCAAGAAAAGGACTTTGAAACCTATGGCGAATATGTTGAGGCAAGGGCTGAATGGAAAGCTGAAAAGAAATTTGAGCAACGAATGGCTGAATTTCAGAAGCAATCCAAAGAGGCGGAAAAATCGAATCAATTTACAGTTGAAGAGCAAAGGTTTGTCGCATCGCGGGCGCAAGAAATCGACAAAAAGAGCGCTGAATACTCTCAGGCCATTCCTGATTTTGACGAAATGCAGGAGCAAAATGCCGAGATTGTCGCTTCTTTTCCAATGGAGATTAAGCGCGTGATGCTTGAAACGGATGATCCGGCCTTAGCGTTCTACAACTTAGCGAAGGACGGGGTTTTGGTTGAGTTGGGAGAAATGACGCCTACGCAGGCGGCAAAGGTTCTCGCTCTTGCCTCTCATAAGGCCCCTATTCGCAAGACGACACAAGCCCCAAAACCGATGCGTGGTGTATCGGGGGCTGGAAATTCTCGCTCGGAAGATACTATGACCGGACGAGAGCTTAGAAAAAAGGTTGGTTTGATCTAGCCACAACAAGGAGAATAATAAATGACTATCGCTACAGTAAAATCCAATACAAAGACGCTGCTCAAAATGGGCGCTTCTGAGCTTATGGACAAGGTGCATTTTTTCCGAGAAGCGGAAAAGATCGAGGAGTCCGCGTTCAAGCCTGATGCCAACGGTTACTCACCCGGCGATACCGTAAGCATCAAGATCCCGACGAATTGGACCGTTCAGGAGGATGATTTTGACATTACGGCTACCATGCAGACCGCCAAGGAACGCACCGTTAACGCCGTTTTGGATAAATCAGCCACTGTTCCGTTTGATCTGTCGTCGAATGAGCTGGCGACCGACATTGACCTTAAGAAGGTTTATGAGCGGCTTGTGCAACCAGCAATTTTTGACATGGCGGCCAATATCGAAAGCCGTATGTTGGAAACAGCGACACAGTACGTCGGAAACTGCGTTGGCACTGCTGGCTCGACGGTTGTCGATCCTGACACCGTTATGCAAGGCGGCGAACTGATGGACGAGTATCTTGCCCCGCAGAATCAGCGCGTTTTTCTGATGGATTCGGGTGCCATGCGTTCGGCTGTCGGTGCGAACAAGGGTTTGTTCACTTTCAAGCGAAAGGAATACGACGACGCTTTCATTGGCAATGCCCTCGGCTTCGACTGGATGAAGAACCAGTTGATCTATCGGCATACAAATGGGACGGATGTCACTGGTATCGCGGTTGAATCTGATGTTGTCACCCCTGCGGAAGGCATGACCTCTTTGGGCGTTGATGGCGTCACGGATACTACGGGTACGATCACAAAGGGAAGTGTGTTTACCATTGCAGGAGTGTATGCCGTTCATCCGCAAACGAAGGCGAACCTTGGCTATCTGAAGCAGTTCAGCCATGTTGGTGCGACTGTCACGGGCGACGCTTCGACCTATGCAACGCTGACCTTGAATGAGCCAATTTATGGTCCTGATTCGGGTGCTTTGCAGAACGTCTCGGCGCTTCCTGCAGATGAGTCGGCTTTGGTGTTTGTCGGCGCTGCTTCGACGACTTACAAGCATTCTCTGATGTTCCATAAAAAGGCGTTCCGTGTTTGCTCGGTTCCGTTGGTTATGCCTACGCAGGCGGAAATCGCTGAACAGGTTACGGAAGACGGCATCACGATTGCATTGATCCGAGCCTTTGATGTGAAGACTCGCAAGATGATTACTCGCCTTGATTGGCTTGGTACTGTCGTTGCGGTTCGTCCGTCGCATGCTTGCCGCGTGACTAACTAACTGAAAATTGGAAGGGGAATCTTTTCCCCTTCCTTCTAACTCGGAGGAAAACAATGAAAAAGGTACTTCTTGGATTATCGTTCGCGTTGTTGGCGATGCCCGCCTTTGCTGGTTACGACATTGACTTGAGCAACATTCTTGACGACGTAACGACCATCACGCCTAACAGCGTTGATGCAAACGACTATGTCAAGGTTTACAGCGTGACAAACACGACAACTGGCTACGGCACGGCCCAGAAAATCGCCCTTCAACAACTTGTTGATCCGGTGGAATCGTTAACGGCTGCTTCGACGCTTACTTCTGCGTCTTGCGGAAAGACTCTTATGCTCAATTCTGCAACGGAGTTTGCGACAACGCTACCTTCTCCGGCAACGGGATGTAAGCTTAAGTTTATCGTTAAGGCTGCTCCGGCGAGCGCGTCTTATACGATTGTAACGGCATCAAGCGCAAATATCCTGATTGGTGGTATTAACGAGCTTGAAGTTGATACCGGAGATGATGGCCCGTACGATGATGATGGCGACACGATCACTTTTGTTGACGGAGTTTCTGTCAAGGGTGACTTTGTCGAGCTTATCAGCGATGGAACGAGCTGGTATCTCTATGGTCAAACAAAGGCCGATGGCGGCGCAACCATTGCTGGTTCTTAATTAGGGGGGCTATTATGAGTGTAGGCGTAACTTGGGGAAATGCACTTTCGGTGCATATTGTGACGGCGACTGTCGATATTGGATCGGTAGCCGCCAATACGAGTGAGGCCGAAACAGCAACGGTTCCGGGTGTAAAGCTTGGTGATTTTGTTGCTGTTTCTAAGCCTTCTGTTGAGGCAGGAATCATGTTTGGGACCTGCCGTGTGACGGCTGCGGATACTGTGGAAATTACCGTCATGAATACGACTGCTGG
>JAQUYN010000106.1 GCA_028691835.1 Alphaproteobacteria bacterium | reverse complement strand
CCTTTTAGTGTCGGCTTTGGCCTGCTGACAGGTTGGGGCCGACTGGCCCTGATGGAATCCGCTGGCGAGAACCAATCCTTTCAACGTCGTCAAAGCCACGTGACTCGATAGCGGTTTTTCTCGTTTCGCGGCGACCCTGTCGATGGGGTATATCGTCATCCTTTCCTTGGGCACTCTGGTTATATAAGCTTATTTTTCTGGGCTCGTTTCGCGCCAGCTTGTCAGCCAGCGATTGAATTCTTCGGGTGGCATGGGTTTGGCCATGTAGAATCCTTGGGCATAATCACAGTTGCGTTCGGCCAACATGCGCCAGATACGAACATCCTCAACACCTTCTGCGATGACTTTCAGTCCGAGATTATGGCCGAGGTCGATGATTGAGTTCACAATCACGGTGCAATCACGGTTGCTGACCATATCCATGACAAAGCTTTTATCGATTTTCATTTCACTGAACGGCATGCGCTGTAGTTCACGTAGAGATGAGTGGCCGGTTCCAAAATCATCAATCGAAACGCCGATGTCACGAATGCGCATCCGTAAAAGAACATCCATCGTTTTTGTCACATCACGCATCGCTTCGGTTTCTGTCACTTCCAGAACAAGCTTGATCGGCGGGATTTGGTGTTGCGCGCACATTTCTGTGATGCGATCCGGCAAATTGAGTTCAAGGAGTGAGGATGCCGTCACGTTGATCGAAACGGTTAGGTTTTCCCCTGCATGGTGCCATTTAGCGACTTGGTGTACGGCTGTCGTTAGCACATGTTCTGTCATAGGCTGCATCAGCCCGTCTTTGACGATGTCATCGAGAAAATCGGCAGGAGGTAAAATGCCGCGTGTCGGATGTGCCCAACGGATTAGAGCCTCGGCCCCCTTCACACGCCTTGTCGCAATTTCGATGACCGGCTGGTAGTACAAGATCAGTTGCCCCAGCGCGAGGGCTTGTGCAATGTCTGCCCCAACAACTGATTTATTATTTCCCGCTGAAAGTTGGTCTAAGGTTGTTCTCAGTAGGTTGATGTCAATCGGTTTTTCAAGTGCGGCAATTACATCCAGTCCGTGGGCACTACCCAACCGACGCGCACTGTTCAAAACGCGGGAGTCGCTGCCGCTCATTAGGCAGATTTTCGCATTTTTGACTCGGTCCACAAGAACACGCAAGAGTTCAACGCCATCCGTGCCCGGCATCATAAGATCAAGCATAATGACGTCAGGTGTGAACTCGTCCAGCTTCGCTGAGACCAATGCTGGGTCGCTTATCATAGCGACCTCATACCCGCGTGATTCAGCGATCTCGCCTATCGTGTCGCAGATATCTTCTTCATCATCTATAACTAGAAGGCGCATGCTTTTTTTCCTTGGGCTAGCTTTCATGAGGTTGGTCGGGAGCGGGGAGGATCGAATCGTGTCCTATATTGCTCTGCGTATCTTTTTCTTTCAATAAGTTGACGATAGCTTTTTGGACATCGGCGAACCGATAAGGTTTTTCGATCACAGGCACAGGTGTTTCTTGCAGAAAGGCGTTCACGTGAGTTGAAAGCGTGTCCCCTGTTACATATATGATTTTGTTGAGGTATTGGGGCAGGGAACGCGCCATTTCGGCATACAAACCCGGACCGTCAAGTACAGGCATGCGAAGATCGCTGATGATGACATCAAAGGACGTTTTTCGCAACTTATCGATTGCAATGGCGCCATTTGCGGCAAGATCAATGTCATGACCATCTGGTTCGAGAAGGTCAGCCAAAGTTTGGGCTAACTCGACTTCGTCATCAACAAGGAGGATTTTGAGGTGCTTAACGCTGTCGTGTTGTGCTATTCGCCCCTCCGTTGTTTCGTTATCAACGGCCGTGGATGCGGGGAGCGTGATCGTGAAGGTTGCGCCGCCATCAGGCGTGTCCTCAAGCGTAAGGTGGCCCCCATGACCGCTAATGATATTCATACATAGCGCGAGCCCCACACCGGTTCCGCCTGAGCCGCTCTTGGTTGTGAAGAAGGGTTCGAAGACGCGTTTACGCAGTTCCTCGGGAATGCCGGGGCCTGTATCTATGAACGTAATTTGGACAATGTCGGTTTCTTCCAAAAGTTTTGTGCGGATGGTGATCTTGTGTTTTCCTTGCCATTCATGCATGGCCTGCGCCGCATTGAGCGCAAGGTTGGTGAAGACTTGTGTCATTTGATCAATATCAGCGATAACTGAAGGAAGGTTCGCTGCAAGATCGAGTGTAAGGTCAACACACTCGTTGCGGAATTGATAGCTCAACAGCTCAAGAGATGAGTTTATCACTTCATTGATGTTGACGTTTTTGTGCTCTGGCGGTTTGCGACGCGCCAAGGCAAGAAAACTTTTGACGATCCGTGAACACCGATCTGCAGCCTTGAAGATTTTTTCGGCGCGAGTCTTTGTCTTTGGCTCTTGCTCTCCCTCCATGAGAAGGGTTGTTTGCCCCATGACTACGGAGAGAGGGTTGTTTAACTCATGCGCGACACCAGCGAGAAGCCCGCCGAGAGCGGCCATCTTTTCGCTCTGCTGAAGGGCTTCTTGTTGTTGGGCGATTTGCACCTCTGCTTTTTTGCGTTCAGTCAGGTCATAGATGCCAACGACCATTGAGCTTTCGTTGCGATAGCTGATATGCCGCGCCGAAACAGCCGCAGGCAATGGATCGCCGTCCCCGCGTGTTATCAAAATTTCTTTCATGTCAATGTTTTGATGGTTCGTGATGTTTTCGATGAGTTCATCGCGTTCAGCGGTGCGTGCGATAAATCGGTCGATGGTGTGGCTGACAAGGAGGCCGTTGGGAAGGCCCAGAAGAATTTCGGCGCCTGGACTGGCATACATGATTTGGCCGTCCTTAAGTCGCGCAATAAGGACGGGCACAGGGTGTGCTTCTGTGATGCTTCGGAATCTTGTTTCACTGGCGCGAAGCTCAGATTCTCCGCGTTTGCGTTGTGTTACATCGCCAATCGAACCGACCAGTCGTTCAATGGGCCCTGTGTGATAGGGCTTTACGGCGACCATCTTTGTGTGAATCCAGCAATGTTCGCCCGTAGGCTTCGTAAAACGAATCTCAAAGCTCAAGGTTGATGTTCCTTGAGCATTGCGCAGTTTTTGTAGGGCTTTGAGTACGAGGCGTCGATCCGGCGCTGAGATCAGTTTCATCCAATCTCTAAACTTTTTGGGCGTTGTATCAGAGGTCAATCCGAGAATGCGTCGCAGTTGATCCGAGAGATAAAGTTCTTCCGTTTTATAGCGCCAGTCAAAAAGACCCTCATTTGAACCCTTCGCCGCCAGAGAAAAGCGTTCATTGCTGACTTCCAATGCTTTTTCTTTTTCTTCCTGACGCGTCGAAAATTGGACGGCAATGACAATTGCAAACATCATGGCTGCAATTGAAAAGCCAAGATAGGTAAAGTTCTTTGCTGATTCAGGATAAGAAAGAAGGCCAAGATCATAAAGCGGAGTTGCCATGGTTCCGATAAGAAATGCTGAAAAGGCTGTAATGTGGCTCAATCCACCGCTTGCCCCCGCATAAAGGGAGGCAAGGCCCGATACCAGAATGACGATTGTACAAATGACGCCGATGATAGGAAGTAAGACATGTACGAAGCCTTGGAAAAAGGTCGTTACAAAGAGCAATATAAGCAAAATGCTGGCCGCCCCAAATATGGCCGGACGCATTTTGGCCGCGTTTGTTTCAATTTCTAGGAAATGGTACGTAAAAATAAGCCCAAAGAAATAGGCCAAAATCATGCTGTAACTTTGAAGGAGATCAAGGCGGCCTTGATTGTATAGACCCAAGAGTTGCGTCATGGATTCATTTGTGCTGGCCATGTTTGTGCCCAAACATAGCAGTAAGAGAATCAGGAAAACTTGTCCGCGATCATGAATGACGACCCAAATGAAAAACATATAGAGTGATGCTGTAAACATTACACCGATAAAGAGACCAAAGATTAGGTCGGGGGTTCGTTCTGTTGCATCGACTGTGAGGGGTTGATCAATAAGTGAACCGGGGACGACGACGCTATAATTTTGCGTTGCAGCATAAACATCGAGGGGGAAAAAGAGCAGACAGCCAATAACAAAAAACAAAAGCGCAAGTATTTCCGCACTCGAAACTGATCGCAGAAACCGTGAATGATTGTCGATGGTGCGCTTTAAAAACTGCACGGCAAGGATACCTTATATCGATAACTATGCCTCCTATTTTATGGTTAACTTGCTAAGATCTCCCTAATGCGCTGCAATATAGATCAATGAGTTACAAGAAAAAAGCTGGTCATATTTCTAAGATTCTGTTAATGCTCCAAACCCAACACATTTTTGTTTCTGCTGAGAAGGGATCTTACTTCATGACTGATAAATCTGCGCGCGTTTCTGATGAGGAAGCTTTGGCCCTTCATGCATCGGGTCGTCCCGGTAAATTGCAAATCACACCGACAAAACCTCTTGCGACAGCACGAGATCTTTCTCTTGCCTATTCTCCTGGTGTTGCGGCCCCTTGTTTGCGGATAAAAGATAATCCTGAGTGTGTTTATGATTATACAGCGCGTGGTAACATTGTCGCGATCATATCAAATGGTACAGCCGTTTTGGGCCTTGGCAATCTTGGCGCCTTGGCTTCCAAGCCTGTGATGGAAGGTAAGGCTGTTCTCTTTAAACGGTTCGCCGATATTGACGGCATTGATCTTGAAGTTGGAACTGAGAATGTCGAAGAGTTTATCAATTGCGTTAAGTTGCTTGGGCCTTCGTTTGGCGGCATCAATCTGGAAGATATTAAAGCACCGGAATGCTTTGAAATTGAAAAGCGTCTCATCGCCCTGATGGATATTCCCGTCTTTCATGACGATCAGCATGGAACAGCCATTATCGCTGGGGCAGGTCTTTTGAATGCTCTTCATTTGACAGGCCGCAGCATTGATAAGATTAAGTTTGTTGTGAATGGCGCTGGGGCCGCTGCAATTGCTTGCACAAAGCTTTTCTGTAGCATGGGCTTGCCCAAAGAAAACATTATCATGTGCGACACCAAGGGGGTTATCTACAAAGGTCGTCCTGAGTCCATGAACCAATGGAAAGAATCATTTGCCGCCGAGACAACGGCGCGGACTCTTGCTGATGCGCTCAGTGGGGCGGATGTGTTTATGGGGCTTTCGGCGAAGGGTGCTGTGACTCAAGACATGGTCAAGAGCATGAATGATAAGCCCATCATTTTTGCCATGGCGAATCCTGATCCAGAGATTACACCTGAAGAAGTTCTTGCTGTTCGCCAAGATGCCATCATTGCGACTGGACGTTCGGATTATCCTAATCAGGTTAATAACGTTCTGGGCTTTCCTTATATTTTCCGTGGCGCGTTGGATGTTCGTGCGTCTTGTGTTAACGAAGAAATGAAACTGGCCGCCGTGAAAGCTATTGCCGCATTGGCAAGGGAAGAGGTCCCCGCCGAGGTTCTTGCCGCCTATCCGGGGTGTAAGATG
>JAQUYN010000105.1 GCA_028691835.1 Alphaproteobacteria bacterium | reverse complement strand
AGTATCTGAGTAACCCCCCGCATAGTCCCGGCCTTAAACATTCTTTAAGGCGTGAGTAGAGTGCTCCAATCGCATTTTTTGTGACAAGTGTATCATTATTTAATAGTAAAACGGCCTCAACCCCCCAGTCCAATCCAAGTTTCATTCCGGCATTGTTTGCCGCTGCATAGCCTGCGTTGTGAGGCATGCGTACCAAAATTAATTGGGTTTGAGGTGTTGCGTGGAAATACTCTTTGGACCAAAAAATTTCCTGAATTTGTATGGGAAATTCGGGTGCCGTATAATCCACAACTGGGCATTTGGGCGCTTTAACTTGTCCTTGCGTCCAATTCAAAATTTTTTGCGCAGCATTGTTCCCAGAGTTGTTGTCGACAATAATAATCCATTGAGGTTGATCATCACTCGAGAGAATGGACTCAACACAACTTATTGTGTCTTCCCATAGATTGTATTGAACAATAATTGTAGCTATGTTCAAACGTTTTTTACAGTCAGTTGTTTTCATAAGGCTGTTTTATGTCGAATAATATTTTTATAAGAACAATTTTCTATTCGTACTAGTAGGTGTTGAAGTTGCTTTGTCTTGTCGTATTGTGTGGTGCAGTTCAGACCCTTTTTCCAATGGGAGCCATGCTCTCGTCATTAAAAATGCCTTCAGCGCACAAGCTATTTAGCTTATACTTTTAGAAAGTCATAACGTCAAATTTTAGTCGCTCGGCTTTTTGGAATACAGTATAATGAATAATATCGGTATTAAGTAAAAATATGCTATAGATTGCTCATAAATACTCATATGTCCAAAAGGGGATTGTTGCACAATTTTTTGGGTATGTTATTGTGTATAAAAATCTCTAACCAAGGATATTTGATGCTTAATAACTTTTCTTTTGCTGTTGTTTTGACTATTTTGTTGTCTATTTTTTCTGGGAAAAATGACACGTTTGCATTTGAAATTCAAGATTCAAATTTTACATCTTTCCAGGTCTCTGCAATTACACAAATTCGAGCTGTTGGTTTGCAAACAGTTGGGAGTGTCATTGTCTGGAATCAAGCTGGAGATCCAGGTGACATGTATAATGATGACGGAATGCCTGTCTGGCTTGAATGCGATGGCAGCTCATTTGATACTGGCTATTACTCGGCTTTGGCGGGGATAATCCCGAGTGGAGTTTTGCCAAACCTGAAGGATCAATTTCTGCGAGGTGGGACTTCTGCTCAGGTGGGGCAGACTGCACAGGATTCAACGCGGGAACATTATCATGGCCAACCGCAACATACGCACACTGTCGGAACAACCTTAACCAGCACTGCAGTATCAGGCAGTGCTGCGGCTCAGGTAATTAGCGATAATCATACCGGAATTTTTTCCTCAGGCCCAGGGCCTGAGGTTAAACCGGTCTACGGTATGGACGGAGCTGAGGTCGCTGACCATGGGACGCATTATCATTACTTGCTATACGGGACTCCATATTATTTTAGACTTGACCAAACAGTCCATTCGACACAAGGGCCCAGTTCAGTATCTGCCAATGTTATCAGTGGCTTGGCTTCGGGAATTGCGAATGCTTCTGGTGACGATAATACTTACAAGAATTCCAACTCTGACGGGACGACAGGCGGGACTGAAACCGCTCCCAAGCACATCCGAGTTCGATATTTGATTCGGGCTCTACCATAAGTGTGTTGGTCAGACTATCTTTGCTGATTTCATCGCAGTAGCCAGCAGATTTTACGGATCAGTAGAAGCTGCTGGTTGCCTTTCTGTTTTTAAAAAATATTCGAAGCCCTGTGCTGTTTGATTTTTTATGAATATTTTGTCTTTCATGCAATGTGGATAATGCAACGTTTAAGACCATCCATCCAATGAGGAATGGATATGCCAAATTCATCTTTAATTTTACTTTTGTTGAGTACGCTATAAGGTGGACGAGTCGCACGAGTCACATATTGTCTTGTTTCAATCGGTTCAATTATACATTTTATATTTGATAGTGCCATGATTGCTACAGCAAAATCGTACCAGCTCGCGATGCCTTCATTGGAGAAATGGTAAATTTCTTTTTTCATATTTTTCATATGGGGAAGGATGAAGACAATCGCGTCAGCCAAGTCGCCAGCGTAAGTGGGGGTGCCAATTTGATCGAATATGACCCCTAAGTTTTCCCGTTCGGCTCCCACCCATCTCATCATTTTCAAGAAATTATTACCATGTGCTGAGTACTGCCAGGATGTCCGAATAATGGCTGCGGATTGTGCTTCCTGAAGAACTGCTTTTTCACCTGCCAGCTTAGTGCAGCCATAAACAGATTGGGGATTCGTTGGGTCTGTTTCGCGGTATGGTGTGTGCGCTGTTCCGTCAAAAACATAGTCGGTGGATATGTGGATTATGTTGCGCCCATATTTGGCCAAGAGGGCAGGGCCAACCCTGTTTACCCTGTCCGCTGCTTCTTTATCATCCTCGGCTTTGTCCACAGCGGTATACGCTGCACAATTTATGACGGTATCATACCTGTTTTCTTTGAAAAATTTTTCTACGGCTGTTTCATTTGTTATATCAAGGCTAGTATGGTCTTTATAGTCCGCTTCGGAAGAGAGCCTCGCTTTTAGTTCACACCCCAGTTGCCCATTTGAGCCGACCACTAAGTACTTCATTATATACTCCTAAATTTGAGCAAAAAACTTATTTATTTTATATGGTTGAGAAAGTTATGAACAAATCCGACAAATTGAACAGGCCATGATTTAGGATCGTAGGAGATGTCAGGTCAAGTCTAAACTAGTACACTTTAGGCTTCATCGGCCTCGTTTATCTCTATGCCCACCATCCAATTGGTTTGGGAGTCACATATCGAGCAAATTTCTGGTTGTCCAGTTGTGAATCTAGCGGCTCCGCAGTTCTGGCATTGCCATATGTCTGCATTGTCTCGGCCAGAAATAATGTTTTTCAAAAAAACATCGCCCTTTTCTATCGCCGACTGAAGGCCTAAGATTACCGGTTCCCATTTGGCAGCGTCATTCTCCTCAAGAATTTTCTGGATGACTTCATCGAAGCTCAGGCAATCTTCCCACATCTCAATAGCGCTATCCTTTTGCTCAGTTGTTTGATATGTTTCTAACTCTTTTCCTCCAAAAATTACTGTAAAATCAGTCTGTTTTTGAATGGTCAGCTTGGCGAGGGTCATTCGCTGTCCTGAAATCGTGCTTGCGAAATTGCTTTGCTGAACACTAATATTAAATACCGTATCGGCAAGGGCCGAATACCGCCGTGCACTTTCCAAAAGAATTGCACAAAAACTAATTTCACATGTGGAGTTATTATTGTCTGTTTCTGGGGTGCTCATTGTTTGTTTCCTTATTGTTGATTGACTGGCCGTGTGGTCTGCTGCGCCCGACGCATGCGGGCCGTCAGCTCGAAATGCCTGAGCCTTTGTTCCTGAAGCCGCCATTTTTCACGGGTTAGGCCATACTCAGCCATGTACGCTGCCCTGCGCTTGGCTGACAGCAATGTCGGTGGGAGGGGGTGTGGTTGTGAAGCGATAAGCCTCCTCCGCTCAGACCGAATTTGTTCCAGCTCCGCTTGTTCACGTTTTCTTGGTTTTCTGAAAGTGCTGCCGATGAGGTGTTCTAAACTGGCTAGGCTTACTTCATCAGCCACCTTGCTGGCTGGATAGTGACGAATGCTGTCCAGGGTGATGACACCACCTTTTTCGTTCTTTATGAATTCTAAGCCGTATGCCGCAAAAGCGCGGTGTGTCAGTGCCCAATTACGCTGGCTCTCTGGCATTGCAGTAAGCTCCTGAAGGATTCGCTTTGTAGCTTGTTTGATGAGCCTTTCCTCGGACATTTTCCCAGTCCGAAGCTCAACCCCGCGCGGGATTGCCGTGACGTAATCAAATTTATTTTTTGCTTTACGAGTTTTTTCAGCAACCTGTGTGTGGGGGTTCCACTTGTACATGGCCCTTGGGTCTGTTTTCCAACCTTGCTGGTATTCAATTTTTGAAATGAGGCGTTGGCCTTCCTTGACCCACCAGCCGTTCCCTTCATTGACGAGCGCGCTTGTGTCCGGATTTTGCCGATTGGCAAAAATGTGAACATGGTGATGCTCAGTGTTGACATGAAGCCCGACCATCCACATAGCCGACGCGGTGTCATACCCCAACCCGTTGAGAAAAATTTTTGCAGCGTCTTCTGCTTGCGTTGGTGTTGGGTGCTCACCCGATGGCCAGGATAGGACGTAGTGGCGCAAGACATGTTGTGCTCGGCAATCGGCGGATTCCGCGATCATGCCAAATTCTTTTGCCTGATGGCGAAGATCAAGCCCTGATGTGCAGCCATGCACCGCATAGTGAGAGCATTTTTCAACAATGCCCTTTTTGTGGCCAGACTCGTTTAGCAGGGCGACTTCCGGTGTTGCGATGTATTCCATCACCGCGCGTGCGTAACTCCGTTCTGATTGCCCAAGGTTACTTTTTTTGATCAGGCGTAAAATCATGTTCGCCACCTCGTATGATTAGTTCTGCAGCCAGCCCGAGTGATCTAGGGACAAGAGCCCCAAGATGGGTCGGGGAGAAAGGCTTGTTCCGGGGCAATCACAGTTATCCGGTATCCCATGGCTTTGTAGCCTCGCTGCCGCTTCTCCCACATCCGCAGCAGTGCTGGATGACCAGCGTCAACGAAATCTATAATCCGCACGTTGGACTTGCTGACGTGCTCCCGGTGTAGTCGTCCGGCGTACTGCTGAAGCGTGCCCTTCCAAGATATCGGCATTGCCAGAACCAGAGTGTCGAGTGGCGGGTGGTCAAAACCCTCACCGACCAGTTTACCTGTGGATAGAAGGACGCGTGGAGCGTCTGGGGGCAGTGCATCCAGATCTTCGGCCAGTGCCGCCCGTTGCTTCCTGGACATTCGACCGTGCAAGACGAAAGGTGCCGACTCCAGTCCCTCGAGGGCGGCTTTGATCGCATTGAGGTGCTCCGTGCGTTCGGTCAGCACCAGCACCTTGCGTCCCTGACCGACTGCATCACGTACCTCGGAGGCGATGGATTCCGTCCTGGCCTGGTCATTTGCGAGGTGCCGAAATACGTCCTGGATGCCTGCATCGGTGGGCAGGTCAATACGCGTGAAGCGTGAACGAGGTAGTACTTCCAGATCTTGAGGTGCATCAGCAGGTGTGGCCGCTGTGTATCTGATCGGCCCGCACTGCATAAAGATGATCGGCTGCTGCCCGTCGCGACGGATAGGCGTCGCTGTCAGGCCCAGCACGTACTTCGCCTTGATCCGCTTAAGGATGGCATCAAATGACACAGCACCAACGTGGTGGCATTCGTCCACGATTACCTGACCGTAGTTTTCTACCAACGGGTTCACCTCGCCCTGCCGGGAGACGGACTGCATCACTGCAATATCGATTTTACCCGTAGGTTTGGCTTTGCCACCGCCGATGGTACCTACCACGCCCTTTCCAAACTCCAGAAAAGCCTGTAGGCGTTCCTGCCATTGTTTGAGCA
>JAQUYN010000104.1 GCA_028691835.1 Alphaproteobacteria bacterium | reverse complement strand
GCCGAGGGGATCCAGTAAAACGAAAAAAAGACTGATTTTTATAGCTCTAACAAATCCGAGGCAACTGCTCACCTGCGAGCCAATCCACCATACGGGTGCCACCAAGGGTTGTTTTCATCTAAACAAAATGGTGCTCATCCTGAACAACGGTTCCGATGATGGCGGCATCGCCCCCCTGCTCGTGCGCTTGCATAACTGCCAAAAGCCTGTTGGCTTGGTCGTCGGGACAAAACGCGATCAGCTTACCTTCATTAGCAACATAGAGCGGATCAAGCCCCAAGATTTCGCACACGCCGCGCACCGACTGGCGAACCGGGATCGCCGCCTCTTCCAAACGCATGCCGACATTTGCGGACTGAGCCATCTCGTTCAGAGCTGTTGCCAATCCGCCACGCGTCGGATCACGCAAGGCATGTAGATCAACGCCAGAGTTCACCATCGCATCAATCAAACCGTTTAGCGCGGCACTGTCAGACAAGATAGGCTCGTCGAAAACAAGTCTCTCACGTGTTGCCATAATTGCGACGCCGTGATCGCCAAGATAGCCACTGACCAGAACGGCATCACCGGGACGTATATTTCTAACAGACAGATCAAGGTGATCGCGGCAAATCCCAACCCCAGACGTGTTGATATAAACGCCGTCTGCCTTACCTTTTTCAACAACCTTCGTATCGCCCGTCACGATTTGAACACCACATTGCCGCGCAGCGTCAGCCATGGACTCGACGATCAAGGCCAAATCAGCAAGAGGAAAACCCTCTTCCAAAATAAACCCCGCCGAAAGCCACAGGGGCCGTGCACCGGACATCGCAACATCATTAACGGTTCCATGCACAGCCAACGATCCAATATTCCCACCTGGAAAAAACAAGGGCGAAATCACATACGAGTCTGTACTAAACGCCAACGTGCCATGCGTCCCCTGAAGCATCGCATGGTCAAGGCGAGCTTGGTCATTCCCTTCGGCAAGCGCAGGATTATCAAACGCTCGCGCAAAAAGCTGATCGATCAGTTGGGCCATGGCGCGGCCACCACTGCCATGGGTCATGTCAACGCGGCCATTCTTCAAATCCAGCGAACGATCAAAGTGCTTTTTCATTTTTCGTACCTTCAAAGACTGGTTGAACTTGTCCGTCGTCCATAACTGTACCAAGCGGCGCAACCACCTTCACTTGAAACCATGCACGCACCGATGGGGTTTTCAGGCATGCAAACAGTTCCAAACAACTTACAATCCGGTGGCGATTTGGCTCCGCGTAAAATTGCCGGACATTGGCAAGCCGGGTTTTCTTTAGCCTCAATTAGGTCCAAAGGAAACCGTTTCTCTGCATCAAACGATGCAAACACATCCTTCACCTTCAAGGCGCTGTTCGGGATAAAGCCAAGGCCGCGCCATTCAAACGTATCGCGTAGATCAAACACCTCAGCCATCAAGCCCTGAGCCTTTACATTCCCATCAGCCGTGACGGCACGCGCGTATTCGTTTTCGACTTCAGCACGGCCTTGCTTGACCTGTCGCACCAGCATCAAAATCGCCTGCAAAACATCAAGCGGTTCAAACCCGGTGATAACAACGGGTTTGCCATAATCATGCGCAGCAATCTCATAAGGCGTGGTCCCGATGATCGCACTCACATGGCTGGGCCCGACGAACCCGTCAAGAGGCGGCACATCGGCGGACGTATCTTTGCTCGCCTCAAGCAGCCATTTCAACGCTGGCGGCGTAAGGACATGGTTACAAAAAACCGAGAAGTTTTTCAGACCCCATGCCTGAGCCAGCTTCACCACGACGGCAGTGGGTGGCGTGGTCGTCTCAAATCCAATAGCGAAAAAGACAACCTCTTGCAAAGGATTCTCCTTGGCAAAAACCACCGCATCATGCGGCGACGTGACCATCCGAATATCCGCACCTGCAGCTTTAGCCTTCAGCAAACTGATGCGCTGTCCACCGGGCACGCGCATCATGTCGCCATAGGTGCAAAGCGTCACCTTGTGCTTTTGAGCAAGCTGAATAGCCGCGTCGATCTTACTCATCGGCAAAACGCACACGGGACATCCCGGCCCATGGATCATCTGGATCTCAGGAGGCAGCAAATCCGGCAACCCAAAACGAAAGATCGCGTGCGTATGGCCGCCACAAAACTCCATAAAGCGAAAAGGCTGTCCATCAGGACGGGAGCCTTTCACTTCAGCACGGATAGCCTCTATCAATTTCTGCGCTAAACGTTGATCGCGGAACTCATCAATATATTTCACAGATCTAGCCCCCAAGCGCTTCGCGGGCACCAGCTTCATTGTATTCATCAAATAACGCCAGAGTCTTGGCGGCCTCCTCAGGATCCATCTTGGACAAGGCATACCCAACATGGACAATCACATAGTCGCCAACTTGCGCCTTCTCAACGAGTGAAAGCGAAATCCTGTGTGACACGCCGCCAACGCGCACCATGGCCATATCGTCTGCAAGCAATTCCGTTATCTGCGCTGGCACTGCAAGGCACATGATCAAGTCTCTCCCTGTTCTTTGATTTGCAAGGCCGCCGCATAGGCCTGCCCCAAAGCAATCGCCGTATCGCCAGGCAAAAGCTGTTGCGGCAAAAGCGGAGTGATTCCCTCGTCTATCATTCCTTGCGTCAGAGACTCACGCAAGACTTTATTGAAAAAACACCCACCGCACAAAGCCACCTGCCGGATCCCTGTTTGACTGACGGCCCGCTTTGACCAATCAAGCAAGGCTGCCGCAAGCGTCCCATGGAACAGGTTAGCCCCCTGTATCTGCTGCATGCCAACCAACCGCGCCAAAGTTGGACGCATATCAAGCACCATATCCTCGCCGATGTGCCAGCCTTGCGGGTCCACCACCACTTCGCTGACAAGGCTTTCAAGCTTCATGGGGGCCTCTCCCTCAAAGCTTGCGACAGGCAGAATGTGAAGCAATCCGCACGCCGCATCGAACAGCCTCCCTGCACTGCTCGTCAGCGGCGCATTGACTTGGCGCTCGATCAAATCGGCCAACATCCCCGAACCAAATTGATCGGCATACTGTATCGCAATCTCCGCACCACGCCCCATCGAGGCAAGCGCCGCCGCGCCCATCCGCCATGGTTGCCTTGCGGCGACATCGCCCCCCGGCTGAGGCATTTCACACAAATGACCGATCCGCTCAAAGCCTTGAGGATCTACGCGAAGAAGCTCTCCTCCCCAAGCTTCCTTACGTTCACCAAGTCCGAACCCGTCGAGCGCCAATCCCAACGTCGGTCCCTCTGTCCCATGCTCAGCCATCACGGCGGCCACATGCGCGTGATGGTGTTGGACACCGATTGAAACCAACTCCCCGTTGGATTCTGCCCAGCGCGAGCAGTAAAAATCGGGATGCCAATCATGAGCAACGGCCAACGGCTTCATGATCGCAGCCCCGATCAACGCCTTAGCCGTTTGCTGAAATCGTGTGATTGCCTCCACACTATCCAACGATCCGTTTTCACGGCTGATCCAAGCTTCGCCCCCTTGGATCAAACAGAGCGCATTCTTCAAATAAGCTCCAACGCCAAGGACGGGCGGCATCAC
This sequence comes from Alphaproteobacteria bacterium, assembly GCA_028691835.1. Taxonomy (GTDB): domain Bacteria; phylum Pseudomonadota; class Alphaproteobacteria; order UBA9219; family UBA9219; genus UBA8914. Next base: position 1,951 of record JAQUYN010000104.1, on the reverse strand, counting down.
CCTTGGCAAAGGAACAATCGAAGCAATTAACTCCGGGAACGGATTATCTGGCACGTGCGACTCACCCCCACAAAAGGTTGTCACATTTTATAATCGCCCCTACGGTGTCTGGCATCCACTTTGTTGGCCACAAAAAAGGCCCCCGAAGGAGCCTTAAATATGGACGCAGTACGCCGTAGGAGTGTCAATAGCACGCCCGCCCCCTCATGTCAAGGGAAATATCGCATTAACTACATTATTTTTCACTTATGGCTGTCGATCCAATTCAACCAGTCCTCCATGCCCGCGCCCGTCGTAGAAGACAGTTGGATGACCTCAATCTGAGGCGCGACCTGTCGCGCATAGGCAATGCACTTTTCAACATCAAAAGGCACATAGGGCAATAAATCAATCTTAGTCAGGATCATGAGCTTGGAAGCAGCGAACATATGAGGGTACTTAAGGGGCTTGTCCTCCCCTTCCGTGACTGAAAGCAACACGACCTTGGCAGCCTCGCCCAGATCAAATGCGGCGGGACACACCAAATTACCAACATTCTCGATAAAAACCACGCCACCATCGACAGTGCCCGCCGGGATCCCAAGGTCACGGATAGCATGGCCGACCATGTGCCCGTCAAGGTGACAGCCCTGCCCTGTGTTAATCTGGACGGCTGGGGCGCCTGTTTCGCGAATGCGGGCAGCGTCCAAATCGGTGCTTTGGTCGCCTTCGATGACGGCGGCCTTAAACCGCTGTGAAGCCAAGGTCTTGCTCAAAAGCGTAGTTTTACCTGATCCGGGGCTTGAAACCAAATTCAGGGCTAAAATCTTATGCTCGGTGAAAATGGCGCGGTTCTTGGCAGCGTAATGATTATTTTCGCCCAGGATGTCTTCTTCGATGGCGATGGCGCGGGTCGTGGCCGTTTCGTGATCATGCTTGGCCCCCAAAGGCCCTTCATGGCTGTGGTCATGGTGGGGGTCACCGTGATGGTCATGCTCATGATCGTGATCATGCTTGTGGGGACCGCTGCAACCGCACGTAACGCACATTTTCCAAGACCTTTCAAACCATGCAGTGGAGTCGAGCCATTCTTTCCACCCTCACAAGGTTAACGCCGAACCTCTTAAAATGCAATTCGCAAGGAAATCCAAAAAAGGCTTTGCAATTCGTCTGTCGATTGTCTAGTTTGCACGCCTTGCCACAGCGCAACGCACCCGTAGCTCAACTGGATAGAGCATCTGACTACGAATCAGAAGGCTAGGGATTCGAATTCCTTCGGGTGCACCACCTCCCCCCCAGCAATTATCGCATTTCATCTTTCTTCTGACAGCGGCCATCCCCAAACAAGGATGTCATCCCACACGATGATCCATATAAAGCCACAGGGTCATAGCCAGCACCACGCACCGTCACAAACTGGTGCGTACGTTCAGCCGCCTCACCGAAACTCTGGGAAATATAGGCCCCAAAGCTTTGCGTCCGTGAAGTCCTGTTGGGGCCTTGGGCCAAAGCTTCACAACTACGATTGATAAAATTATCAGAAACGATCTTATCACCGACAAGATAAACAACATCGCGTTGAGGATACCTCATCCGCACAGCATTCCCGCCAATCCGCTTGGCATAGGCGGGAAGCTTTTTAATACCATAGGGATAATCATCCATCTTGGGGCACGATGCGAAATCAGGATTAATAAAGCGCCGTCCCGTATCGGCTGGGCGCACATGCGTCAGATAAAGATATGACGAAGGGTTGGCCACAACAAAACGTACGGGTAATTTTTCCTTTTCCAAAACGTCAGGCCCCTGCCCCAAGGCAGCATAACGTTGAACGAAATCACCCCCCTCGCCATGACCGACGATCACAATCTGTCGGAGCGAAGGAAAGCGTTGATGATCGGCCAGAAACAAAAGCAAAATATCCATAGCCGTAAATGAACTACTGCCCCGTTGACGCATCGCAAGCACAGAC
>JAQUYN010000103.1 GCA_028691835.1 Alphaproteobacteria bacterium | reverse complement strand
ACAAATACAGCATCGAGGAAGCCTTCAGGGAGTGTTTTTACATTATCCCCGACTACCAGCGCGAGTACGTCTGGACGGACAAGGAGGTTCACCAGCTGCTTGAGGACATTAACGAGCAGATCGACACCGGATCAACGCGGGAATATTTCATCGGCACGGTGTTGGTGTCACCGACGGAGCATAAGAGCCATTACGAGGTCATCGACGGCCAGCAACGCCTGACCACGTTCTTCCTTCTTCTTTGCGCCCTTCGGCATCTGCTGCAAAAGGAGCCGGAAGCCCAGCACCTTAACCGCCTGATCTCGGACAGCTACACCACAAGCAGCGGGATTGAGACCCGCCTCAAACTCGACCCGCGCTACGAAAATGCCAGCGAGGTCATGGGCAAGCTGGTGGAGATCAACGATAACCCCGTGGCCGTGCGCTCCGGCATCCAAGCGGCGGGCATCGCCAGTTTCGGGTCGCTGGAAAACCTTATCAACGCCTATGCAACCCTGTACCGTTATTTACGGGACAACTATGATGACGTGACCAAGCTCAAAAGGTATTGGGCCTATCTGGCGAACAACGTCATCTTTTTCCAAATCTCGACGCCAGACGTAAGCAGCGCGCTTAAAATCTTCGAGACGATCAATGAGCGCGGCGTCGGGCTGAATCCGATGGACTTGCTGAAAAACCTCCTCTTTACGAAAGTCAGGTCGGAAGATTTCTCGAAACTCAAAGACGAATGGAAGAAGATCACCAAACCGCTGGAAAAGGGGAACGAAAAACCACTCCGCTTCCTGCGCTATTTCCTGATGGCCAATTATCCCGTCAAGAACGAAAAGGGCGAAAGCGTCATTTATGAAGACAAAATCTACGACTGGTTCATCAATAAAGATAATGCCGCGCTGTGCGGCTATGTGGACAAGCCCTTCGAATTCGTCCGTAAGATCATCCGCAACGTCGATCACTATATCAATTTTACGCGGGGTCGAGGCAACGACGGCAATGTCAGCCTGGCGATGGACAGCCTGAAACGGCTGGCGGGCGGTGCATTCAGCTTGCATTATGTGCTGCTGCTAGCAGCAGCCCCGTTGTCGAAGCCTCTGTTCGATCATTTCGTCACACAGCTTGAGAGCTTTCTTTTCTATTACATCTTCACCAAGACCCCCACGAAGGATTTGGAAAAGAGCTTTTCAACCTGGGCCGACGAACTGCGGGAGGTCGCTGCCATAGGTGACGCCGTCATGCAGAAGGCGAAGATCAACGCCTTCGTAGTCGAGCATTTCCAAAAGAATATGGACGGCAAGACGCAGGAGCTTTCCGACGCGCTCAAACGCCTCTCGCTCGGCTCTATGCAGAAATATCGCATCAAATATCTCCTAGATCGCCTGACACAGCATGTGGACATGGCTTATCGCGGGGAAAAAGGTTCCGCCAGCCTAGCGCCATACACGCCCCTTGAGATCGAGCATATTCTACCCGACAACCCCACGGCAGAACTGCGCGCAGCATGGACGACGGAGAATCCGGCTGCCCTGTATGACGATTACAAAGCCCGTCTTGGCAACCTGACCTTACTGGAGAAGCCCCACAACATCGTTGCTAGCAATAATTTCTATGCCGAGAAGCTGAAAGTTTATCACGACAGCAACCATTATCTGACCAGCAGCTTGGCGGGACTGACCTCCATAGGACAGAACACCTCGGTTTCCAGGATCAACGAAAAACTGAAGGCGTTTCCAGCATGGAACGCCGCCGCTATCGATGAGCGTCATGCGCTTCTAATGGGCTTGGCGCAGGATATTTGGAAAACGACGCCTATCGACGCCTGACCGCCGCAGGGGAGGTTTTATGAGTTTCTGGGTTTACGAAAACTGGACGCACAAGAAAGCCATCGTTCACAAGAGTGACTGCTCCTATTGCAATGGTGGTCGCGGGGTACACAGTGAACGCTCAGACAAGAACGGGAAATGGCATGGCCCATTTCCTGATAGGGAAGCTGCCTTCAAATATGCGCGAACCACAAATCGCGAGGACATTCGAGCATGCAATGTCTGTGGTGCCTAATTTCAAATAAGGATGCAAGTGTATATCATTTGATGGGGACGACATGGAAAGCCAGATTGTGAGAGAAGCCCAAGAACGCGTGCAATTTGTTGCTGCCGTTTATGATTATCATGCGACACATCGAGAATCGCCCCTTGGCATTTGGATGCCTCAAACACGCCATTGGGTTGGCGATATTTTTGACACAAAATTTGGACGAATTTATTTGTCCGTAAAAGACAAAGGCATTTTTGACCCTTACGTTTACGATGCTCAAAAAGGATTGGATCTTATCGATCCCAGACTCGTCGAATATGACTTTCGATATCCATGTGCCGTCCACGAACCAACGCCGATAGATGAGCCGCCCGCCGATCCCCCAAAGGAATGCGACAGGAAAACGCTGCCCAACAGTTTTTTTGAGCAAGACGGTCAATGGCATCAGATGCGCGCCTACCCCATGAGGAGCAATGCGCTTCTCGAAGACAAACAACTTCAAACCGATATAGCTCTTGTGCGTCAATTAGGTGATTTGACGTCCTACACACCCATTGAGAATGCCGGTTTTCTAAACCTTCTCTCCGATAAAGGATTTGGGTTGCCACCTGTCATTCCCGTCAATTCATATTGGGTCTATAGCGATGGCCTTTTAGGCGAAGGGTATATGCTCAAGACATCATCGGGGTGGCGTGAAGTCTATGCACATAGACATTCAGGTTATACAGGCATTAATCAAGAATGTTGCATCCTGAGCCGGAAAAAAGGCATGGGTGAGCCAAGAATTGCAACAGGCGCAACCTTACCGATCAAGGATATAAAAATCCTTTGGAGTTACGTCTTAGAAAAGAATGTTTTGCCTTATCTGACATCTGGAAAAGAAGGGAAAGAAGATCGCGAGCGTGTGGTAATACACACTTCCGATCCTGTGGAACAATTCAGAATAGCGAGTTTTTACACAACAGCCAAAGGCGATGCGAGCCTTGTGGTTGGTGACATGATGCCTGACCAAAAAGATAAATGGCCAAACGGGCGAGCTGTTCTTTTCCCCATCGACGTGCAGGAGCAACAGGACGCCCCGAAGGTCATCAAGGTTTTAGTTTCTGCGGGGCATTATGCAAAATTTGATTTCCGTGGATATCTTGAAGAAATTGAGGAGAAAGTTGATCCAAGCCGTTATGTCGGTTTCTTGAAAGAAAATCTGGAGAAACCGATTGTGCCGGAATTCAGAAGAAGCAGCCAGCTCCGCGTCGAAGTCGTTTTGTAGTCATTCGCGCTTTAAACAGGCTTGGGCGAAGGCTTGGGGGAATGCGTCAATATTGCTGGCGGTTTGTGCGGCTTAGCCCAGTCGAGCGGTGATGCAGAAAAAAGATCCTGCAATCCGAAATCAGCAATAATGCTTTCTTTGCGTTTGTGCTGCGCATCCGTCAACGCAGGAATGCCTGATTCTGTATCGTCGCGTTCGATAGAATAGAAGAAATGCCGTTCAAAGAAATCCGTCCATCCTTCAGTCGGTGGAGTGCCCGTGGCTTGGGCTTTTCTCAAAGTCATGCTGAGTTCGGACAGGCAGACCAATCTGAAGGCTTCGTCCGGACTGACTTCGTTGTACATTCTCCGAACGGCATCCATATCAATTTCATTGATTGTCCGGACATGCGGGTTGCGGACAAGAACGGGAAGTTCGTCCTTTACAAAAACGCGATCTTGTCCTGCGCCACAAACGGCGGTCGCGGCAGTCTTAAAATCGAGATCCGCAAAGAGTTCAGATATGCCGCCCCAAACGGTGGCGTAGGCATCATTTACGGCATCTCTTAATTCATCGGGATCACTGTAAATTTTTTCAAGAATGGGACGAAAATGTGGGTCAAGTTTGATGCCATTTAATGTAATCCCTGCCGTCGTATCGTTAATTCTTGACGCCCCATATTCGAAGGCCATGTCTGAAGAGCGTATGTCGTTGTTCGTTACCGAGCATGTGATTTTTTTATAAACACCCTTTGAGGGGCCGGAATAAAGGATAACAAATTCGTTATGTTTAAGGATGTCTGCTACGGATGAAGCAGAAATCGCGTCCGTAATTGTCTCTTTGACATAATCACGATATGCCCGAATATACTTCTGGGCTTCCTCGGCATATTTGCTGGGATCCGTGGGCTCAACCCAATCTTTTGGGGGATCAATTTTGAACGACGACATCGCTTCCTCCCTATACAGGACTTATGCGAGGTCGTTCGTTTTGTACGGCAGAGCCGCTCCTCTTATGGGGTATGGTCGTGAGCGCCTATCTTCGAAAACACGTCCCATACCTTCGTTTTTCTTTTTGAAGAAGGAGATCATGTCTTCTTGGATATCGATATCGGCAGGCTTCAGGTGAACAACACGTTTAAATTCTTCTTTGTCGAGATATGTTTCTTCCGCAGGACGAGTAATAACTTCGTTGATGGTGTAAACGGCATAAAAAGGGGGTTCGCTCTTTGACTTAACATACAGGTCTTGGACGATGTACTCTTTGCCAAACTGTTCATCACGGTAGATTTTGCCAAAGTCGTCCGGATCAGGACCACCGGTCTTCCTGCTCAAAGTAGTGACATATGTGAAGCGTGGTGTTTCCACAGCTCGGCCCCGAACGAATAAGCTTACCGTTGACGAAACAATCTTCATCAAGCGGTTTTTCAAATCTTCGAGACCCAGCATAGTGCCCTCCAATGGCTTTCTCAAATAGTTTCAGAATTATTAACGGGTTAAAGTGCCCTGCCGAATGAACCCGAATACGAGATGCATCTTACCAGAAAATGGCAGCTCAAACAATTTCATCAATACTTTCAATGACATAGTTACTTTTGTGTTAACGCTTTTGGCGCGTTAAGGAATTTGCATGGAAATGATTGAGGTTTCTGGTTGAGCCTTAACCATACGAGCCTCTTTCGCCGTATGGGGATCGCCGTTTTCCACAAAATCATCCAAGACATCTCTTGCATAGCGCACGCAATTTCCGACTTTTACAAACCTTGGCCCGATCCGTTTCCAGCGCCAGTTTTCAAGCAGGCGCGGGTTGATGTTCAGGTATCTGGCCGCTTGGGCGGAAGTCATAAAGCGGGGGATGTCCTCCGACGCATCAAGATGCAGCTTCTCCGCCAGCGGCAATGGATCCGAGGAAGAAATCTGCACAACCTTTCCTTCGATCGTAATTTCTGCGCTTGGCTTGGGAAGAGCCAAAAGCCCACCGAGTTCATCTGTGACCTTAGTCGCAGCTTCAAGAACCGGATCCATCGCAAGGTGAGCGTACCGCGCCGTCGTTTGCGTCTGTGTGTGGCCGAGCAACCGGCCAATCATGGGAAGGCTCATGCCCATCGTCACGGCGTTCGATGCAAAGGTGTGGCGAAGGTCGTGGATGCGGACATCTTCGATCTGCGCCCACTTGCGGATCTTTTGCCATGTCGTTTGCAAATCGTAGATCGGCTCGTTTGGCCTGTGACTGGAGCATATAACATAAGAGTTGTCCGGCTTGCGCGGCAGCGTGCGCAAAAGATCAATCGCGGTTCGGCCAAGATGGATGATCTTTGGCCCTGTTTTGGAATCCGGCAGACGGATGATGCCG
>JAQUYN010000032.1 GCA_028691835.1 Alphaproteobacteria bacterium | reverse complement strand
ATGTTTTGTACAAAACTCGTCGTTCCGAAGCTTTCTTTCTGGTCAAAGATTTCATAACCGATAGAGCCGCCTTTCGGGAGCCCGCTTGCCGCCATCAGCATGCGAACTTTGCCGACTTGTTCGCCGAGAACACGGATGGAGTTGCCCGATGAAGAAACTTCATATGGTATTTTTAAACTATCGAGTTTGGCCGAGATAGCCCCGGCATCGCCAGTTTCCAGCTCACCATAAAGCAAGGCCATCGGTGATGATGAAATCCGCGCCGTTAGGAAACCAAAGAATCCTAATAAGCTAAAGGTCACCAGTGCAATGGCGCCCAGACGCATGGGGCCAAGATTGCGGAGTGTTTGAATAAAAGCGTTCACTGGTCAGCGTCTCCCAAAACAACGGCGGGTCAAATCACAATACGGTGCGATGCTCAAAGTCGTGAGCGAATCATGGTCTGCGTGGGCACAGAATGGGTACTTTGATTCCTTAAGGTTAACAAGAAGTAACGCGCAGTGTGTGAAATTATTGTTAAGAAAGTGGGAAAATATTGCCTATTAGTGACAGTCTGTACCGGATGCGTAACGTGCGATTCATAGATTATACCAACCTGCGTATGAAAGCATCCCTATAGATTACGAGCGGTTGCGAGGAGCCGGACGCTCGCCGGACCGAAGAAGCCAAGAAGAACAGACTTTTCCACTCGGCAAGCGGCCGGCGAGGCGCAGAGCGAGTGAGGTCGGCTGGCGGGATGACCGGGATTTTAGCAGATAAAGAATATATAACCCGAGTTATGGGTATAACACACTGATAAAAATAAGAACGGTGTCATTGCGAGGAGGCCTATTGGCCGACGAGGCCATCCATCTCCCGCATTTTCAACGTAGGCCCATGTTGAAATAGTAGGAGATGGATCGCCACGGCCCCTGAAGAAGGGGCCTCGCGATGACGAGTCCTTTATGTTTATCACCGGTATCAACCCATAACTCGGGTTATTATACGGTTGGACGAACGTTACGTTCGTTAACTATAAAAGTAAAATCCCACACAGATGCGCAAGGAGTGCGATATTTCATATGCCCGGCTAGGGCCGTAGCGGGGCCATATTGAGAAGGCCTCTACGGGCCTCCCAGGGCGGTCTATGAGGGTTCTCTTTGGGCGAGTCTGGGTCACATTTCTCCTTATGACCTTTTGGGCCTCTAAAAGGGCCTGTTTTGCCCAAAAAAGAGGCAACTTTCACCTGCCTTTATCTTAAAGTTTGAATTGTTAACGCGAAGCGATAAAGTCCAGCCCATATTTACTCTGAATGAGGGCGCTATGGCTATCCATGTTGGCATCGATATTGGCGGTACAAAAATGGCCGTGGCCGCGTTTACCGAGTCGGGGCAGATCCTTATTGAGCATGCTGAGATGACACCCTCGTCTTATGAGGCTTTTTTAGTGACGTGCCGCAATCTTATTACACGGGTTTCCTCGGGTATAGCCGATGATTTTACTGTGGGCGTGTGTACGGCTGGGGCTATCGATCATGAAAAGGGGTGTTTGCTTTCTGCTAATATTCCCTATCTCAACGGTAAGCGTTTGGTTTCAGATTTGGAGAGGGCGCTTGTCCGGCACCTGCGCCTTGCCAACGATATGGATTGCATGACATTGGCTGAGGCCATTGATGGGGCTGCAACTGGATACGCATCTGTTCAGGGCATAACATTGAGTACTGGGGTAGGGTCGGGGCTTGTTGTTCACGGGCGGATCGTGCGCGGTGCGAATGGATTAGCCGGAGAAATGGGGCATTTGCCTTTGCCTTTCCGCGAACCTCAGGATGCGCCCTTGTTCCATTGTTTTTGCGGTATGGACGATTGCATCGAAAAAGCGATTTGTGGCGCGGGCCTTACACGCTTATACCAAGCCATCTCTGGCCAAAGCGCTGAGCCACCTGTTATTGCCGCGCTTGCGTTGGACGGCCATGTGGAGGCTGTGCGGGCGCTTGATCGTTATTATGAGATGGTGGCCAAAGCGATGGTCACTTCGTTGCATTTCTTTGATCCTGACGTGATTGTGTTGAGCGGCGGGTTAAGCCGTCTTCCCCATTTGTGCAGGGAAGTGACACAGCGTTGGGGCAAATACTGTCTTGTCAAAAATCCGAAAACAAAACTTGTTCTCGCGGCCCATGGTCACACGGCTGGCCTTCGCGGCGCTGCTTGGTTGTGGCGTGACTAATTGACCTTCACGCCATCGCGCCAAACCGTTTGTGCCTTGAACATGTGATCAAGGGCGACGATGTCGGCCTGATAACCGGGAAGAATTTTACCGAGGCTGTGTCCCAATCCTAAAAATTGAGCCGGGATCGTGGATGCCATGCGCAAAACGCGTTCAGGATTTAGGCGGATGTCGCGAATGGCAATCGGTACGCATTCTCCCAACGTGTGGTGCGCGCCAGTGATAACGCCCTTATCATTGATGCAGCGCCCATCGGGTTGAGGCCTAACGGACTCGCCGCCCATGGTATAGGGCAGTGGTGTTTCTGCACCAGCTGGAGGAACGGCATCGCTGACCATGTAGAGGCGGTCCTCGGCTTTGGATCGAACGATAAGCCGCACAAGCTCGGGGTGAATATGCAGGCCATCCGCGATCAGTCCGGCATAGGATTTCTTGTCGTTTAAGGCCAACACGGCGACCCCGGGACTGCGAGTCTGAATGGGGGGCATACGATTCATGATGTGGGTAAAGTTGGTCGCGCCAGCATCAAGTGCGGCCTGCACTTGCTCTAACGAGGCGGCACAGTGTCCGATAGAAACGATAAGGCCTTGTTTGACGAGCTGATGGATCTGATCGGGGGACACTTGCTCTGGCGAAAGGGTTATAACGAAGAGTTCACCCGGTTCCGCGCAATAGTGCGTCATATCCTCCTTGCTGATGGGGCGGATCAGCGAGCTGTCATGTGCGCCAGAAAGCGATGGGTTCAGGTGTGGTCCTTCGAAGTGGAGGCCAAGAATGCTGGGGTCTTGTTTGCGGGCTTCGCGGACAGCGTGTTGTGCCGTGCACATGATGTCCGGCGTATCGCTGATACAGGTTGGGAGTAAGCGCGTCGTTCCCGTTTTACGATGGGCGGCGGCGATATGCAGCACACCTTGAACCGTAGGTTGATTGTTCAAAAGGACATTCCCGCCACCATTGACCTGACAGTCGATGTAGGCGGGGGCTAGAATCTGATTGGCGCAGGAGAGAGCAGGCAAGGCGACAGGACGGCGGGCCATGGGGACTAAATCTGCTACGTGTCCGTTTTTGACGAGAACAGCATGGTTTTCAACAAATGATTCGCCAGTAAAGACGATGGCATCCGTGAGGGCAAAAGAAGAAGGGGGTGTTGTCATTGCTTGCACACAAGCTTTCTCTAGACTAAGTTTAATATCAAATTAAGATTCTAAAACACCTGAACTGGGTATCACCATGCATGATATGAATGAAAATAGCCTTTTGCAAGAAATTGAAGCTGATCTATCGCGTCAGCATTATGAAAAACTATGGAAAAAATATGGACCCTTCGTTTTGGCTGCCGCTGTTCTGATTGTCGCCGTGACGGCGGGGTTCTCAGGATATAAGGCCTACACGATTCAAACAGCGCAAAAGACGACGCTGTCTTATATGGAGATCTTTACGCAAAAGAAGAACAGTCAGGATGAGCTTATCGCGGCTCTTGAAAAATACGGCGCTGATAACAAAGGCACGATACAATCTGTATTTGCGCGATTCAAGGCTGCCTCTGCCGCTGCTGCCACGCAGGATCAGACGAAAGAGGCCGCGATCAAGATGTATGATGATCTTGCTGCGGATTCCAGCATCGATAGGGTTTATCGTCAGTTGGCGGATTTGATTTCGGTTCAGCTGCAACTCGATACAGGTGACGGGGCTGCCTTAGAGACTCGCCTTCAGCCTTTGATGAAAGACGATTGCGTCTGGCGTTTTACGTCTAAAGAGTTTGCGGGTTATTTGGCCCTGCGTCTTGGGGATAAAGAAAAGGCCAAGGCGTTCTTTTCTGAATTGAAGGGATTGAAGGGCGTACCTGCCAGCATTGCGGCGCGTTCCGGGGATGTCCTCTCTTGGCTGAATGGGGGGGCATGACATGACGATGAGGCCGAGGTTCACCAGCTTGCGATTTAACTTTATTGTGTGTCTTGGCCTTCTTCTCGTGGTTTCCGCCTGTGGTTCGGACGAGGCAACGAAGGATCGAGGCATCGCTTCTTCTGAATCTGGCAAACGGATTGCTGTCCTTGAGGCTGCGCGTAGGCCCACCGCTGACACATCTTTGTCGGGGTATGCTTTTGAAATTCCCGAACCTGCCGTTATCGAGTCTTGGGCCCAGAATGGCGGCAATACAGAACACGCCGTTGGCAACCCGTTCTTATCGGCGGTCCCCGAAAAGATATGGTCGTCAAGCATTGGTTCAGGTTCGAATAGTGACTTCAAACTTTTGTCATCGCCAGTCGTTGACGGCAATGTCGTTTACGCCATGGATGCGCGTGGCCGCGTCAGTGCCTATGCCAGTGAAGATGGCGAACGCTTGTGGCAAATGGAGACAGCCCCGCAGAAGAGTGAGGGTGACGCCATGGGAGGCGGTGTTGCTGTTCAAGGCGGCGTTGTTTATGCAACGACAGGTTTTGGTGAAATCTTGGCTCTTAATGCTCTGGATGGTTCGGTGAAATGGCGTCGTTTGATCGGCAATCCATTACGCTCCGCTCCCACGGTTGCCGAGGGGCGGGTTTTTGCTATCACAATCGAAAACGAAACTTATGCTCTTGATGGCAAAACGGGTAATGTGATGTGGCGGCACAGCGGTATTGCTGAAAACGCTACGCTTATGGGCTCATCCAGTCCTGCCGTTCATGGGGCGACGGTTGTTGTCGCATACAGCTCTGGTGAAGTTTTTGGCCTTCGCGCACAAAATGGCCGTGTGGTTTGGGGTGAGGTTTTGGCCATTCCTACGCAGATTGGCGCTTTACCGGCTATCGCTGACATTCGTGGTTTGCCCGTCATGGATCTTGGGCGTGTTTATGTCGTAAGTCACAGCGGACGCATGGCGTCCATTGATGAACGTTCAGGTGAACGTGCCTGGGAGGCCGATCTTGGTGGAGTGAACACCCCCGCTGTTGTTGGCAATGCAGTTTATCTTTTAACGCTCGATAACGAGCTTATCGCCTTGTCTCGTTCCACGGGGCGCATTATTTGGGTGCGCGAATTGCAACGTTACAAAGATCCTGATGATCGAGAATCAAGGCCCGTTTTGTGGTCGGGGCCTGTGATGGCTGGTGGGCGTCTTTGGCTTACAAATTCTTTGGGGGATTTAGTTGCTTATGCGCCTGAAACTGGCTTTGCCATGTATGATGAAAATGTTGCCGGCTCTTTTTATCTTCCGCCTATTGTGGCCAAGAATACAATGTATTTAATGGATGATAACGGGACGCTGTTAGCTTTTAAGTAATACCAACCTGCGTATGAAAGCATCCCTATAGATTACGAGCGGTTGCGAGGAGATAGCCTCTCGCCGGACAGTCCTCTCCTTAAAAAGCAAGGGGTGCCGTCCGGCAAAAGGAGTGCGAGGCGCAGAGCGAATGAGTAAAAACAACGCCACCAGTGAGTCCGCTCATAGACCCGCTGGTATAAGCGCAGCTTCGCCCCACTAACTCTTTGGCCATTCTGCTCAGCTTAATTGTTAAAGCTATCGTAGAGCAGTTCTTCTATTGTTTTGGTGGGGGACCATCCAAACGTTTTTTGAAGCGGGGTTTTGTCAATGTGGAGCGAGCCAACAAGGCTTTCAACGGTTTGTTCGAGGCCTGTCATTTTGCCGAGAACATTCATGAGCCAAACTGGGAATGGCATGAGAACAGGCTCTGGATAGCCGCCTGCTTTTGCCAAAGCGCGAATGAAGTCAGGTGTTGATATTTCATTGCCATCGCATAAAGACCAAGCTCCTGCAGCGTCAGGTTGGTCCAGGCAGCGCGTCACAAAATCACATACTGTTTGAATTGAAACGAAAGCGCGTTTGTTTTTGATCGATGCGAAGGGAAGCGGAATATGCTTTTGAAGAGCTGTGCATAATGACTGAAAATTACCCGGTGCGTTCTTACCATAAACCATCGGCAACCGTAAGTTGACGACATCAAATCCGGGGCTTTGTTGAGCGAACGCATTAAGTTCCTGTTCAGCGACAAGTTTGCTGGTTCGATAGGGACAAGTGTTCCAATAGTATTCTATTGGGTGCGTCATGGTCGCAAGATCATTTTCTAATATTGCGGCGCCAATCGAACTGAGAAAAATCATGCGACGCACGCCATTTTTCTGGGCGGACTTTGCAATTTTGAGCGTGAGGTTAACATTGTCGTTTCGAAACAACGAGGCCTGACATTCTCCCTTCTTGCTACGACGATGCGCACGACCAGCGGCATGAATTACAACTTGAATGTTCGCAAAGAGAGTGTCGCTCTTTATGATGTCTTGGGATAAAACGATCTTGATGTTGGGATGGTGAAGCTGAGCGTTTGCGTCCTCGCGCCTCATTACAGCCACGACGCTGTGCCCCTCTTGGGCCAAATATCGTGCAAGGTGGCTGCCGAGGTAACCATTGGTGCCTGTAATTAAGATATGATTCATGGATACTTATCGTTGTGGTCAGGAGAATCGTTCTTTTGTATAAAACAAATTGTATAAATCAAAAAGATCTATCGGGCCAAATAAATCATAAAGGTCATCTTTGTGAGGACTCTTGGCGCAGGAATGCTGATATTTCCGCGTGAGAGTCGTCAGAGCATGATTGATAAAGGCAATCTGTGGGGCCACTATTGATCATGCTCGTTTCTTTTGCCCCTTATGTGGGAGATCACATCATGACATCCATTACTGATTCTTCATCTGGCAGTGCGCTCAGTCAGCTTATAGCCATGTATCGGTCAAGGAACGATGAGGCCGCTGATGCGTCGTCTTCATCCGCTCAAGAGACCACAGAGGATTCGGATACAACAACGGTTGCCGCATCATTGACATCCACGGATACAACACTTAGCGCTGATACAATGGGTGTTTTATTAGCGTCTCAGTCTGTATCCTCGACATCGTCAACGGGTGAGACAACGACATCGACAAGCGATACAAGTTCGTCAACGACAAGTTCGAGCGCTAGTTCTTCGGGGGGATCTGGCGGAGGCTCATCGGCTGCGTCATCAAGCGATTCCTCAACGACTGTCGTTAGTGAAACGCGAACGAACCATGCTGATGGATCGACGACAACGGTGACGAAATATGAGGATGATCATACAAAGACCGTAACGACGGCCCCGGATCCAACGAAGGCCAGCCCGGCGGCGCAGCAGGCTCAGGATAAGAGCGCGACAACGGCATCCTCTGACCCGACAGAGGCAGAGACAGTTTTATCGACGCTTTAAATCGGGGGCCTCGTTCGCTGTGATTTCATGTCGTTTGTTCGGTAAATGGCGAAAATCCTGTCGTAATCCACTTCATCCGCCCTTTCATTCGCCCTGAAACTGTTAACCTTGCGAGCAAATGCTTCGCTTAGCTTGTTTTTGTGGTATAGAGCATGCTTCGACATCTCTGTTATTGGTTAAAATTGTGAGTAGTCAGGTATTCTCTATCGCCATTGCCGGGCGTCCCAATGTGGGAAAATCGACCTTGTTCAATCGGTTAGTTGGCAAGGCGATGGCCATCATCGATGATCAACCCGGTGTAACGCGTGACTGGCGCGACGGGGAGGGTTCGCTCTTCGATTTGCATTTTAAACTTTATGATACGGCAGGTCTTGAAGATACGCGTTTGCGTGGCAGTATTGCGGCCCGTACGGCCGATCACACCAAAGAAGCTTTAGATCGCGTTGATGTGATTATGATGATGGTCGATGGCCGTACTGGTCTGACCAATGACGACAAGTTCATCGCGCGAGAAATTCGTAAAGCGAACAAGCCAATTATTTTAATCGTCAATAAGTGCGAAAGCACCAAGCAACAACCGGGTTTTCTTGAAGCTGAGGCTCTTGGCTTTGATACCGTGATTGCTATTTCTGCCAAGCATGGGGAAGGTCTTGGTGAGATCCACCAAGCTCTGCTTCCCTTTGCGCCGAAAAGCGCCTTTAAGAAGATTCAAGAAGAAGATGACGATCAGGAAAAAAACCTTCACATCGCCATTGCGGGGCGGCCAAATGCAGGCAAGTCAACGCTCGTAAATCGATTGATCGGCGAAGAACGCATGTTGACGGGGCCAGAACCCGGCCTTACGCGTGATGCGATCCATATCCCTTATGAGTTTCAGGGTCAGCCTATTCGTTTGGTTGATACGGCTGGCATGCGTCGTCGTTCACGTATCGATGAGCGTCTGGAAAGGATGAGCGTACAGGAATCTTTGCGCGCCATTCGGTTGGCTCATGTTGTGATCCTCGTGATTGACGCAGATATGCCCTTTGATAAACAGGACTACACGATTGCTCAACATGTCGCAGAGGAGGGGCGCAGCCTCGTCATTGCCGTCAACAAGTGGGACACTGTCAAAGAAAAGGCAGAGACGCTCAAGATGATCCAAGCGAAGGTCGAGGCTTCATTGGCTCAACTTTCTGGTGTGAGAATTATTCCGATTTCAGCCCTGAAAGGGAATGGGATTGGAACCTTGATGCGCGCCGTGACAAAGACCTATGAAACGTGGAATATGCGTGTTTCAACGGGCAGGCTTAATCGCTGGTTTGCTGGCATGCTTGCGGATCATCCACCACCCATTGTCGGTGGGGGCCGTGTTAAGCCTCGCTATATCACCCAAATGAAAGGCCGCCCGCCTACCTTTGGCATGTGGGGCAATAAGCTCGACAAATTGCCAGAAAGCTATATTCGCTTTTTGACCAATGGCCTGCGTCGCACCTTTGATATTCAGGGGGTGCCCATTCGCTGGGTCCTGAAAAAAGGCGATAATCCCTATTTGGATGATAAAAACAAGAGATAATACCAACCTGCGCATGAAAGCATCCCTATAGATCACGAGCGGTTGCGAGGAGGGATCCTCTCGCTGGACAGGTCTTTTCCTTTAAAAACAAAGCACCCGTCCGGCAAAAGGGGATCGTGAGGCGCAGAGCGAATGAGTAAAAACAACGCCACCAGTGAGTCCGCTCATAGACCCGCTGGTATGAAAGAGGCCCTTTCAATGAGTCCGTTCATAGACGGATTGGTATAAGCCATTTTGTTGTGATGGCAACAATGGCTATCCTTTTGTTTTGACATCACATATGTGCCGCGTTCTTCATTTTCGCACATTATTTGCTGTGTTTTTTAAACGAATATTAAGGTAGATCTGCTAAAACAACATTATATATTTAAAATTATAGTGCAGAGGTTATTATGTCTGCCGAAAAACTCGATTTTCAACGAGACGGTGGTAATTTCAAAGCTCTAGGGTTTGGCAAGGATGGAATCTGTCGAAGTACCGGTCGGGTTGGGCAGAATGCTGACGTGACAACTTTTTGTTATGATTCCCAAAAAGAAGAATTGGAAGTCACGGCGTTAAGGTCGGATCGCAAGTATGGAAGTGATTTGAGGGCAAAACAGACGATCAAGGGGTTATCGGCAGATGAGGCTAAGGCTTTTTCGACGGTGATGAATGCCGCCATAATTGGGATTGTCGAGGGAAGATATGGGAATCCCAAAAATTCAAAAGCTCAAATAAAGTCATACAATGACATTATTACAGAGGAGGGCGAACTCATAAATTCAAATGCGCTCAGTTCTATTCTTTCAGTGGCAAGGGAGCAAACTCAATCAGCTATGGCACCTGCAAGCAAAGCCCTTGACGATATTGCAGAGTTTTTTAAAGATCATGTCGTATCGTCAGATATTCAATATGGCAGTGTCAAAAATACAAAAGATGAACATCTTCAAGATACGAAACGTTTAGTTTCAAAGAAGGATCCTTCAACCGTAATATTTTTTAAAGTGGATGATAGAAGAATTGATATTTGGGATACAAATATTGATGGTAACAATATGGCTGGATGGGTTCCTGCTTTCACGGATGATCCTCAAGGACGTAACAGCTCCATAGCTTATATGACAAATGCGCTTGGGTTAGCAGATCCGCTTGGGTCAAATGGAGCCCTCAGATCCAAGCTTTATGCTCGCTGTGCTGCCACAGAGGCTGCAAGTGGGTGTGGGGTTAAACTTTCTGGGTCAAAACAAGAAGCACGGGCGCCAAAATCCCAATTTGATGGGAGACCCCAGCCCGGCAATTGTGGCCGTCCTATAGCAATGCGGATGTGAGGATATAAATATCCATTTTATATCAATGGGATAACCTGTTGCGTTGTAAGAAAGTATAGCGAAAGTTCGTTTTTTCGCTAGAAAACTGTTACAATGCTCGCTCATTGAAGTGAATCGGATAGAAATTTTCATGAAGGAAAATTGTATGACTCGTGCAAGTCAATTTTCGCAAAACAATTTAACACCTGACCAAATCATTCTTGGGTTGCCGTGGAGGAGGGAAGAGAACCCTTTGTCGCCTAGAGTTGGCGAATGGAGGGCGAATATGTCCCACCTTTCTGAGAAAGATAGGAATGTTGCGTTCGGAACTTTGGGTAGGCAGAACTTGACTGTGGTCATTCAGCAAGAAAGGTCAGGACCTGATCTTGTTGTTGAGGCAAAGAGCGCAGCCGATTTCGTGCGTTATTGTTGGTTGCTTCGTTCTGAACAACTGATTGCACAGCAACCTTGGAAATTTAATGGCACATCGTGTTCTCTTGATGTTTCCTCGATGAACGGGGATGGCAGAATTGGGCTGAAGAACGCACTTTCATGGATTCGTGGCTCTAACGTTGTTACCGGGGATACTAGTGTTACATTAGATGAGTCCTCGGTTAACGGTGCGGTGATTATCGTCAGGGATATGGGTACCATCAAAAGAGTGGAAGAACTGATCCGGTCCAAGAAGGCAAAGAGTTACGAGAGATGTTCCCGCCCTGAAGTCCCCGATGCGAAATGGGGAGGCATAGGTCACTCTCTTTAGAAAACTTTTTACAGCGTCGGCCGATTCAATCGGCTAACCGTGATCTGTTTTTGATCCGTCCCAAACAGGCAGCCACAAAACATCCTCTATATGTTCCGTTCCCGCACATAGCATCACAAGTCTGTCGATGCCAAGGGCGATGCCCGCTGACGGTGGCATGCCGTGGCGCAGGGCTGCAATAAAATCCATATCAATCGGATAACGCTCACCGTGCAGCTTTTCTTTCAGGTCCATATCTGTTTGAAAGCGGCGCAGTTGTTCTTCGGGATCGGTTAGCTCACCAAACGCATTCGCGATTTCATACCCTGCGATATAAAGCTCAAACCGCTCAGCAAGATGAGGGTCATGGGGCAGAGGCCTTGCCAACGCCGCCATGCTGATAGGATAATCACACAAGAAAGTCGGGCGCTCTTTGCCCAAATACGGCTCGATAAGTTCCCCCATCACGCGGAAGAATAAATCATCCCAGTTGTCATCTGGCGCTGTGCGTATTTTGAGGTGAGCCATCGCGGTGCGTAAAAGTTTTGTATCAGGCTCTTTCGGGTCCGGCATTGTCGCCAGCAAATCAATATTGGCATAACGTTTGAACGCCTCTTGGACTGACAGGGTTTCCCACTCAGCAAAGGGATCACAACTCATGTTGTTGGCTGTGAAGATCGTTTTGTGGGATTCTGTCGCGCAAGCGCGGACAAGCGCGATGCAGTCTGCTTTAATGGGGGCTGTATCGGCATGGGCGCGGTACCATTCCATCATTGTGAATTCGGGGTGATGGCGACTGGATCGCTCACCATTACGATAGGTGTGGGCAATCTGATAAATTTTATCTTCCCCTGCGACGAGAAGCTTTTTCATGGCGAATTCTGGACTTGTGTGCAGATAAAGGGGCGCAGATGGCCCGCCATGCGGGTCTTTCAACACTGTCTTAAAAGCTTGAAGGTGGACCTCATTGCCAGGAGAAAATTGAAGGGTTGGGGTATCCACTTCGCTAAAGTCTTGGCTTTCAAAATATGTGCGGATGGTGCGAATAACTTTTTGACGCACGCCCAGATTGGTACGCCGTTGTGCGTAAACGTCAGGCCTCCATGTCGGTGAGTTATTAACCATTTTGCGTCCTTATTTGCTGATTTTGCATGAAAATATATTTCGCTGACCTCAAGAATTGGTTTTTTGTACATTGTTCGCCGCTTATCACCCTCCAGCAGCGGGGGAGAGTGGTAGGATCGTGGCTTTTTTGCTGTCATAAACCAACTTTTGAAACACGATGGGTATAGCATTATTCATTGGACTGATAGTATAATTGTGCCCAGCATTGTGATATACCGCTCGTACTTCAAGAGTAGGTTTTTATGGTCCCGTTATGCCAAGAGAACCTCTACAGATATTTCACCGGCAGGCCTCTCCTTTTGCGTCATCCCAGACTTGATCTGGGATCCAGAGCCGCGTGTCCACGCGGCATAAGACTCATACCAGCGAGCCTATGAACGGACTCATTGAAAGGATCGCTCTTAATCACTTGCTCTGCGCCTCACGATCCTCTTGACGGACGGGCGCTTTGTTTTTAAAGGAAAGACAGGTCCGGCGAGAGAATATCTCCGCGCAACCGCTCGTGACCCGAACGGGTTGGTTCATCGGGCGGTTGGTATTAGACAATAACAAGCGGCCCAGATCGCTATGAATGCCCTACTGCTTAAGATTGAGGATTTTATATGAACGTGTGGTGTCCCAAATTTGTTCGCGCCGTTATGGATGATAGAAATAAGCGCGTGGGCTATAGAAAGAAATACGGAGTCAAATATTACGGTCCGGGACCGTATCGTACGTTTCGTCGTGCTGTTGTGGGGGGCGGTTTAGCTGTCCTAACCGGTGCTGCCGTAACATTGTTTTTCTTTGCCTACCCCATTAACTTCGGTGAGGTTGCAGATAAAGCTAGCCGTACCATCGACGGTGTTTTTACCGGGACCCATAAGCCTAAAAAACCAACTAATGTTTACGAAGAACGACGAATGAGACTTGGTCTTGGACCAGAATAGTTTCGTTTTTTTAGGTCGCGCCTCGTGCGAGGAGAGACAATTCGCCCTGATTATCTTTATCCATAAAATCAGTCAGTTTGATCGCATACTCGCCCGTAAAGCAAGCATCGCAATATTGTGGTTGTGCGTTGTTGCGAGAATCTTCTCCTAACGCACGATAGAGTCCGTCAATAGAAATAAACGCAAGCGAATCCACGCCGATGAACTTGGCCATCTCTTCGACTGTGTGATTATGCGCGAGCAATTTTTCCGCTTCGGGCGTGTCGATGCCATAGAAGCATGAGCATTTTGTCGGTGGTGATGAAATACGCATATGAACTTCTTTAGCGCCTGCTGCTCGCAGCATCTCCACAATTTTGACGGATGTTGTGCCGCGCACAATTGAGTCGTCTAGAAGAACAAGCCGCTTGCCGTTGATGAGCTGACGATTAGCATTGTGTTTCAGTCGTACGCCGATATGGCGAATGCGATCTGTTGGTTGGATAAAGGTTCGGCCTACATAGTGGTTGCGAATAATGCCCATCTCGTAAGGAATGCCGCTTTCTTGTGCATAGCCAATAGCTGTCGGAACGCCCGAGTCAGGCACAGGGACGACCAAGTCAGCATCAATGGGAGATTCCTTGGCCAGTTCCATGCCAATTTGCTTTCGGGCTTCATAAACAGAATGTCCGTCGAGGAATGAATCCGGGCGGGCAAAATAGACATATTCAAAGATGCAGAATTTTTTGGGTGAGGCGCCGAACGGACGGATGCTTTTGATTTCATTGCCATCAAGAATAACAATTTCCCCGGCCTCAACATCACGCATGAATTCGGCGCCGATGATGTCGAGCGCGCAAGTTTCGCTGGCCAGAACATAGCCATTGGCATGTTTGCCAATGACGAGCGGGCGCACGCCGTACGGGTCTCGCACACCGATAATCATATCCTTGCACAGGCAAACGAGAGAATAGGCGCCTTCGACTTGTTGTAAGGCTTCGATCAGGCGATCAATAACCGTTTTCTGGCGTGAGATCGCGACGAGATGAATGATGACTTCTGTGTCGGTCGTCGCGTGAAAAATACAGCCTTGTTTGACGAGTTTTTTACGCAAAGCATAGGCGTTGGTTAGATTGCCGTTATGCGCGATGCCAAAACCGCCGAAATCGAAATCGGCAAAAAGGGGTTGCACGTTACGAAGCGAGGTTTCGCCCGTCGTAGCATAACGCACATGGCCGATTGCCAAACTTCCCGTAAGTTGTGAAATGATATTTTCAGAACCAAACGTTGCTCCGACGTGTCCGAGTGCATGCTTGGCATGGAAGTGTTCACCATCGAAACTGACGATGCCTACGGCTTCCTGCCCCCTGTGTTGCAGGGCATGCAGGCCCAGCGCGGTCATGGCCGAAGCGGACTCATTTCCAATGATGCCAAAGATTCCACATTCTTCGTGAAGTTTATCGTCGTCAAAGGGATCGGTTGAAAAAGGCATTATTCATTATTCCTATCTACGAGATTATCCATATTGCTTCGTGAATCTGTTCCGTAGGACGAGACTGGAACATTCTTTTTAGTATAGGTTGGTACTGGCGTTGAAATATCTTCAAGCCGTTTTACGTCATCGACAGATTGCTGGGCCTCTTCTCTTGATTTGTTTAGCATCTCTTCAGTTCCCTCCGTTGTTTCAGGAACGATGCTTTTGAGAAGATTGACTCCATAGGCTAAGGCCGATTGCGTCTTTGCTTCAGAAAGCCATTTGGGTTGCGCATTTTGGTCAGCAGGCCAAATAAAGGTGGTCCCTAAATAGAGCAAACACATAATGATAAAGCCGCGAAGTAACCCAAAAACAAAGCCTAAAGATCTATCGATTGAACTTAGGGTCGGCGTTTTTACCAGCCCTGTTAAATAGTCACCAAGCGGAACAAGAACGATGATTGCGATACAAAAAAGGCCGACAGCGGTTGCCGCATCGGCCAGCATTTGGTTTTTGATTTGTTGTTCAAGAAACGGTCTCGCCAAGGGATAAAAGGAAAAGGCAAATAAGGACGCTAAAACCCATGTGCCGAGCGCCATAATTTCGCGCACTAACCCACGGCGGAAGGCAAACACACCCGATGAGACGAGCACGAGGGCGCCGATGAGGTCAAAGACGTTAAAATGTGTAGTTTCCATGGTGGATCCCGATCAGAAGGAAGGCTTTGTATAGCACAGTTTTTTAAATAGGTAACGTGTACTCGTTAATTTTTACTTTCACTTTTGGGCTCCCGCTTCAGTTTGGAACAGGGGTAATAGTCCCTGTAAGCGGTCGATTTCAACCGTATTGAGGCCCGCAGGCAGTTTATTTTTGCCGGATTTGTCGGTTTTGGGTAGGATGGCCTGTGAAAAACCCAGCTTAGCGGCTTCTTTTAATCGCAGATCTGGTTGGGCGACTCTGCGGACTTCGCCGGAAAGGCCGATTTCTCCAAAGACAACAGCCTCAGCAGGAACGGCCACGCCCGTCAACGAGGAGAGAAGGGCGGCAGCAACAGCAAGATCGGCTGCGGGTTCCGTGACGCGTAGGCCTCCCGCGACATTCAGATAAACATCATTGTTCCCAAAAACCACACCGCAGCGGGCCTCTAGAACCGCCAAAACCATAGCCAGACGACCAGTATCCCAGCCAATCACGGCGCGCCGAGGGGTGCCATAGGAAGAGGGGGAAACAAGGGCCTGTATCTCCACCAAAACGGGGCGCGTGCCTTCCATCCCGGCAAAGACGGCGGCTCCTGACGTATCGCCATGACGATCAGCCAGAAAGAGGGCCGAGGGGTTGTGGACTTCCATCAGCCCTTGTTCCTGCATTTCAAAGACACCGATTTCATCCGTAGGGCCGAAGCGGTTTTTAACCGTACGTAAAATGCGGAACTGATGGCCGCGTTCACCTTCCAAATACAGGACGGTATCGACCATATGCTCAAGAACGCGTGGGCCGGCGATGGTGCCTTCTTTGGTCACATGGCCAACTAGAATAATCGCAATATCGCGCTTTTTGGCGACACGGATCAGTTCTTGGGCCGAGGTCCGAACCTGCGCTACGGTGCCGGGGGCGCTGTCGATGGTATCGACATACATCGTTTGAATAGAGTCGATGATAAGTATATTCGGCGCATCGGGATGATCCAGCGTGGCCACAATATCCCGTACCGCTGTGGCGCTGGCGAGGTCACAGGCGACATCGGCAACACCAAGCCGTTCGGCGCGTAGGCGGACTTGGTCGATGGCTTCTTCGCCAGAGATATAAGCAACTCTGGTATTTTGAGCGAGCTTACAGACGAGTTGGAGCAAAAGAGTTGATTTGCCAATACCGGGGTCGCCGCCAACCAAAGTGGCGGACCCGGGTACAAGTCCTCCGCCGACGACACGGTCAAACTCACCAATTCCTGATAAATAGCGGGGAAGGTGCTTCTTCTCGCCCTTGAGGGGGACAAAAGAGATAGACCGTCCCTTATTTCGGTGTTTTCCGCCATCATTGAGACCCTTTGGGGGACCTTCCGCAAGGGCCTCTTCGACCAAAGAATTCCATGCCCCGCAGGCTTCACATTTGCCCCCCCATTTGGGAAAGGAGGCACCGCAGGTTTGACAGACGTAGTGAGATGATGATTTGGCCATGGCGGTGAGTATAGGGCTTAACCGGTGCTAAGGTAAAGATTAACCAGTATAAATTGCGATAGTATCGTTCAAAATGTGTTTATTTTTAATCCGGAATGATATAAATGCATACACAATTGCAACGTAAGAATAACTCGGAATTAGAGGGATCAGTATGAAGCTGCGTAAGCTCTATCCCGGATCGATTTATCGTGTGGATAATACAGATCAAATTATTGAACTTCTGGCGCATACACTTGCTGCGGCTTCGCGTGAATCTCTTTCTGGTGTATGGGCGAGCAGTCCTCATATCAACGCTGTACGCAGGCTAGCAACAGAACATCCCGGCATGGCGGCGTCCTTTCAAGACTATGCAGCCAGCCCCCTTTACGAAAATTATCCTCTTCGTAAAGTTATGGCTGCGTATGTTGCTTTAGAAACATCACCAGCTGGCTCGTCGCGTGAAATTGAGTCCTTGAGTCTTTTCACTGACAACAGCATCAAACTCATCGATCACAACAATCAATGTGGATTGCCAAATGACGACGCTTACTGCCTGTTTATTTCAGCGGGAAAATTGAGCAAAGGCGAAACTGCGGAAACGATTCAAAAATATACATTTCGCCGCCAAGAACTCATGCAGTTACTTCCCACTGTCATCGCACGATGCACAGTGAATGACCCATTTTCAAAAGTTATATGTGCCGACCGGGCCTTGCCACTTCCTAATTGTCCTGAAACTATAAAAAACAGAATTATTGATCTTGCTCTTGATGGGGCTGATGAGATCAGCAAGGGGCCTTGTCTCGATGTGAACAGATGGGCAGAGACGATAGGCGATTTTACAAACATTAGCGCATCAATAGGAAATGCCCCCGCAAGGCTAGCGCGTCACATGGAGATATGGTCTAAATTGATAGACGATGTTTATATGGTTGATCCTGTGAATGGCGTTGGATTGGCGCGAACAGTATGGCAGTCTGGAACGCCCGCGCATCCAGATGTTGTTCAAGCCGCACTGAATGTTATCAAAAGGTATCGTGTACCTGTTACTCCCAATGAGCATGGCCCGACGGTTATGGCCCATATGGGATTAACAACACAGACTTACCATTGATGCGCAAGCCGTATGGGCGCCTTTGCTTCTCTGCACTTCCCCTCTCCTTGAAAACGTTGAATCGTTTTCGACCCTCCCGCAAGGGGAGTGTACTCCCTGTTGCAACTTTCTATCTCTGTTATCCCAGTCGGCCAAAGCCGGGGGGTACGGATCCCCAAAAAAGACTCTAAATGGCTTTAACAAAACTCTCCATCACCTTTTTAAGGCCAGCTTTATCGAATTGAATTTCGAGCTTATCATGGTCGATGCGGCGGACAGTCCCGGTGCCGAATGTTGCGTGCATGATGCGATCTCCTACATTGACTTTGCCTTCGCGTTTCATAGACGGCGGTGGCGTGATTTCACGCAGTTTGCCTTCAATTTGAATGTTTTTAGCAGATGACAACCCAGAAGATGAACGTTGTTGTGACGCTTTGATCTGTTGCCAGAGCGGCGCTATTTTTTCAGGTCGGCCTTCGTCCCAGCCACCAAGATGAGCCGAGCGATGTCCCGATGAGCTATTTCCACTGACTGTTGAAAAGCGTTCAATATTTTCTTCGGGAAGTTCATTGATAAAACGTGAGGGCAGGGCGTTGACCCAATTGCCATAGATAAAACGGTTGGCCACATGGCTGATCCATGCGCGGACGCGGGCCCGCGTAATGCCGACATAGGCAAGGCGACGTTCTTCTTCCAAGCCTCTCGTGCCAAGCTCGGATAGCGACATGCGGCTTGGAAAGATTTCTTCCTCCCAGCCTGGTAAAAAGACATAGTTAAACTCAAGCCCTTTCGCGCCATGCAAGGTCATAAGGCTGACTTGGTCACCGCTGTTTTTATCTGTGACTTCCAGAACAAGGCTGACATGCTCAAGGAAAGCTGCGAGCGTATCAAACCCGCTCATCGCGCTGATAAGTTCTTTTAAGTTATCAAGGCGTGCTGGGGCGTCAGGAGATTTATCCGCCTGCCACATGCCTGTATAGCCGGATTCATCCAAAGCCATTTGTGCGACTTCTGCATGGGGTATGGCATCAAGCAATCCGCGCCACCGCATAAGGTTTTGTGTAAAGGTTTGGATTGTTATGCGAAGCTTGGGTTTAAGCTCATCGGTTTCAGAAAGACGTAAGGCCGATTCACAAAGAGAAATGGCATTTGTCTTGGCATAGGCATAAAGCTGCTGAATGGCAGCGGGACCAACGCCGCGCTTCGGCAAGTTCACAATGCGCTCGAAAGCGAGATCATCATCAGGTGAAGCGATCAGACGCAGATAGGCAAGGGCATCGCGGATTTCTTGACGCTCATAGAATCGTGCGCCAACAAGGACGCGATAAGGGATTCCGAGGGATATGAAGCGTTCTTCAAATTGGCGCGTTTGGAAACCTGCTCGCACCATAATGGCTATGGTCGCAAGTGAGATCCCACGACGTTGAAGGGATTCAATTTCATCTGCCACCCATCGGGCCTCTTCCTCGCCGTCCCACAAGGTTCGCACATGAACTTTGTCGCCCATTTCTGCTGTGGTCCACAACGTTTTACCCAAACGCATTTCATTATGCGCAATAAGTGCGGAGGCAGCGGCAAGGATGTGCCCCGTAGATCGATAATTCTCTTCTAAGCGGATAACAGTTGCGCCGGGGAAATCTTCTTCAAAGCGCAAAATGTTGCCGATTTCAGCCCCGCGCCAACCATAGATCGACTGATCTTCGTCGCCAACAACGCAGATATTTTTGCTCTTTTGCGCAATCAAGCGCAGCCACAAATATTGTGCGACGTTGGTATCTTGGTATTCATCGACGAGAAGATATTGAAACCTGTTTTGGATTTGCTCCAGCACATCAGGATGTTTACGCATCAAGGTCAAATGGTGCAGCAAAAGATCGCCAAAGTCGCAAGCGTTCAGATCGCGCAGGCGTTGTTGGTATTGTGCGTAAAGCTTGGGAACTTTGCCGTTTGCCATCTCGCTTGTTTCGTGGCCGACATCTTCTGGCAACAGGCCGCGATCCTTCCAACGCTCAATGGCGCCGAGGACAACACGAGGCGGTGATTTTTTGTCGTCTATATTTTCGGCTTCCAAAAGCTGTTTAATCAGGCGAAGCTGATCGTCTGTTCCCAAGATTGTAAAGGAGGGTTTGAGGCCTACGCGTTCGGCATAAGGGCGCAAAAGGCGTGCCGCGAGCGCGTGAAAGGTTCCAAGATGCCAGCCCTCAACAGAACGTCCAAGAAGCGCGGAAACACGCTCACGAATTTCTGCGGCGGCTTTGTTGGTGAAGGTCACAGCCATAATCTGGCCGGGTAGGGCTTTGCCAGATTGCAAAAGATGCGCAAGTCGTGTGGTCAAGACGCGGGTTTTGCCCGTTCCAGCGCCCGCAAGGACAAGCACGGGGCCATCAATCGCTGTTACAGCTTGTTGCTGGGCGAGGTTGAGGCCTTCAAAATGATTGCTTCCCCCCTCATGAATTGAGGGTAGTGAATTTGAAATCGTCATCCCTTTGGCCTAACCTATTGGCGCCACGTTCGCAAGGACGGAGTTTTTATAGACTTAAGAAAAATTGGATAATTGTTATAAAAGCAGTTGGTTGTTATCGTTTGTCTCAATAAGTCAAAACCTATGACACTGAATAATTAAGAGGTTGCTTTGCGTGTGCAACGAGTCACCTTTGCATTATTTTTAGTCGCGGTGGATGATGCTCCATTAGCAAACAATAATTGATAAGCATAGGAGGAACTAGATTCTGTAGATGTCCAGTAGTACCAGTTAACCAAATTAAAGTTTCCTATGGCTACTCGATTGGTACGAAGAACCGCCATTTCATCCTTGGAAGGCAGGTACCAATCATCGGTAGTATTTACTACGAGATCATTGCAGTATTTTGCAGCCTCATACGGATAATCATTATTTGTCGTGAGCGACATTAACAACGATGTGTTGCTTTGGCCTGATGTTGTGGAAGTTGCCCCTGTTGATTGGTAACTAGTACTACCATCATTCCAATGTAGGGAGTCCACGGATCCTTCGCACGCCGTGCCACTCCACGTATAACCGGAGTCGCAGTGCGTCGTGAACATTTTTACATTGCCATCTGGAGTGAGGCCAGCATAAACCGTGCCATCTGTGCAGACGGTTCCAGGAGTCGGTGACTCTACGCTACAGGGATCATCGGCTGTTGTCACGGACCAGGTGGACGATGTCGTGCTTCCAACCGTTACATTTGCAGTAACTGTTGCGTTTCCAGTGGGGGAAGACCGAAGTTCCAGTGCAATTGTATCACCAAGAGAAAATGTAACACCTGTAATGCCTGCAGATACGCCATTTTTAACAATATCTGTGCAGCCTGCACATGATGAACTCACAACACATGAAAAATTGGATCCAGCCAACGTTAGGGCATTACTCATAACGAGCGAATAGCCACCCACACCCGTTTGATCCGTAAAACTAAATGCATCCGGCGCGTTGCATGCTGTTCCTCCAATGGATTGCCAACTTGTCCCATCACAGCCCTGAAACCCTGTGCCTGTCCAGCGCAACATACCCGCAAGAGATGAGCCGCATGCCGATGTGGTTGCTCCCAACTGGAGAGGTTGGCTAACCCAAACGCCAGCGGTGCATGTATAGCAGCCATTTTGATAGCAAGCTGTCGCGCCAGCGGTATTATCCGTACATACGGCACCAGCCGAAGGAACGGCAGCCTGCGTAGGAGTAGCCAGCAAGAGGACAAGTCCTATAACAAAACACGCGCACAATTTGTGAATAGCCATTGTTGCCCCATGGAACAGCTGCAATTGCCAGAATTGCATTGTTACGATCTCTATAACCGAATTACAGTGGCATCTTTACCAATTCCGAGGGCCGCGTCAATGTGTTTGCTCACGTCCATTTGCCTTATTTGCTTACCAACCCAGCGCCGTGTGAGCTTTTTTAGTAATATCGGCTATTGGGCCATCGTAAATGATCTGACCTTTCTCGAGTATATAGGTACGATCAGCTAGCGCAGCGGCGGTTTGTTTATTTTGTTCAGAAAGTAGTATGGCGAGACCCTCTGTTTTCAGAATTTTGATTGCATCCGTTACCTGCTGCACGACAATCGGGGCAAGGCCTTCTGTCGGTTCGTCCAAGAGCAAACACTCCGGATTGCCCATAAGCGTGCGCGCCACGGTCAACATTTGTTGCTCGCCGCCGGAGAGCTGGCCTCCTTGACGATTACGAAGTTCGTAGAGTTTGGGAAACAACTCGAAGATGCGGCTTGGCGTCCACGGATTAAATCCATCACGTGGAGGTTGCTTGCCTGTCGTCAGATGCTCAAAGACGGTGAGTGTGTGAAACACGCGACGTTCTTCAGGCACATAGCCGATGCCAAGACGAGCGCGGCGATAGTTCTTCAGCTTTTGCAGATTATGATCCTTGTATTTGATCTCGCCCGAGCTAGCCTTGACCGCGCCGATAATCGCCTTCATCGTCGTCGATTTGCCCGCCCCATTGCGCCCAAGCAGAGCGACACACTCCCCCGCGCCGACATGCAAGCTCACATCGCGCAGAATATGCGCTTGGCCGTAATGGGTGTTCAGATTGGTAAGGTTGAGCATTATTTTTGACCCTTCAGATTGTATTTCTTCATAAGATCATCGACGCGAACGAACCGTATATTGGTGAACTGCCCTTTGCCACCTTCATTCTTTGTATAGCCTACCCAATAGTTGTCGTAGGCTTGTTGCTCGTTTGCACGCATCGTTTCAGGCCCCTTAGGGCTGTCGATCATTAGCCCTCGAAGTGCCTCAGTGATTTTCTCAGGATCGGTGCTATGAGCCTTACGCAAGGCCTCAACGGCGAACTGCATAATTTTGTAACCGCCAAAAGCTACATCGTCAGGCTTTTTATGGTAGCGAGCTTCATATCGTTGGCTGAATTTCCGCGCGAGCTCGAAATCTGGATTAGGGTCCACACCAATCGTGAACCAACCATCGGGATAGGAATCCCCAAGTTCGCGAATGGCTTGCGGTGATCCTATAAGATCGGCCATATGAAAACAGCCTTTGATGAAACCTAGCTTCTCTCCCGCTCGGATGTATTGGGGCAAATCTGATGTGAAAAGCTGGTTAAACACAGCGTCAGGTTTTGCGCGTTGAATGGCGCGGATTTCCTCTTGTGCATTAATCTTGTTTAAAGTCGGATATCGCTCGCTGACAAACTCGACATCTGGCCTAAGCTTTTTGAGGGCTGTCTTAAATGCGGCGGTGATTGTGCGGCCATATTGGTAATTGGGCGCGATTGTAGCCCAACGTTTATAGGGCAGCTTTGCCGCTTCTTCGGCATAGACATAGGCGTGAAGGTCTATGCACTCCATCGTAGCAAACCAGTAGGGGTTTTTCTCCATCCCAAAGAGATCGCATGTGCTGCCCCACTGTTTGATAAACGAAATTTTTTGTTGTTTGGCGTAGCTGCTTATGGCAAGGCCGACATGATCCAATCCGCCTCCAATGAGCATGACGACTTTTTCGCGGAACACCAAATCTTCGGCAAGGCGCACCGCTACGGCAGGGTCGGCGTGGTCATCGCGCGAGATAACTTCGATTTTTCTTCCATCTACGCCGCCAGATTCGTTAAAGTCGTCAAGAGCCATCTGCCAGCCTTCGCGGAACGGATAGGAAAACTCAGGCGCGCCGGTGTAACTCATCATCTCGCCAATGTTGATGGGCTTATTTGTGTTTTGCGCTTCGGTGGCCCAAGCTGGTGCGGAAATGGCAGCCAGCAAAGCAAATGCGGTAAGAAGTTTTTTCATCGGCTTGCTCCTTTTCACTTGGTCCACTTGGCTATGTTTTCTGCGGCGGAGGGAAGGTATTTTGCTGGGTTTACAGATTCCGGGTTTAAGATAGTCGGAACGCCGTTTTCGAAGCCCGTATAGCCGACCCAATCACCCATACTTGAAATCCCATCGGCGCGGAAGGATAAGGTGGTGCCCGGCACGTCAAATTTGTGGGCCTTGATATACGCCGTCACATTGGCAGGATCGTCCGAGCCAACGGCGGCAATAGATTGCGCAAGGATTTTAACAATGTCGTAGCCATATAGCGAGGAAAGGCTAGGGTCGTCGTTGTAGATTTTTTTGAAGTTTGTAGCGAAGGCCTTATGACTTTGTCCCTCAATCTTGTCGACAGGATAGCCAACAGCCGAGAACCATCCAACAGGAGCCTCATTGCCAAGCGGCTTTATATAAGCCGAATATCCGGCATAGGGGCCGATGACGAGGAGATCGTTAAACAGCCCGCGTTTACGCCCCTCGCGCACAAACTTCAAATAGTCAGTTCCCCACATGACAACAAAAAGGCCATCTGGTTTAGCGTGGCCTACTGCTTGCGTTACGGCCCCAGCATCAAGCTTACCGATAGGGAAATATTGTGTTTCGACAAACTCGGTTTGTGGGGAGAGGCGCTTTATATCGCGCTGAAACCCTTCGATGACTGAGCGGCTTGTTGCATAGTCAGCGGCGACAAAGGCCCATCGTTTTTTGCCGGACTGTGCCGCTTTTTCTGCCAACATTCCTGCCCACGCATCACACGGTGGTTGAATTGTCAGATACAGATCGTGGCCAGCCGTTGTCGTCAACTCCGAAGTGCCACCATAACCTCTGAAAAGCAGCATGTGGTTCTGCTTAGCAAAGGTCGAGGCCGCCAACCCGACATGGCCGTGCGCTGTCCCCATAAAGAGTTTGATGTTCTCTCGGTTTTTGAAATCTTCGAGTATCTTGATAGCCTCACTCGGATTTCCCTTGTCGTCTCGTGAGATAATTTCCATAGGGTGGCCCAACACGCCACCAGCTGCGTTGACCTCCTCTAATGCCAGCTTCCAGCCCTGTTGCCACTTCTGCGCATCATCAGGCAACGCCGAGTAAGGATACAACTCCCCGATTTTGATTGGCTCCTTCGCCGGAGTCGACGCCCATGCGGGGACGGCGAGCAAGAGGAGTGCTGCCAAAAACAAAAATCGTTTCATGTTTAATCCTCCGTCAGCTCGCCGGTTGTATGCCACTTATAGTTGACGAAGCGATTCTCGTCCTTTTTTCTTTCGGTGTAGCCGAGCCAGAACCCCGTGGCAGGCTGTTTGATCTGCGGGTCCATGGTCACCTTCCCATAGGGCGTGTCGACAGAAACCTTGCTCAAAGCTGCCGTTATTTTCTCAGGATCGGTGCTGTTGGCCTGCCTGAGCGATTCAATCACCATGAGCATAACGGTATAGCCGTCGAGCGCGGTGAGGTCCGGTCCTTTCTTGTGCTTGTTTATATAGGCTGTCACGAAAGGCTTGGCTGGATGGCCGTCAACATTGCCCGGGATTCCACCGACAAACCAGCCAGTGGGATAGACATCGCCCAAAGAACGCATGACGTTGGGCGATCCCATAAGGCTCCCCCCGTTCATGGTCAGGCAGTTTTGACAAAAATTCAGATTGGTTGCTTGCCTCAAATACTGGACGAGGTCGCTTTCAAAAAGATTGTTAAAGATCGCCTCTGGATCGGCCTTCTTCAGGGCGCGAATTTCCTCCTGCGCGTTGATCTTGCCCACGGTCGGATAACGCTCGGCGACGAAAACGACATCGGGACGGCGGCGGCTCAGTTCCTTTTTAAAGGCCTCGCTGATCGTTCGGCCGAACTCATAGTTCGGCGCAATAATCGCCCAGCGTTTGATCGGGCGGCTTGCGGCCTCTTGAGCATAGGCACTGATAAATCTTTCCATGCAAGGAAAACTAGAGAACCAGTATTTATTGCTCGGGGCCTGAACCTTTTCGCATGCGCCGGAATATTCTTTGATAAACGGAATATGGTTTTGGTTCGCCCATGTGCCGACGGCAAGCCCGACATGGTTGAAAGTGGCACCGGCAAGAATGACGGCCCCATCGCGCCGAACCAGCTCCTCGGCCAGCCTTACCCCGACGGCAGGATCGGCCTTATCGTCACGCGACAAGACTTCGATGGGATGGCCGTTAACGCCGCCCGCCAGATTAGCCTCCTCGACAGCCATGTCCGAGCCTTCACGGAAGGGAAACGCATAGCTGGGACCGTTTGTGTAAGGCATCATCAGGCCAACCTTGATCGGTTCCTTTGTGTTGGGTGCATCCGCAGCCCATGTGGGCGCGGCAAGGAGAAGAAGGGCGACAAGGGCGGCAAGTTTTTTCATGTGGTCGGTTCCTTCCGGTTACTTCTGCTGCGGACGAACGGTTTTGACGTAAGAATCGCCCGGATAAAATTTATCACCGGATTTATACGTCCAATCAACCAGCGCTGGCTTGTTGTCCTTCAGTCCGATCTTGCCGACCCATAGGCCGAGATTGGATTGATTATCTGCCGCACGATAAGTAAGCGGCCCGATGAGGCTGTCGAACGTCATGCCTTTCATCGCCGCAGCCACGGCGTGAGGCTCTGTCGATCCGGCCTTTTCGATGGCTTTGACGAGCGAGATTATAGAGTTGTAACCCGTGAAAGAGAACCAACCTGGCTCGGCGTTGTATTTCGCGCGATACTTTGCAAGGAATTCTTTATGCGCAGGGGCTTCGATCTCATCAAGAGGATAGCCAATTGTGATCCAACCGACTGGGGCTTCTTTGCCCAGAGGATCAAGGCCGCCTTCAGGTTGTCCCAACAAAACGCTCACAACCGGGCGATTTTTAAACAAACCACGGGCCTTGCCTTGGCGAATAAACTGGGCCGCATCATTGCCAAAGTTTGCAACAAAGATTGCATCTGGGTTGGCGTGTTTAAGGGCCGACACCACGGCCCCAGCGTCGATTTTTAGCGTCGGATGATACTGCGTCGCGACAAACTCGACATCGGGGCGGCGCTGTTTCAAGGCCTTTTGAAATTCGGTGACGAGCGAATGGCCGAACTCATAATCCGGCGCGACAAAGGCCCAACGTTTTGCAGGAAGTTTTGCAGCAGTCTCGGCCAGCGCGCCACCAAACATGTAATTAGGCACATCAAAGCGGAAAGCAAGATCGTGACCTTCTTCCCATATCTGCTTGTTGGTGCCATTAATGCTCTTCAGATAGAAGATGCCATGTTGCTTGGCGTAGCTGGAAACCGCCAGACTAACGTTGTCCGGCCCAGTCCCCGTCAAAAGCTGAACGCCTTGACGTGAGACGAGTTCTTCCACATCGCGGAGAACTTGTTCAGGTGAACCGTCCCCACCATCGCGTGAAATCATTTTAAGCGGCCTTCCCAATGCGCCGCCTTTGCCATTGATATCCTCAAGGGCGAGTTCAAAGCCGCGCCGTTGATTGATAGCCATGACATTCCAGAACTTGGCCTCCGAAATTTCGCCAATGAGGATTGGCTCTTTTGCTTTATCAGCAGCCCAAGATGGAACGGTAAGGACAAGCAGACAGAGCGTAACGAGAAGGCGTTTCATAGCGTAGGTTCCTTTTGTAAACGATGAGCTTAGTTTTATCAATCCTGTACGTTTCCTAAATAAACATCGCGGACGGCTTTATTGGATTTGATGTCTTTTGCATTGCCCCGCGCGATGATCTCGCCGTGATGCATCACAATAATCCAATCGGCATAGTTGAATACTGCGCCCATATCATGCTCGGTAAACAGGACCCCGATATTGTGCTTTTTCGCGATGGCTTGCGTAAGGCCCA
>JAQUYN010000031.1 GCA_028691835.1 Alphaproteobacteria bacterium | reverse complement strand
CGCATCCGGGCATCGTCGCGATGGTGCGCCAGGCTAAACAGGTCTTGGGTCAACCTGTGACTGGCGTGATCGGCGGCTTGCATTTGATGAGTTCACCGAAGGATGTTATTGCTCAATGCGCGCAAGAGTTGAAGGACGAAGGCGTCACGATGATCGCCCCGACGCATTGCACCGGCAAGAGTGCTGAAGATATGTTCAAGAAGGCGTTCGGTCGCGGGTATGTGGTCGTGAAGGAATGTTTGGCAATTCATTTTTAGATTTTGGGTGTGACTAAATGAAAACAAAAATACAAACCGTTCTTCTTCTCGTGATTGCAGGCCTTTTGGGCTTGATCGCGTTTCGTCCGTCGGGCGAGGGTGTGGGGCCTGCAAAGAAACAGGAAACAGCGTTCGAGCGCGTGATGCGCACTCAAACAATTCGCTGCGCCTACGGTGTTTGGCCGCCGCGTTTTATCATTGATCCAACTGGCAAGAATCTGAGCGGGATTGATTATGAGATCATGGAAAATGTCGGGCGCGTGACAGGGCTTAAGATTGTCTGGGATGGCGAGTTTGCGGGGCCGGGCGTTGTTGCCGAACAGTTGCAAGGCGGCAAACAGGATGTGTGCTGCGTCGCCTTGTGGGCCAATGCGCGAAGGGCGCAAAGGATGGAGATGTCAACGCCTGTTGATTATATGCCTCTTTATGCCTATGTCCGGGATGGTGATACGCGCTTTGACAACAAGATCGAGTCCATCAACGATGAGCATGTCACCATCGCCCTTTCCGATGGAAGCGCACAAAAGGCCATCGCCGACAGCACGTTCCCCAAGGCCAAACGCCACGCGATCTCGCAAGACCAATCGACGATTGATACGTTTCTTGCCGTTGCGACAGGCAAGGCCGATGTCGTGTTTTCGGACCCGGCGGTGATCCGCGATTTTAACGCTCACAATCCGGGGCGCATGTTGCTGCGCGTTCCCAGTGACAAGCCAATCAAGATTTTTGCGGATATTCTTGCGGTTGCCAAGGGCGAGGGGGAGCTGCGCGATCTTCTCAGTGCCGCTGTGCAGGAATTGCAGGGCGACGGCACCATCGAGCATATCCTGAACAAGTACGCATCTGAACCCGGCGCCCTCCTGCCTGTCGCGGTGCCTTATCGGAATGGGCTATAATACCAGCGAGCCTATGAACGGACTCATTGAAAGGGCCGCTCTCAATCCCTCGCTCTGCACCTCACGATCCTCTTGCCGGACGGGTGCTTTGTTTTTAAAGGAAAGGCCTGTCCGGCGAGAAGATCCCTCCTCGCAACCGCTCGTGATCTATAGGGATGCTTTCATTCGAGGGTTGGTATAACGTTTATTTCCTGAGCTGATAAGGCTTGGCCACCATCAAATAGGATTCCAGTTTGGGGTCATATTTTTTGAAGGTGTGTTCGATAAAACCGTTTTCGTGCAAGGCGCGGATCGTGGCATCCACGACATATTTGAAGTCGTGCTCACCGTGCGGGAAGGCCATGCTGGGCTGGATCCATGATTTGATGGGATGGTTGCGGATAACTTTGAGCTTGCCGGGGTTGTGTTCCATATAACCTTTGGCTGTCGCAATCGTCGAAATAGCCATGTCGGCTTTTCTTGTGGCCACGGACTCTAGCGACAAGGAAACGTCGCTCATTTCTGGCAAAGAGTGGGAAGAAGACCGTGGGAAAACTTCTCGTGCAATGGACTGTCCAGACTCGCCGTCGATGACTGCGATTTTGATGGCTGGGTCGTTGATAAGGTCCAGCGATTGATCGAAGCGCGTGTCATCGGCGCGGACATAGGCATAGACAGGCGCGTAATCAATGGGGGTTGAAAAGAGGGCGGCGCTGGCATGCGCGGCCGTTTCAACAAAGCCCGAACATACGGCATCATAGCGGCCCGTTTTGAAGTCGGCTGGCACGTTTTGAAAACCGAAACCGAGTTCGGTCGTCCACTCGATTTTCAGATTGAGCTGGTGGCCGATCTCTTCGGTGATATCGACGATATAGCCGGAGAGTTTGCCCGTGTTTGGGTCTTTGATGATTTCCGGCGGGTAGGGGAGATACGCGCAGCGGAGTACGCGTGTGCGCATCACCCGCTCAAACGTTGTTTCCTGTTTGGGGGCGGCGCTGGTCTGTGGCGCGAAGTGTTGAACGGCTAATGTTGTGGCGGCTGCAATGACGATGATGGAAATCGTTTGTTTGAAATGAACCATTTTTGCTCTCCTGAGTGGCGTTTCAGGGATGCTACATCGAATGGTAATTTAACTGCAAATTAACATCATTTGCGTTATTATATTGGGGGGGAATGTGCACCCTTTTTCTCTCCCCTTGCGGGAGAGGATAGAAAATCTTGGGCTTACTTGCCTCGTCGAAGCTCAAAGAGTGTAGAGAGGCGAAGTAAGTTCATAGTTTTTCTTGGTGAGGGGTCCGTTTAGAGGAAGAGAAAGCAGACCCCCCACCTGAAAAATCTAAGAACTTGCCAAGAGTCAAGTCCAAGATTTTTCTTCCTCCCCCGCATGGGGGGAGGGAAAAAGCAGGTAATGTTTTTTCTAATTCCTGAAATGCGAAGGACACCATGTATCAAGACGCTTTCGATGCTCTGGCCAAGCTGGGGCTGAAACGAGATGAGGCGAAAGTTTATCTGGCTTGCCTGCGCAATAAGGGCGGGCTGTTCGTGCATGAGATTACGACGCAGACCAAAGTGAAGCGCAGTACCGTTGATCTGATCCTACGTCGTTTGACGGCAAAGAACGTTCTTAGCAGCGTACGTGAAGGGGCGCGGCATAAGTTCTTGGCCGAGAGTCCGGAGCGTGTGCTGTTCGATGTGCAAAAAGATCTTGATGATTTTCGATCCGTCTTGCCGATGCTGATGCGACTTGGCGGTGGCACGGAGCAAACACGCGTGACGTTTCATGAAGGGGCCAAAGGCATTCAGGCGATCTATAACGATGTGATCCTGACGTTAAAGGCTCTGCCTGAAAAAGATCGCATCAATTATTGTGTTTCCTCAGGGCGAGAAATTGAACGTATCCAACCACGCTTTCGCAAGCAATTTATTGACCGACGTATTCAAGATAAATTGTGGGTACATATGATTGCCGTCCGCGATGACCCGCATAAGACGTGGCCGAGCAGCAAGAGGGATATGCGTTTTACCAAGATGTTCGACGGCAAGAAATATCCATTTCAGATTGAGATGAATATTTATAATGACAAGGTGATGTTTATTTCGACGTATAAACCAGCCGGTGGCGTGATCATCCAGAACAAGACGATTGCGCACTCGTTGCGCTCGTTTTTTCAGCTGACGTGGGACATGCTCGGCAAGCCGGAGCCGGATGAAGCTGAGATCAAATCGAAGCCACGTAAGCGTTAAGCCCCGAAGCGGTCCTTGGCGGCGCGAAGAGCCCCGAAGATGGCGGCGGGGTCTGTGTCGGTGGGGAATCCGTTTTTCTCGAGCATTTTTTGAAAGCCGAGATCGTCCACGCGCAAGAATGGGTTTGTTTCTTTTTCCGTTGCCATTGAAACGGGAAGGGTCGGTAGGCTCTTTTTGCGCAGCTTTGTGATTTCGGCTACGCGCGCTTTGAGCGCTTCG
Organism: Alphaproteobacteria bacterium; assembly: GCA_028691835.1. Taxonomy (GTDB): domain Bacteria; phylum Pseudomonadota; class Alphaproteobacteria; order UBA9219; family UBA9219; genus UBA8914. Next base: position 24,085 of record JAQUYN010000031.1, on the reverse strand, counting down.
TTGTTTTTGTCGAGCATCATCGCAAAGGCTGCATTGCGCTCGGTATATTCATGGCCGCAGTAAAGCTGGGTATCATTGGGCAGGGCGCGCAGTTTGATAAGCGAGGCCCACATTTGCGCCGCCGTGCCTTCAAATAAACGCCCACAACCAAGCGAGAACAGCGAATCGCCAGAGAATAGCGCTTTGAGTTCAGGAAAATAGTAGGATATGCAACCTGACGTGTGGCCCGGCGTTTCGATGACTTGGCCGTGAAGGTCGGAGAAGGTGACTCGGTCGCCGTCATCCACCCCGCGTGACAGGCCTTCGATGCGGTGAGCTTCTTTAGCTGGCCCGATAATGGGCGCGCCATAGTCGTGTTGAAGCTTGGCATTGCCGCCTGTGTGATCCGTATGATGGTGCGTGTTCAGAATCAGCGCAAGGTGCAGATCTTTTTTCTGCAAGGCGCGGCGGACAACATCAGCGTCGCCCGGATCGATAACCATGGCAAGACCCAGCGCCACATCACTGATCAGATAGATATAGTTGTCGGCAGAGGCCGGTAGAAGGTCAATTGAAAATCCCATATACTTAGCATGCCAAAAGGGTGCTAACATGGAGTTAATGCAGATCAGGAAAAATTCGGGTGTCGTGGATTGGCGCTTGCGTTAAGAAAATATGAAAAAGACAAAGCTGGAGTCGCGCTTATGAGTCTTGATGTTGCCGATTTAAGAGAATTTTATATTTCTCCGCTCGGTCGGCTTGTCCGTCGACTCTTGCGTGAGAAATTGGCGCTAATTTGGCCTGATCTACGTGGCGAATCGGTGCTTGCCTTGGGATACGGCACGCCGCTTTTAAGGCCTTGGCTCGGCACGGTAGAGCAGGTTTTAGCCATGATGCCCGATGCTCAGGGGGTCGCCTATTGGCCTCGTGAAGGCCCCAATGTGGCTTGTCTTGCCGATTTGCGCAACTTGCCTTTGCCTGATGCTAGCGTGAACCGAATCATACTTTTGCATGCGCTCGAAACAGCCTTGGACCCAGACGCCGTGTTGGATGAAGTCTGGCGCATCTTGAAGCCCAACGGACAGGCTTTGGTGATCGTTCCCAATCGTCGCGGATTGTGGGCCCATAGCGAGGCCACGCCTTTCGGGGCCGGGCAGCCTTATTCGAAAACTCAGCTTAAAAGTTTGCTTCGAAAACAAGGCTTTCTGACCGAGCGTTCATGGTATGCTTTGTTTATGCCGCCCCTAGTATCGCGCTTGTCGATGGCGCTTGCCAGTCTTTTCGAGAAGTATGGGCCACGTGTGTGCCCGGCCTTCGGCGGAGTTTTGGTCATGGAGGCTAGCAAACAGATCTATGCCCCTACTATGGTTAAGGCCAGAACGGTTGGTCGTCGGTTGATCTTGCCGATGCCGTTTCCTTCGTCACCTGTGCCCACAAACAGATCGTCATGATGTTTTTGCTGAATCTGCTTGGGGATTCCCGACAAAGTAGTGTAAATTAATGTCCTAACATCTTGAAATATTAAGTACTGGATACACTCATGGCCACTAAAACTGCTGCCACAGCCTCTGATAAGCAAGCCCTTGCCGACCTCAGGTCCCAGATTGACCAGATAGATGGAGTTATTCACGATATGCTGCGTGAGCGATCCGAGGTCATCGACGAGGTCCGCAAAATCAAAGGAAAGCAGCAAATCTATATCCGTCCCGGTCGTGAGGCTCAGATGATGCGGGTTTTGATGGGCCGCCCCCAAGGGAAGATCCCCGAAGGTTTAGTGGTTCGCATTTGGCGTGAAATGATCTCAGCCTTTACGTTGCTTGAAGGGAATACAAAGGTTGGTGTCTATGCCCCTGAAAAGGGCCTCGGTCTTTGGGATGTTGCTCGGGACCATTATGGTGCCTTTACGCCTCTTGTCGAATATAAGACTGTGGCCGCTGCCATTAAGGCCCTTCGGGAAAACAAGATTACAATTGCCGTCATTCCGCCGCCAGTTCAGGGGGAAAAGGATTCATGGTGGTCTTTGCTGGCTGCAGATAAATCCAATGTTTTAACCGTCTTCCAGTCTGTGCCATCAGAAATTCTGAAAGCAGGGCGAGCCAATGCTCGTAATGTGTTGCCTATGGGCTTGGTGATCGGAAAGCTTTATCCCGAATTGACGGGCGATGATCGCAGCTATTTGGCTCTTCAATGCACGCATGTCCCAGAAGCCGAGATGAAGCGCTTGCTTAGCAAGGCGGGCTATAAGGTTCGTCAGCTTTTGGTTCAACCGATGGGGCGCAGCGCCTCTTCGATAACGGCTTTTATGGCCGAGGTCGATGGATTCGTCGGACGCAGTGATACGCGTTTAGGCCGACTGAGAGCCATGATGGGGAGCCGTTTGCAACTTCTCTCCCCCCTCGGTGGTTATCCCGTCCCTCTCAAGAACGGGCGGCGGTAAGTCTCTTTCCTTCTGTTGACTTCTTCCCCGTTTGCTGAAAAAGCGAAGCGGGTTCTTCTTGTTTAAAAAATGGAAAAATACGATGACACAAGATGGACATACCAAGAAAACGCTCGGCCTTTTGGGATTGGGGGCCTTTGGCCGTTTGATGCTCAAACATCTCGCGCCGCATTTCGATATTCGTGCTTTTGATCCATCACCCGAAGCCGTCGCTTTTGGCCAAGATCATGGCGTGACGATGGTCTCGTGCGAAGAGGTCGCCAAGGCCGAGATCGTTGTGCTTGGTCCGCCAGTACCGCGCATGGGCGAGGCCGTTGCCTCAATTAGGGATCATCTCGTGCCCGGTACGCTGGTTTTGGATGTTGGATCGGTCAAATATAACATCGCGAACTTGCTGGTGCAGGAATTGCCAGACCATGTGGACGTTGTGTGCACGCATCCTCTGTTTGGTCCGCAGAGTGGCAAGGACGGTATTGCAGGATTGAAAATTGCCGTGTGTCCTGTGCGTGGAGAAGACCGTGCGCAGAAGGTCATCGCTTTCCTGCGCGACGTTCTTGATTTGAACGTGATTGTGACTACGCCCGAAAATCATGATCGTGAGATGGCCGCTGTGATGGGCTTGACGCATATGGTGGCGAAGGTTTTATTAGAGATGGAGCCGTTGCCCACGGACCTGACGACGAAGTCTTACGAGCGTTTGATGGAAGCCGTTGATATACTGCGGTATGACTCGATGGAGCTTTTTCTTGCCATCGAACATGATAACCCTTTTTCGACAGAGGTTCGCAAGACCTTTTTCGCAAAAGCAGATGCCTTGCGACAATTCCTTGAAGACCACGATTATAAAAAAGAATGAAATGTTGGTTCTTTTTGGTGTTTGAGATTAGACTGTAACTCTCCATTGTGGATGAGGGGGTCTCGTCTTGTTTTACAGAAGAATCTTTTGCACAAAAAGAAGATCCGCGCGCCGATATGTTTTGCTGGCTGGGGCCGCGCTTTTGTTTTTGGGGGCGCTGTTTGGGGGCTATGTAGGGTTTCTTCAACTGACAGGAAATTTTCATACGGTTCTTGCCGGTGTTCTGTACCGTTCATCACAACCCTCTTCGGAGCAAATCGCTTCTTATAAAGACCGCTATGGCATTCAAAGTATCATCAACTTGCGTGGCGATAATACGGGGAGCCCTTGGTATGATGAAGAAGTGTCCGCTTCGCAAAAGCTCGGGATCAAGCACATCAATTTTCGGATGTCGGCGCGAAGAGAGCTTAGCTTTGATCAGGCTGTGAATCTTATTTTGACGCTTAGAAATGCGCCAAAGCCCGTGCTCGTTCATTGTATGAGCGGTTCGGATAGAAGCGGTTTAGCCGCAGCATTATATCTGGCCGCTATCGAGAAAAAGGGAGAGGACGCTTCCGAAGATCAAATCTCAATCCGCTTTGGGCATGTGCCTATTCCTTATTTGTCGTCCGCTTTTGCCATGGACCAGACGTTCGAGGATCTGGAATCTTGGCTCGGCTATTCGGATTCGTGAGGGGCTGCAGGTTGTTCTTCGTCGGGCCATAAGATTTGTGGGATTTCCATTATGCGCACGGGGCCGAGGAACAACGCACCATTTTGCACCGAAATAGGAATAATCGGAGAGGCCCCAGCCATCAGGCCAGAAGGATGTGAAAGCACACTGATGGATGAACGCAAGAGGGCCTCTTGACGTTGTTCAATGGTTCCCTTGGTCACAAGTTTGTCGATTGCGGCATCTAGTCCTTCAACTTTTCCAGAGAAGGCTCCTTCAGGCTGCAACGCATTGTTTAGACCGACGGTGCCTTTTGCCGAGAGAGCCAGTGGCCCCCAAAGCACGTCAAGTTGATCAAATTCGAGAACGCCACTTGCGTTGTTCCAGGCGCGGATGGCCTGCGTGTTGGTAAAGTCTGGCGGTGTGCCCATGACCCGCACATCAAAGGAAAGTTGGTCGAGGCGGTTGCCCAAGGCAAGTTCTTCTTGTGGAGGAAAGGTAAGCCCCATGGATTGAACCGAGAGTTCAAAGCCGGTTTCCATTTCGTTGATCGGTGGATTTTCTGGCTTATCAAACCCGATTTTCAGGACATCGGCGGAAAAGGGAAGTCCCGCCAGTGTTCCTTCAATTTTGTTGCGTAACTTAGTGGAAACGTTGTTCCAATCCCAAAGGCTTAGGTACAAAACGGCTTCCCCTGCGTTGACCTCATAGGCCCCTTTAGGCAGTTGAACGTGGAAGTCTTTCAGATGGACGTGAACGGTTAAAGGTGTCCCGTTTATGCTGCGATTAGAAAACGAAAAGGCGATGCCATTGGCCTTGGTCGATTGAATCCAGTCGTTGACCGCCTTATTCAGCTGATAGGCTGTACTCCCCCAAACAAGGGCCCAGATAACGACGACCCCAAGGATCATAAGGCCCAAACGATGACGTGGACGCAAGGTGCGTTGGCTGAGGATATGAGACGCAAAAGACATGACGGCGAATTTCCTGTTTCATGAATTGTCTTCGTTTTTTGTAGCATAAAACGAAAAGGTCTTGTTGTGCAAAGAGTTTACGGGGGTCTGTTTGAGGCGGAAGGGTGGGGGCTTAAAAGCAGATTGAACTTATGCGCTTTTGCCTTTATGAGGAAAGAATGGAAAATCAGCAATCAAATGATACTCAAACCCAAGACCTCGTCCTGCCCTTCCAAATTGAGGCCTCGCCTATGCGTGGGCGGCTTGTCCGACTTGAGGGGGCCATTGATACCTTGCTGCGTCGGCATGATTATCCCGTTCCTGTCAGCCATCTTTTGGCCCAAGCCACGGCGATGGCCGCAGCGCTTGGAACGGCTCTGAAATTTGATGGCGTCTTTACAATTCAAACGAACACGAATGGTCCTGTGCGTATGATGGTTGTGGACGTTACCTCTGACGGCGCCGTGCGAGCTTGCGCTCAGTTTGATGATGCCGCCGTCTCTGAAGTAAAAGGTGGGTCGCTTTTAGGCCAAGGGCAATTGATTTTCACTGTCGATCAGACTTTAAGTGATGAACGGTATCAGGGTATTGTGCAAGTCGATGGTGACGATTTGACCGAAGCCTTTAAACTTTATTTTAAACAGTCAGAGCAAATCCCGACGGGCCTGATAGCTTCGGCACGTCAAGACGAGGCGGGCGTGTGGCATGCAGGGTGTTTGATGTTGCAACGGATGCCGTCTGAAGGTGGAAATGAAGGCGTCCCGCAGCATGATACGTCGGTCGAAGATCCGTGGCTTCGGGCTATGGCTCTGATGCAGACGTGCAGCGTTGATGAGTTGACGAATCCGGCTTTGCCAGCAGACCAGCTTTTGTTCAGGCTTTTTCACGAGGAGGGCGTTCGCGTTTACGATCCTAAGCCCTTGCGGCAGGCTTGTCGTTGTTCATCTGACAAAATTGCTGGAATTTTATCTGGGCTGCCTCAAGATCAGATTAAGTCTATGATCAAAGAGGATGGACGTATTGCTGTTACGTGTCAGTTTTGCAATCAAGTCTATCATTTTGACGCGGCTTTGAAGCCAAGCGATTAGTCTCCACGGATTTTTCTGAGCCATCTATGCGTGAAATGCGGCACAATCCGTAGCAAGATGTCATCGCGATCTACAAAATGATGCAAGATCGTCGCCCCAATATGCACAACAATAAGCCCCGCGAAAAGCGTTGCCAGTGTTTCGTGCGCGTCCCCGCATAATTCACGAACATAGGGATGTTCTTGTGCCAAGTTTGCGAGGGGAAGGGCTGGGATTTCAAAAAGATTATAAACGGTGAGGTCGTGCGATCCCATCGAGACCAGCGCCCATCCTACGATAGGCGTCAAGAGGCCCAAAACATAAAGGGCCGCATGCACATAACGGGCGGCGATAACCTGCCAGTGCGGCATGGCTTGGCTGGGGAGTGGTGGTCGGGCATGACGCATAAACCACAGGACACGAACAATCATCAAGCACAGGATGAGAAAGCCCGTGCTTTTATGTGTTGTTATGATGGTCTGTTTCATTTCTTGAGAAACGAGGTTTTCAGGGGCATCCATAAACATGGCGGTTAGAAACATAACGAACACGGCAAAAGCTGTGCCCCAATGAATCGTTTGGGCCGTAGCATCATAAGTTTTTGTTGTTGTTTTCGACATGACAGCTCTCCAGTTTTTTTACCACTTATAGTGTGCCGCCAGATTAAAGATGTTTTCATTCACATCGTCGCGGAAGAAATCATGTTCGTACTGAGCCACCAATGTCCAGTCGTTTGGCAATGATGCCGAAATGGATGGGGAAAGGTTGATCCAGTCTCGCGATTTCTTGTCGCTTTTTGTTGTGAAGCTTGAGTTGGCCAGATTGACAAATTCGGCCTTGATGTTTGAGCGGTCATCGCCAAATTCGTGATTATAGCCGATTCGGAGTGAAGGCATCAGGACACCCCCATTTGACATCACATAACGATGCGATCCGTTGATTCCAAAGTTTGCAATTGCGGAAAGGTTGTCCAAGCCCCGAACCTTGAGATTAAAGTTGCCCGCATCTTCTTCCGTGAAGTCTCCGAAATGAGCGTACGCTAAACGGAACCCTGCAAAGGGGCCATAGCTCCATGCGGCTTGTTTATAGTCATAGCCTGTTTCTACTTTTCCAGCGAATTGATAGCCATCAGGTGTCGTCTTTGCTTTCCCAGTCGTCGAGCCTGCGGCAAAGAGCGTGCGCTCGCTGTCCATGTTCAGATAGCCCATGCTGATATACCCATCGACATAGGCGTTGGTGGCATATTCTGTCGTGCCATAAAGAGAAAGGGCTGTGCTGTTGCTCTGCAAATCACCGAAGTTTCCGGTGCTTAACGAGCTGTGAACATAGGTTAAGGCAAGCCCCAGATAGCTTTGATCGTTTATGCGATAATCCGCGCCCGTCGTGAATCCTGCCGTTACGGTTTTTGTTTTATCGCTCGTTTTCTGCAGTTCATCCGATCCAAAGCCAGTCGTCCCGGTGATAAAGAAGCCCCAGCGTCGATCTGGATTGATCGCGCCTGTTTCATAAAGGGGCACGGCTTGCGTGCCGTAAGCGATTTCTTCAGCCGGGGCAGGTTCGTTGGATGATGCCTTTGTCATTGCAGACAGGTTGGGTTGTGGCTGGGTTTGTTTTTCCTGTTGATTTGTCGGATCAACCCAAAGCAGCGTGCCGGTTTCCGTTGTCTTACGGGGCGGGACGTGGGCGAGGAAGTTCGTATTTTGAGATGAGGCCAATGCATAGGCATTGTTTTGTTGGATCGTCAAGGTTGTGCGATCCTTTGTTGGCGTTCCCAACTGTGGTGTTGTTAAGCTCTTGCTTTGATCAAGTTTCCTATAGACAAAGGGGGCGGGTCGTGCCGGAGCCTGCGGCACAGCTTCCTGTGTTGGGACGACATCATCTGGCCCATAAATAACGGGTGGCGGAACATTGTTCAAACTTTCGCCCAGAGGAGGTCCATTTAAACTTTCGCCCATGGGGGATCCAACCGTGCGAGGAGGTTCGATAATAAGTGGGATCGGTTCATGTGACGCATAGATGGGTTGTGCCCGTGTTGTGACCGGAAGAATAACGATTTGGTCATTGGTGGTAAGGTTGGACAGGGGTTGCCCGCGGTAATGGGCTGCCGCGTCCCTATTGGATTCGCTGAGCGTTACGGCAACGCGGCGAGGCATGCCGTTGGTCGCTGTGGCCCAAACCTGTCCTTGTCCCCCAAGATCACCCGCAATGTTGAGCGCTTTGGCGGCAGCACGATCTGCCATGTTGGGGACAAGCCGAACGCGAGGTTCATCCAAGTCCCTGTGGTTTTCATTTGGAGCCCCAGCCCCGGTAGTGATTAGGCCCATCGTAGCATCATAGGCTCGTTCAATGGCGTAGGGATGCGTCGGTTCTGTCGGCGCGTCTTTGTAGAGCGCTGGGCTGTAACTGCGGTAATTATTTGTTGTGCCATGGCGGCTTGAGAGGGTTGGCGTTTTTTTGGCATTGCGTAAGTCGAGAAGCGTATCATCCGTTTTTTGAAGCGGATAAATAACGGGCGCTCGTCGTGCGGCCACAACCTTGCTGGGGCGGAGGACCGAGCGGTTGCGCAAGGTGCGTAAGCGCCCCATGATGTTTCTTTCTTCCGTCGAGGCCAGGGCATTTGCTGCCCCAGTCATACCATAAGCTGTTGTCGGCAACATGGATTGCGCCGATTCGCTGATCTGTGCCGAAGTTCCCGATAGGATCTGATTATAATCTGTTTCCAATGTTGATCCCGATGCTGCTGTGGCCCCCTTGGAGTCAAAAACCGTACCTACCGTTGTTTGGTCGGACGTCGTTGTATAATCAGCAATGGCTTGCGCATTTACAAACGAAGGTGTTGTGATCAAAAGACAGGACAAAACAAGCGCGTAAGGATGGCGGAACCGAATCATGGGAAACCTCTGGAAAGAGAATCATAAAGGTTAAAAAAAGATGAGGACAGGATACGGACTTCATCCAAGTGAGTCTAGAACAATGACTCCGCTCCTGATTATATCCCCAGTTTTTTCATGCGCTCAACGGCTGTTGCCAAGCGTTCTTTTGAGACGGTGAGGGCGAATCGGATATAGCCTTCTCCAGGCTCGCCAAAGCCGCTCCCCGGTGTTGTGACGACGCCTGCTTGTTGCAGAAGGAGAGCGGTAAAGGCTGCAGAGGTCATGCCTTTGGGGGTTTGACACCACACATAGAAGGTCGCTTTCGGTGACGTGACCGTCAGGCCCATTTCGCGCAGGCCTTCGACCAGAACATCACGACGTTCTTCATAGAGTTTTTGCATGGCGGTGATCGAGCTTTGGTCGCTCTCCAATGCCGCAATACCTGCCTCTTGGACGGCATTAAATGCGCCAGAATCGATGTTGGCTTTGACTTGGCCCAGACCGTCAAGAATCTCGGCGTTGCCGATGGCAAAACCAAGCCTCCAGCCTGTCATGTTGAAGGTTTTGGACAGAGAGTGGAACTCAACGCCAATGTCGCGGGCGCCGGGAACCTCAAGGAAGCTCATGGGGCGATAGCCGTCATAGCCCATTTCGCTATAGGCCGCATCGTGCGCGACAATGATGTTGTATTTTTTGGCAAAGGCGACAATCTTTTCATAAAAAGCGCCGTCTGCTGTCGCCCCCGTTGGATTGTTGGGGTAGTTGATGAACAGTATCTTCGCTTTTTGCGCAATATCAACGGGAATAGCGTTTAAATCCGGTAAGAATTTGTTTTCGGCAAGAAGCGGCATAAAGTGAGAGGTTCCCCCCGCGAAAAGCGTGGCGGAATGATAGACCGGATAGGCTGGCGTGGGGACAAGAGCGACATCCCCCGGGTTGATGAAAGCGAGTGGGAAATGTGCGATACCTTCTTTTGATCCAATCAGCGTGACGACTTCGGTTGAAGGATCAAGATCAAGGTCAAAGCGACGTTTGCACCAAGCCGCTGCACTTTTGCGGAAGGCCCCCATGCCGGAATAGGCCGGGTATTGGTGATGCTCGGGTTTTGTGGCCGCCTCTTGTAAGGCTTCGACGATGAAGGCCGGTGTCGGTTGATCTGGATCCCCGACGCCCAAATTGATGACATCCACGCCCTTGGCCATGACTTCCGCTTTGAGCCGATCAATTTCTTTGAATAGATAGGGGGGAAGAGCTTGCAGACGTTGGGCTTTGGAAAATGGCATGGTCGCAGTCCTTTGAAGAATAAGAAAACGCAGACCGTGAGTGTAACGCCTCGAAGGACGTTTGAACAGGCTGTTACAAGCCTTGTTTCATCCACTGGCCCAAGCGTCCCATCAAGCCCCCGCCTGCCAAGTCATAACCTATGTGGGGATCAAGGCCTTCCGGTTGCAGCGCCGTGATAAGGAGACCCGCTGTGGTTGCAAACGCTGGCCCAGATGTCGATTCGGCAAGGCCTGTCAGCGTCGGTTTGTTGCTTCGCTGGTTCTGATAAGGGCGTGAGATGCGAAGCGGACGGCCAAGGCGGACTTGTTTGTCGAGAATGCGCCCCGCCAAATCACGAATGCCGGGAAGTTGACTTGTTCCGCCTGTCAAGACGGCCCGGCGCCCTGCCATTTCGGACAGACCGCTTTTGGCAAGCCGCGCGCGGATCATTTCAAAGATCTCTTCAAGGCGTGGTTGAATGATACGGATAAGGTGCGATTTTGGCAGATGATTTGCGAATTCTGGAGCTTCCTCGCCGACTTGCGGCACATCGATGATTTCGCGTTCATCCATCGGTGAGAGGATTGAGCTTCCATAGAGTGTTTTCATCCGTTCGGCATGGGCGAAGGTCGTTGTCAGTCCGCGTGCAATGTCGTTGGAGATATGAAGGCCTCCAATAGGGATGCCATCTGAAAAGATCATATGACCGTCAAAAAAGATCCCGATGCTCGTCGTGCCCGCCCCAATGTCGATCAGCGTACAGCCAAGATCCATCTCATCTTCGACAAGGCAGGCAAGGCCGCTGGCTAAGGGGGAGGCTACAAGGCGTTCAACCTCAAGATGACAACGTGCCACGGCGGTTTCAAGTGTGCGCGCAGGGCCAAAGGCCGCCGAGATAAGGTGATAGTCCGCCTGAAGGGCATTGCCGATCATGCCCAGTGGCTCGCGAATGCCGCGCTGGCCATCGAGGGTATATTGAACGGGAAGGGTGTGCAAAAGCTCCATCGTATGGCCATCCATATCTTCCGTGGCCATCGTTTGAGCTTGTGCGATGAGGCGATCCATGTCGTTTGATGTGATTTCGCGCCCATTGAGGGGCAGTGCGACACCGACGGTTTGGGAAAGAAGCTGAGGTCCCGCGATGTTGACGATCACGCGATCTATATCTTCGCCAGCCATTTGCTCAGCTGTAGCAACGGCAGCGGAGACCGAGCGTTGAACGGCTTCCATATCTGCAACGAGTCCACCACGGACGCCTTCCGAAAGCTGATGGCCAATCCCGATGACGTGGGGTTGGCTTTGGTCGTCTAGCCGCGCAATAAAGCAGGCAATCTTGCTGGTCCCAATATCAAGCGCCGCAAAAACATCGCCTTGAGACGAACTTGGTTTATCAAAGAGCCACTGCGTCAATCGATTCATTCGGACGTTTCTCCATACTCGGGCGTGGCGGGTTGGGTGCCGGGTTCGACCACCATGCGGTCTGGGAAACGTAGATCAATGGCGATAATATTGCGATCTAAAATTTTCTGTTCTTGAATCAATTTTGTAAGTTTCTCAAGCGCTGTTTCCGTTTCGTACTGGGGAAGGCGGATCAATAAGTTGGGATGAATGTAAAAATTCCATCTGCGTTCGCCCACGCGCACGGCAGCTTTTAAGACGCGGGCAACAACAGGGTATTTTTGAAGCATGCCGAGAAGCGTTTGTGTTTGCTCTGGCGCGGCATTGCCGACGACAAGAGGAAGATTCGCAAATTGTTCAGGACGTGCGGCCAAAAGCTCTTGCCCATCCGTGTCAATAACTGTTGTTTTTCCGTCATGTTGCCAACGAGCGATGGGCTCGCGTTCTGTAAGGCGTACGATAATTTTGTCGGGCAAGCTGCGTACGACGGTGACATCTTTTGTCCACGGCAATTTTATAATGGCATCGCGGGCGGTTGTGGGGACAAAAGCGAAGGTTGAGCTTCCCGCTGAAACGCCTAAAGCCTCAAAGAGCGAGGCCCGATCTGTATAATGCCGGCCTTCGACCGAAACATCCGCCACGGCAAATCCTGCCTTTTGTGTCAGGTGAAGGCTGGTATCGGACAGGGCTTGGATCTGTCGCCGAGGCCAGTCACTATGCCAAAGCCAACCCATGAACGTGATGAAGAGGATGACTCCCAAAACCAAAAGGGCCAGCCGCGCGCCAAAGCCGAATCGAGGCTCCGCTTCTTCAACGATTGTGTTCTGGCGAACACTTCCTCTTAGTGGTTTCTTTTTAGGACGGGCCATCGGCTTTGTTCTAACTGAATATTTTGAGATTAGGCAGTTTTGATCCTTTGTCTTTGCGTGTGACGGCTTAGACCTTCTTGTACTAATAGCGCAAGAAAGGCCTGAGGGCAAAGGGGTGGTTTTTCGGCAAAGGCTTGATGGAAGATCACGGTTGCCGCTGTAAGGCCTGGTAGCGTGTTGGCTTCGATCAGCAATGTTTGATTCGTGGCCGTATTGAAAAACAAGTCGAGGCGGGAATAGCCTTCGATCCCTAACGCTTTGGAGGCTTTCTCCGTTTTTTCGCGTACATGTTTGATTTGGGCCTCTGTCATGATCGAGCTGGGCGGCGGCGTTAAGTTGATGCCTGTGCCGCCTTGGAATTTTTCCTCAAGCGACAGGACATTTCCTTCCGCAACTGTAATGCTTGGGGTGAGGGCGTGGTACTGGCCGTTTTCTTCGATGACGCCAACGGTTAGCTCAATCCAGTTTGTGCGGACAAGGTGGACAAGCTTTTTATCGGCGAAGCGAATTTCATCAGTCACGATGAATGGCTCGAGCATCAACTGGTCGGGGTTAGCCGAAAGTTCGATGGTATCGACTTGATTGTTTAACGTACCGGGCAAAAGGAGCCGTTCGCCCGCACGCAGGGCTTTCAGGAACTTGCCAAGATCTTCCGCACAATAAAGGCGCACAACACCTGTTGAACAGCCGTCATTTTGTGGTTTGATCAAAAGGTCGCTACTTTGCAATTTTGTTGTGGCTTCTTTCCAAAGTGCATCTAGCCATTGAATGTCGTCTTTGGAGTTTTTTAGCGCAAAGCAAAGCTTGGGCGCAGCAATAAGATCAGGATCGGCCAGCGCGGTTACGATTTCGGCGGTTTTATTTTTGTCCGCACAGATTGCCGACGAGTCCGCGCCGGGGCCGTTATAGGGTAGGTCATAGGAATCGAGAAGCTCTTGAATGCGGCCATCCTCGCCAAAGCCACCATGCAGTCCGAGAAAGACGAAGGCGTTTTCTCTTTGGCTGGTGCGATAAAACGTTTCCAACGACATTTGTTGAGGCACGGCAAATACGTCTTGCGAAGCTTCACCAATCCCAAGTCTAAGGCGTAAGGGCGGAACGAGCATTTGCAGGCGTCTTGAAATACGGCTCGCATCTTTGCAATGGAAGAGGACTTCTTCGACGGTGTGCTGAAGCGTATAAGAATAAGGTAATCTCCATACGTCGCCATCAAGAGAAAGAAGATGGGGTACGGCTTTATGCTCAGGTGAATGGAGAAGCTTTAGCCAGACATTCGTGCCAGACATTAACGAGACTTGCCGCTCTGCCGTTTCACCGCCGAAGAGAACGTTGACGTTTTGGGCATTTGGTTTTTTCGTTTCACGTTTGACCGAGCAGGGCAGGTTATGCCGCCGTGCGGCGCTTTGGACAATGTGGGCCAGAATATCACCGTGCGTCATGCCCACGCGTGTTCCCTGAATGAAGAGAAAGCTGTTTTGCTCCATTCCTGAGATCGGATTGAAATCAGAGAACAAGATGCTTCCATCCTTGAACAACCATCCGTCAAGGCGCGCAAAGTCACGCATGCCAAAGAAAGAAAAGAGAACTTCGGCGGCTTTTTGAATGTGGCCGACAATGGCGTCTGAAAAACGTGGTGGGCAGAAATAGGAGACGTGGCATGTTGGCAGATATTTGTGACGGAAACTGAAGATTGAAGAGTCTTCGCCCGTTAATTCAATTTCTGTTGGGATGAGCGCAACAGGCTCGCCCTTTTCATTTTCAAGGGTAAGAACGGTGAACTCATGTCCATCGCAATAGGGTTCAATCATGGCCTCCGGGCCGTGGTTTTGCGCAAACAAAAGGAGCGTTTTGGCCAAGGCATCCTTGGCCGAGTGTGTGATGGCAATGCCAAGGCTAGAGCCTCCGGCAGAAGGTTTAATGACGGCTTGATCAATGTGGTTCTTTTTAAAGAAGGTTGTGAGTTTTTCCGTCAGCACTTCTTGTGTGTCAGATTCCTTCAAGATGCAGTTTGGCAGCGTTGCAAAGCCATGTTGCGCCAAAAGCGCATTGGCGTCGCCTTTGTCGAACATCTTACGGCAGGCCGAACTGGGGGATCCGACAAAAGGAATATTGTTCTTCTCAAGAAGTTCTTGAAGCGTCCCATCTTCGCCAAACTCACCATGGATGGCTGGGAAAACAAGATCAGCTTCTTTCAGGGCCGCAACAAATTGGTCTTCGTTCATCGCCGTTGAAGTTGATGCCAGTTTAAAGTCAAAATCGGAAGGCGTATTGGAATAAATTTGTGATTGTGAAAGGCGATAAAAGTTTTTTTGTCGGTCGCAGTAATAAGGGATGATGTCCCATCCGAGCGGAGATAAATGATCGAGCAAGGAGCGCCCGGAGTTTAAGGAGATCCCTCGTTCGGCAGATGGTCCACCACATAAGACGGCAATGCGCATCAGATGTTTCCTTTTTGAATGTTATGAAGAGGCCTTCCGACACGCTTAATTTCCCACTGCAAGTCGATACCAGACGTTGCAAGAACGCGTGCGCGGACGGTTTCTCCAAGATTTTCCAGATCCGCCGCTGTCGCGTCGCCTGTGTTAATCAAAAAATTGCAATGATGGTCGGAAATCATGGCGCCACCAAGGCGAAGACCACGACATCCCGCTTGGTCGATCAACTCCCATGCTTTATGACCTTCGGGATTGGCAAAGGTTGACCCGCCCGTTTTCTCGCGGATGGGTTGGGATTCGCCGCGTTTGTCTTGAATGCCTTTCATTTTGGATTCAATGCTTGTTTTGTCGCTGTGATGACAGCGCAAAGTTGCTTGAACAAAAATCCAGTGAGAAGGTGCCCCACTGTGACGATAGGCGAATTGCATTTCTTCTGGGGTCACGAAATGTTTGTTTCCATGGCGATCAATCGCGACGATGTTTGTCACAACATCTTTAAGTTCACCGCCGTGCGCGCCAGCATTCATGCGAAGAGCGCCGCCAAGCGTTCCCGGAATGCCGCACATGAATTCAAGGCCGGAAAGATCGGCATTCCGTGCCGCACGCGCGATATTGATGTCCAAAGCAGCTGCGCCAGCTGTTACTTTGTCAACTTCAATGGAGATTGAAGCGAAGGCTGGGCCAAGCTTGACGACAACGCCTTCAATGCCTCCATCGCGAATAAGAAGATTAGAGGCTGCGCCAATCACAGTGACAGGGATATCGTCAGGACATCTGTTTAGGAAAACGGCCAAATCCGATACATCTTCTGGTTTGAATAAAACTTCAGCAGGCCCGCCGACGCGAAACCATGTTTGGTCTTTCAGCGCCGCGTTGGCGATGAGTTTACCGCGAACGTCGGGGAGGCGATGGAGAAGCGTGTCTGAGAAGGGCGTTGTCATTTCTAAGCGCTCTTTGCCGTTCGGGCCTTGATGATTGCGTCCAGTTCAGCCGGAAGTGTTTGCGCCCAGCTTGAAACAGAGCCAGCCCCAAGACAGATTACGTAATCGCCGGGCTTGGCCACGTCAAAAACTGTTGTTGCTAAATCTTTGGGGTCGGAAAGCACACGGGCCTCCCGGTGGCCATGGGCATGAAGGCCTTCGGCTAAGGCTTCTTTGTTGGCCCCCTCGATGGGGTGTTCTCCGGCAGGATAAACATCAGCGACAATGACGCATTCAGCATCGTTGAAGCAGGTGCAGAACTCGGTAAATAGGCTTGCGAGACGTGAATAGCGGTGAGGCTGCATCACAGCGATGACTTTGCCAGAATCTCCCTTGGCTTGCACGGCGGCTTTCAGCGTGGCGGCAATTTCAATAGGGTGATGGGCGTAATCGTCGATGATTGTGATCCCGCCAGCTGCCCCTGTGCGCGTAAAGCGCCGTTTGACCCCTTCGAATTTGGTCAAGGCTGTGCGCATCACCTCATCGCTGAACCCAAGCTGCCATCCGATGGACAGGGCCGAAAGCACGTTTTGAACATTGTGCAAGCCGATAACGGGCAGATGAAAGTCTCTGATCGTTTTCGTGACTTCTGTTTTACGACACGTGAATTGCACGTCAAAGCGCGAGCCGTCAGGTTTGGCGTCAATATTGATCGCACGCACATCAGCTTGGGGCGATAAGCCATAGGTGATAATCTTGCGATCTTGGATGCGGGCGACCATCGCCTGAACTTCGGGATGATCCATACACAATACGGCAAAGCCATAAAAGGGGATGTTTTCAACAAAGGTGGCATAGGCTTTGCGGACAGCTTCAAAATCTTTGTAGTGGTCAAGATGTTCGGGGTCCATGTTGGTAACGATGCAAATCGTGGCAGGAAGCTTGGTAAAGCTGCCATCCGATTCATCAGTTTCAACGACCATCCATTCGCCAGACCCGAGGCGCGCATTGGTGCCATAGGCGTTGATGATGCCCCCATTGATGACGGTGGGATCAAGGCCGGCTTCGTCGAAGAGCGTCGCGACCATTGAGGTCGTGGTTGTTTTCCCATGCGTGCCGCCAACACCGACGGACCATTTCAAGCGCATCAGTTCGCCGAGCATTTCGGCGCGGCGCACAACGGGAAGGAAGGCTGCACGTGCGGCGACGACTTCTGCGTTGTCCTTTTTAACGGCGGACGAGATGACAACGACTCCTGCATCGCCCAAGTTTTCGGCCTTGTGACCAATGGCAACGGGGATTCCTTTTTCGCGCAGGCGTTTGACGTTGGCATTGTCGTTTAAGTCACTTCCTTGGATTTTGTATCCCAAGTGGTGCAGGATTTCGGCAATGCCGCTCATTCCAATGCCACCGATGCCGACAAAATGAATGATGCCAACATCAAGTGGGCTAAAGTTGCGGCTAAAATTTTGATGAAGAGGTGTCGTATTAATCATGGATTTCTTTCTCACGCCTCAAAAATTGGTGTTTGCACTATCGTACTCTCATCATACTCACGTAGCGGTTTGTCATTCGTGATGTTAAGTCGGGCTGTCCCCATCGTTTGAACTATGTTCGCTGTAAAATTCCCGAGTCGAGAGCGCCAGAGTGTTTTCTTGTCCTGAGACATCAGGATTTGCTGTCCAGCCCGCAAGAGACTTGGGGGTTGGAATTCCGGTTATATCATAAATACTATCGGCTAAAGCATCGGCTGCGGTTACTGTGCCCCACGCCCGCGCTGCTGTGGCGGCCTTGGCCAAGTTACTTGGCAGGGTGATAAGGGCTTCAAGACGGACGGCCAAGGCTTCGGGTGTAAACGTGTCCTGCGGAATAATCCAAGCGCCACCTGCTTGCGCAATGGCTTCCGCATTGGCTCTTTGTTCACCGGCATGGCCGTGGGGGAAGGGAACAAGAATAGACGGTCTTCCTACGGCGGTCAGCTCGGCTACGGCCCCGCCGCCCGAACGCCCAATAATCAAATGAGCCTCGGCCATGCGATCCGGCACATCTTTGAAAAACGGAGAAACTTCGGCAAGAATACCCGCTCCGGCAAAGGCGGCCCGTGCGTCTTCTATATCCTCAGCGCGGCATTGTTGCGCAATCAAAATGCGGTTTTTTATATGGGCGGGGAGAAGCGCTAGCGCTTTGGGGACGACGGAACTAAAGATGGAGGCTCCGAGGCTTCCCCCCATGACAAGAATGCGGATAGGGCTATCGTCTGTGATCGTGGGATAAGGCGTTGCGCGCACGGACGAGAATGTGGGACGCACCGGGTTGCCCGTTTGGACAATCTTGGCCTTTGTGTTGGATGGAACGCCTGTGACGTGAGGAAATGAGGTTGCCAAAAGTTTGGCCATGGGCATCATCGTGCGATTAGCGCGGCCCATTACAGCATTTTGTTCATGAAGGATAATCGGAATGCCTGCGCGCGATGCGGCATAAAGAAGAGGAACGGAAGGATACCCGCCAAAGCCGATAACGGCGGCAGGTTTTAGTTTTCTAAGCAGACGGGTGGCTTGAAGGATTCCGACGCCCATTATGATAAGGCTGAAGGCTTTGCGGATCACGCCTTTTCCTAAGGAACTGGCTTGGACATGGTGCATCGGGACGGTGATGTCTTGGCTGAAATGACTGCCGCGTGTGTCTGTGACAAAGTTCACCGCTGCGCCTCGCCCCAGAAGTTCCCGTGTCAGGGCTTCGGCAGGGAAGACATGTCCGCCAGTACCTCCGGCGGCTAAAAGGAATAAGGGGGGTGAACTATGCATAAGACAACATCCTGATGGGCGGGGACCATTTTACATTGGAGTAACACAAACGGGAAACAAGGCGTAAACTCCAATAGACCTCTTTTCAGTTTCCGCTGCAAGGGGGGAGCACGATATTATGATTTATTTTATAGGTCGGACAGGCCATAACGTTTGCGTGTTAACGCTAAAAGTAGGCCCATTTCCAAGGCCATAGCCCATAAAGAGGACCCGCCATAGGAGATAAAGGGCAAAGTCATACCCTTGGCGGGGATGATGTGAAGGGTTGATCCCAGATTGATTGCGGTTTGGACCCCAAATTCAATAAGAAGACCACTGACGGCGAGGAGGATAAACAGATTGTTTTCCTGTCTCAGCCTCCATATGCCGCGAAGCACGATAAAAGCGAAAAGAAACACGATGACAAGGGCGCCTATCAGACCCAGTTCTTCGCCCGCAACGGCAAAGATAAAATCGGCATGTGCATCAGGTATCGACATTTTAACAGTGCCTGAACCAGGTCCTGTTCCAAAGAGGCCCCCGTTGGTGAAGGCTTCAAGGGCCTTATCCGTTTGATAGGTGTCGCCTGAATGGTTTAAAAAGCGATCAAAACGTGAAGCAAAGTGCGGGAAAATGTAATAAGTCCCAAAAAGGCAGGCAATACCGACGACAGGAAGACTTCCTGCGAGCATCATGGGCATGCCAGCCAAGAAAAATTGCCCAAACCACATCATGGAAACCAAAATGGTCATCCCAATATCGGGTTGTCCAAGCAAGCACAGGACGATGAGGAGATAAATAACACTATTGACGCTAAAACCGGGAAACCCCAGCCGTAGGCACTGCCGCGAAAAGAGCCAAGCAGCAACAATGGCGAAGATAGGTTTAATAAACTCGGATGGTTGAATAGAAATCCCGGGTAGATGGATCCATCGCGAGGCCCCTTTGATTTCAACGCCAATAAACAAAGTGGCGGCAAGAAGCGGAAGAAAGATAAGAAGGAGCCCAATGGCCAAGGTTCGGATTTGTCGTGAGGTTAGAAGAGAAATGCCAAACATCAAGCAGCAGGCCGGAACCAGCATAATCAAATGCCGTTCGACAAAATAAAAATTGCTGAGCCCGTGTTTGACCGCGACGGCGGGTGTGGCGGCTTGAATAAGCAGAATGCCAATCCCCATTAAAAGGATGATGGCGGACAGCGACCAACGATCAACGGTCCACCACCATTTACCGATTACGGTTTGATCTGTGCGGGCAAGCGTGGGCATGAGTTATCGCAACTTCAACGTTGACATGCCGATTAAGGCAAGGATGCAGGCAATGATCCAAAAACGGATGACGACAGTGGGCTCGGACCAGCCCAGTTTTTCAAAATGGTGATGAAGCGGCGCCATTTTAAAGATACGTCTGCCTGTCATCTTAAACGAAGCGACTTGCAGAATGACAGACAGCGTTTCCATAACAAACAGGCCGCCGATAATGGCCAGAACGACTTCATGCTTGATGATGAGGGCAATCGCCCCCAGTGAGCTTCCCAGAGCGAGCGAACCCGTGTCTCCCATAAAGACTTGAGCCGGGGGCGTATTAAACCAAAGGAAGCCAAGGCATGCTCCGACCAAAGCGCCGCAGAAAACCGACAGCTCGCCCGCCCCGGGGATGAAGACAATTTGTAAATAGTTGGCAAAGACATAGTTGCCGACAAGGTAGGAAATGATGCCAAAGCACAAAGCAACGATCAGGACGGGAACGGTGGCCAGTCCGTCAAGTCCATCTGTCAGATTGACGGCATTACTGGCCCCCACCATGACAAAGGTTGCAAAGACAATGAAGAGACTGCCGAGGGGAATCCAAAGATCTTTGAAGAAGGGAACGGCGACGGAGGTTGTATGTGGATTTACGCCGGCTGTTTGCATAATGCCGTAAGTCGCTGCGAGGGCGATAAAGATTTGAGCCGTTAGCCTAATTTTGCCGGGGACTCCCCGGACGTTGCGCTTGGTTAGTTTTTGATAATCATCGGCAAAGCCAACGAGCCCAAACCCGATTGTAACAAGGAGCACAATCCATGTGTAGGTATTCGTCAATTCAACCCATAGCAGTGTGCTGACAACGACCGAGACAAGGATCATAAGTCCCCCCATTGTTGGGGTTCCTTTTTTCTTGAAATGCGTTTCGGGGCCGTCTTCGCGAATAGGTTGGCCTTCGCCTTGTTTAGCGCGCAGCCAACGGATCAAGCGAGGTCCGAAGATAAAGCAGATCATAAGCGAGGTCAGAATCGCCCCCCCCGTCCTGAACGAAATATAACGAAACAGGTTGAAGGCAATAAAATCATGCGCATAGGGATAAAGAAAATGATAAAGCATTTAACTTGCTCGTTGAGATTGTGTTGGGGGTAACGCATCGGCGCTTAGAATAGGCAAGGCGTCGATTATTTTATCCATGTGCATGCTATGCGATCCTTTGACCAGCAAGACATCTCCGTCATGAATATCGTCTGCGACGAAGGGGGCCAGTTCAGAACTTGTTGTTCGAAGCTTGCCTTGCATAGCCGGTGGAAGAATATCATGCAGATGCGCCATAAGCGGACCGCAGCAATGAACGAGATCAATTCGATTGTTAAAGATCGTTTCAGCGAGGCCTGCATGCAAGGCTGCGGCGGTTTCGCCGAGCTCGCGCATGTCACCAAGGACCAAAATACGACGAGCCTCTGGGGCGGGCTTGATTTGACCGAGCACGTTGATCGCGGCATGCGTAGCCACAGGGCTGGCATTGAATGTTTCATCGATCAGTGTGATGGATCCGCCTTCTTTTAGCTGAAGTTTTCTTTGCGTACCGCGACCAGATGGCGGCTGATAGGCCGAAAGCGCATCGGCGCAGACGGAAATGTCAGCGCCTAACGCCGCACAGCTTAGAAGCGTGCCAAGGGCATTAAAGGCAAAGTGTGCTCCGGGCGTATTGAGCCGATACGAGATTTTGTCGCCGAGAATGAGAGCTTCAACGCTGGTGCCTGTTTCATCGGTTGTTTGGGAGATGAGATGCGCATCGCTTTTGGGATCGAGGCCAAAGGAAAGAACTTTTTTGAGACCTTGCGTGCGGGCTGCCGCTAGGAGGCGGGCATAATGGGGCGTGTCGCGGTTGATGACGGCAATGCCGCCGGGATCCATGCCTAAGAAAATTTCGGCCTTTGCGTCCGCGATGGCTTCTGTCGAAAGGAAGTATTCAAGATGGACGGCTTCGATATTGGTGATGAGCGCAACATGAGGTTTGACTTCACGAGACAAGGGGCCAAGTTCGCCCGCGTGGTTCATCCCGATTTCAAAGACTCCATATTTGGCTGATGGGGGAAGGCGGGAGAGCGAGAGCGGAACGCCCCAGTGATTGTTCAGGCTTCCTTGCGTGGCATAGGTTTCATCAATGGCCCCCAGCATCAAGCGCAGTTGTTCTTTGCAACTTGTTTTGCCGACAGAACCTGTCACCGCAACAATGCGCGCGGTGGCGCGGGCGCGTCCGACACGGCCAAGATCTTGCAGTGCTGTAAAGGTGTCCTCGACCTGAAGAAGCGGCGCGTCCGGGGGAACGAGTTGTGGTTGGTGATCGACAATGGCGGCGACAGCTCCAGCATCGAAGGCGGCACGAACATAATCATGGCCATCTAGAGATGGACCCTTGATGGCAATGAACAAGTCATCTTTTTGAACCGTACGACTGTCAATGCTAACGCCAGTTGCCGTCCAGTCTTGCGTGTGCAACGACTGGCCGCGTACGGCGCACAAGACTGTTTCTGCTGTCCACGATGTTTTCATGCTAGTCCCAGAACCTTTCGCGCTTCCAGCGCATCACAGAATGGTAAGACGGTGTCACCAATAATTTGACCCTCTTCATGACCTTTGCCGGCAATCACCAGCACGTCACCAGCTCCTAGGGCAGAGATCCCTTCGATGATGGCTTGTTTGCGATTGCCAATCTCACGCAGGGTTTCACTTTGTTGGCACCCAGATAAAATCTCTTGGCGGATTTGCGCTGGATTTTCGTCGCGAGGATTATCATCGGTGATAATCACATAATCAGCGAGGCGCTGTCCGATACTGCCCATCAAAGGTCGTTTGCCTTTGTCACGGTTGCCACCGCAGCCGAACACGACGTGAAGCTTGGCCCCAGGATGCGCAGAGACATGGGGGCGCAAGGTTTCAAGCATGTTTTCCAAGGCGGCGGGTTTGTGGGCATAGTCAACAAAGACTGTGCCGCCAGAAGCTGTTGTTCCTATCAGTTCAAGACGACCCGGCACGCATGACAGCTTTTCCAAGGCAGCGACCATTTTTTCTGGATTTTCTCCACTGCCAACAGCGATAGCAAGCGCGCATAAGCTGTTCCATATTTGGAATGTGCCTATGATCGGCAAATGAATATCATAGGGTTTGCCAAATAATTCGAGCTGCAAAAGTTGGCCGCTGGATTGTGGGGAGGAATCAATCAGTTTGATGTCTCGGCTTTGACGGCCAAAGCTTAGGACACGCAGATTTCTGGCCTCACAAATACCTTTGAGGTCTTCAAACTCATCGATGTCGGCATTCAAGACAGCGGCGCCATCGGGGCGAAGCAGAGTGCTGAAAAGGCGGAGTTTTGCAGAGAAGTAAGCTTCCATCGTTTCGTGATAGTCCAGATGGTCGCGGGACAGGTTTGTGAACGCTGCGACATTCACACGCACATGATCAAGCCGATGCAGGTGGATGCCGTGACTCGACGCTTCCATAGCCAAATGCGTCACCCCTTCGCCAGCCAGCTGGTCGATAAGTTGGTGAAGTGTTACAGGGTCTGGTGTTGTTAACGTGCCGTACTGTGTTGTTTGGGGCGAGATGAGGCCCAGTGTGCCGAGGCTTGCCGCTTGATGCCCACCTTGCGCCCAAAGCTTGCGAGTGAATTGAACGGTGGATGTTTTACCACTGGTTCCGGTAACGGCGGCGATGATTTGTGGTTGGCGTGGGTAATAGCGGCTGGCGATAAGCGAAAGGGCTTGACGCGCATCCGGGACAATGACGGTCGGAATGCCTTGTGGCAGAGAGGAGATGTCTGTGCCACCTTCAACCACAATAGCTGCCGCGCCGCGACAGAGAGCTTCTGAAATAAAAGTATTACCGTCGAGTTTGGTGCCGGGAATGGCGACATAAAGACATCCGGCTTTTACGTGCCGGGAGTCAGGCGTGATTCCACTGATGAGGCAATCCTCACCAGTGACGGTGATCCCGCTATCGGGCGCTATTAGATTCGACAGCCGCATAGTCATTCATTTCATTTTCTAAGTTCAAACTCTCCAAAACTTCTGAGCCGAGTGGCCGCAAAAGTCGGCGTTCTGTCGTTGCCATAACATCGGCTTCAACAGGTGGCAGATTGAGCAAGGGGCCAATTTGGCTGATGACGCGCCCAACAATCGGAGCCGCTGTCCAACCGCCTGTTGCAAAACCGTATGTTTTGGCATTCCCCTTCGGATCGTCCAGAAGGGCAAAGACAAGATAGCGCGGTGCGTTCGCCGGGAAAACCCCAAGAAATGACGAAATGCGCGCATTCTCACTGTAATGCCGACCGGTAATTTTATCAGCTGTTCCTGT
>JAQUYN010000102.1 GCA_028691835.1 Alphaproteobacteria bacterium | reverse complement strand
GGTTGAAAAAGTCCTGCCTTCCGTCGTTATGACAGAAGAAAACGCCGAAAAAACAAAAAACATGAAATACACCGAAATCATCCCTGTGTTGGCAAAAGTCATTCAGGAAATGAAGGCCGAAAACGACAAACTGCGCAGCGACTTTGAGGCTTACAAAAAAACACATCCATAAGGACAACTTTTTACCAACCCTTGGGCGCAAACGGCATGCTTTTTTACGCCGTTTCCGCCCCTGATTTTTTGGACACTTGACGCTCAAAATGTCACCAATTTCGACCCGCCCTGCCCCGTTCTCGCAGGGATCGGGCGCTTTTTGGCGACCTTTTGAACCACTCCTGCTTGAAAAGAGCAGCTTAAACACCCCTATTTCGGGAAATTAGGCATGGGCTGGTGACAAAAACGAGGGCTTGTGGCGCGCTCTCGTTTTTGGATCGAAGCGCCATGTTTGTTTTAAAGGAACTAAAAATGGATAGAACAAAGTTGAAGAACCAAGTCAAAAAATTCGAAGAACATCTGATTGTCGAATGCGGGCTGGGGAAAGTCACGGTCAACGGATACTGCCGCACGTTAAGCATCGCCCTTCGCCGCATGCGCAAGTTCCGCCCGGACGAAAGCGACATCAAAAAGTTCATGCTTTGGATGTATGAGAAAGAATACAGCTATAGCCACATCGTCAACACAAGCTTGTCTCTTGAGCATTACGCCAAGTACAAAGGCACGCCGATCAAGCTCGGACGCCCGCGCAAGCCGAGGCAGGTCGTTCAGGATATTTTGTCGGAATCCGAAGTCACGCGCCTGATACAGGCCACAAAGACCATTCGCGAAAAGGCCATTATCTGCCTTTTGGCCTATTCGGGAATTCGAAACGGCGAACTGTGCGGCTTGAAGCTGAAGGACGTGAACTTGGGCGATAACTTCATCACGATCCTTGGCGGCAAAAACAGAAAAGACAGGCGCGTGAATATCGCGGCGGAATGCACGACGACGCTGATCGAATATCTCGCCCTTTACAAACGGGATCAGGATAGTTTCTTGTTCACGACGTTGAAATGCAACAATCCTCTTTCAAGCGGCGACCTTCGCAAGCTCGTTCGCACAGTCGCCAAACGTGCAAAGATCGGGCGGCGGGTTTTCCCCCACCTTTTCCGGCATTCGCTCGCGACCAACCTTCTGAACCGTGGCGCAAGCCTGATTATGATAAAAAACCAGCTAGGCCACGTCTTCATCGAAAGCACGATGATCTACGCAACCTCCATGCCGTTCAGAACGCGCTCGGAGTACGATTTCTTTAAGCCTGCGTATATGTAACTCGAAAGGCTGTGGAAATCGTCTGGTTGCGATTTTCACAGCCCCTTTCTTATCCAGCGATTACTTCTCTTTAGTCTCCGCCCCTATAGGCGCAACGGCTTCGGGCTGCTTCATATATTTTAAGCAGCGATATACACCATAGGCGCTTACAAACGCCCATATGACATTACTGATTAGAGACGGAAGATTCCAGTTATAGAGAAGAGAAATAGATAAGAGCGTCGCCCCAAGTAGATTTCCGGCGGAATAGCGTAAGGTCTTCACGTATTCACGACGACGCTGAACGCAAACGTAGCTAAACAGCATTACGAAGACGCCAGCAAATCCAAGGATGTTCGAAAGGTCGGCCATGTCTAAATTATAGCCGACAAATACAAGGTTGAAAGCAAAACCTTATGCGACCTTTAATACGGCAACAGGGATTCGCGTCGGCACGGGGGTAACATTGATATGCTCGAAATCTATCCGCGTGAAATGCCGGGAGGATAAAGGTTTTATGGCCTCCGGCAATTGGGCCTTCTGTTCCGGCCTTAGCCTCAGCATATATTCGGCCCCTTGAAGGTTTGTGCCGGGATAAACTTCGGCAGCTGGCAGCGCGGCGCTTTGCACCGCGAATACGGCTAATTCTTCTTCAACGTAGTTCTGACTATGCTGAACGAGTGAAGGCGGCACAAACTCCCCACGTTTCATCTTTCTTTCCGCAAGCGCGTTCGCATCTGTCGCGATTGCTTCCTCAAAAGCCGGATCAAAATCTCTATACGAAAGAAGTTGATTAAAAGTCTTTGTGAACTCCGGCTTGCTGAACCAATCTTCCCACCGGGTAAAAAATTTCTTGGGCTTAATCTGATTTAGAACATCTTCGTTACGTTCCATCCACGATGTACCATTGAACAGAGCGATATTTGTCGCCTCTTGCTCCGATTTGCCTTCTGCCATGAAATTGTGGCGCTGAAGTAGGTCATTGACGCTGATATGAACTTCTTCAATGTTCGGGTTGCGATTAATCCAGTTAACAGCAGCAAGAAGCTTCTTGCCTTCATGATATTCCTTGCCGACGCTAATCATCAAGCGAACGCGGCTATAATTTCGCCAGCTTGCACCGTTCCTAACGCGCACTGAATAATCAAAATTATTCGTCATATCTTATATCTGCTTTTGTAACTTTGGGCTGCTTTGAAACAGACCAAATCAGGTTAAATAAATTTCTCTGCGCAGCGGCAACGTGGGGATTGCGAATAATAATCGCATTCTCATCCTTTTTGGTTTCTGGATCGAGAATCATCGTTGCAACTTTATCGCCGTAAATAACTGTCGTGCTATTATGGAAGAAGGCCTCCGGCAAATAACGGTATTCTTCCAGATTCCCCATTAAATATGTGTCGCCCTCTCTTACCAAGGAACGCATCTTAATTCCAGTTTTCCTCAAACGCCTATAGTTCTCAATAACAACAGGCGGAGAAACCTGATCGTCCACGCAAGCAAAAAGGGCTTCAGGCTTTTGGGCATTTCGCAAAGTCGCAACAACATCGTCAAGAACGCGGAAGAAGATATTCTCCCCCTTTAGCGTAACAAGGCGGTCGTTTCTAAGTTCGACGCCATAGTCCCCTAAAAACTCGATCCCGTTTTCAGAAAAAACGCGAACGATTTTCTCTAGACTTCCTGAGCGCGCCTGAACGAGGTTGTTTTCAATATTACTCAAAGTCGCTCTCGTCAGCTTAGCCTTCTCCGCTAGGTCGGCAGCGTCCCAACCTAGAAGTCCCCGTGCAGCTCGAATTTGACGTTCTGTAATCATTTTTATTCCAAAATTATGCCTTAGTTATTCTTGAACTATATTTTTAGCATAATTTGCCGACAAATTGGTTAACGCAACATCCCCGCAAATAGGTAACAAAGTACCCATATCAGGCAAAAACTGGGGTTTGCAATACTTTCAAATATAATTTCATTCAAATTATTTTTGACATGAATGCAAATTCCGATTGCTTTCACGTCATTAATTTTGTACTGTTACCAAATATTGGTAGTTCATATTTCTAACGGAGCCTGATTATGCCTGATTTTCATAAGTACCTTATGCGTCATGGAGAGTTCGGCGTTCAATATTTTATCGAACTCGCCGAACGTTATAACGGCATCGTCGCCAACACTAATCTTCCTTTGGAAGAACGCTGGGTGGCCGTCATGTTTCAACCCACCGCGACCGAACGCTTTGCAGTTCAGGCCTAGCCCCCTACTCGCCCTTTAAGGAGGCGTTAGCTATGAGCCGGAAATCAGAAGATCTCCATATTTTTTTAGGCACATCCCCACTCAGGAACCCAACAGCGTCGAACAATAACACGCCAGTCGAAATCTATCGTCGGGGCGTAGCAGCGTTGGAAAGCGAAATTTTGAATCTCCGCTCAGATGAACCGACTGTAAACGGATTAGAATTAAAGTCGCTCCAAGCCCTCATTGCTTATATTGCTTATGACAAAGCAATTGACGAAGCGGTTATTCGCGCGCACGTCGAAGAACGCTTCACCACAAATTCCATCGAAAAAATTAGTCAGGCAGATTTTGAGGAGGCCATCGCATTCCTCGTAAATCTCAACCCACGCACTCTTGTGAATTAGTACCAAAAGGAATGTATAATGTGTCGGTTAAGTGCAGGACAAATTAAGGCGGCAAGGGCATTGCTTGATTGGTCTCAAGAAGATCTGGCGGATGCCGCCTGTGTATCCATCTCAACTATTCGCACGATGGAACTTGGAAAAATTCCCCGCAGCCGAACGCTTCAGGATATTTGTAAAACTTTTGAAGATAACGGACTTGAATTTATTGATGATGAAGGCGTTCGGAAACGCGCTCTTGGCGTCAATGTAATCAGGGGTGAGGATAGTTGCAACGCGCTGTTCGAAGACATAATTGAAACCCTCGATATAATGAACGGAGACGTACTCGTTCTTACGAAGGATGAAACAGTTCTTACCCAACGATGCGGTTCTGATTTCCAAAGCAATCTCGACCGTCTTCAAGCAATACAAAATAAGCACGAAGTAAAATGCCTATTGTCCGGCATTACAAACCCATCTTTTTCAAAGCCATCCTTCTCCTGTCGTGCCGTTCCGCATCGTTCTTGCGGAATGACCTCTGTATTCATATACGGCGACAAATACGCTCTCGTTTACCCAAAAAATACTTATGAATTCACAGTCGTGCTTTTCGACAAGGCTTGCGCCACAAAAGTCTCCCGTGCCGAATTCGTCTCTCTTTGGAATGATGGGGCTTTGGTCAACTTTTGAAATGCCCTCTATGTAAAAAACATAACGCGGCAATGCCGCGTTTTTCTATGCCTTCCCAAGAATTCAACGAATTTCATCGCTAAAAACATCAAAAAAATCCAAAACATCTTTTTTCGATAATCGCAAAGATCTCAAACATAGAAAAGCAACGATATATAAAATAGCAAAATATTCTTTAGATATAGATATTGGTCGCGCAAGTTAAAAAATACTATGAGGTCTATGCGACAATGGAAAATATTTTTGAAACAAACAAAAAAGAAAAAACAAAGCAAAAAAAGAAGTCCCCCTTATGCAGCCAAATCCTTCAAGGAACTTTTGACACTGTTTTTGCGCGTCAAGAATTCATGGAGAATTTCTCAAAAATTGGAATTATGGCCCTTGATGAAAACGTGAGCCACGTCAGCATCCCCACTTTTCTCAAAGAAATGGGGGAATGCCAATGACAAACGATAATATGTATATGGCGTTAGCGTTTCAAAACATTGTTGCTAATAACAAAATCAAAACAAAGGACGCCGCCCCGAAAATTCTCATTCTTGCAAAACAGATGAAAGAATTTTGCGAGATTTATGCCCCGCAAGCATTCACGCAAGGATTTCAATCATTCATCGATGATAACGGAACGCTGAGGATCGACGACACAATTAGGATTTATATTAAAGAGCTGAGGGAAAAAGGATCGACCATTCTCCCGCAAGACAGACAATCACTCATTCAACTCTATGACAGACTTGAACAGCGAAAGTCACGGCGTGGACACGAGCAGTTTTATGCAACTGTATCTGAAAGCAAAGTTGCGAATCTAGTTTTAAAACTGTTGGATGAGGAAATTGAGGATTTTGACGCTATGGGGGTTCAATGACTCCCTATACAGAAACAAGTGTCATTCCACAGGTCATTAGCCTGATCGGCGCGGAGTTCGATTGCAAATACCTATCACATCAGCGCATGGCTAACGCCATAATACATCTAACGCGAAAAAATGGTGACTGTTGCCCCCTAGATTTATTGAAGGTCGGTTTTTCAGAACAGGAAACCGACGAAAGATGGCACATGGCACATGCGATGGCTGCTGTCGAATTGCGCTTGATGGGGCAGAATTTCTCACGGAAATTTGAAACGGGGGTTTATCATGGCTAAATCTCCCCCAAAAACAACTCGGTCATTATTACAATTTATTGAAGACGATCAACGTCCTTGGGATGCGCGGCATCATACAACGCATTCTGAAATCGAGGCGTATTCCGAAACTTTGAGCAAATGGGAAAGCATCGCTGACGTTAAAGGCGAAAATCATGTCGCGATAGCTGAATATATCGTCCGTGCCGTTAATTGTCAGACGAAGATGCAAGAGACGATTGAGAGGCTAAC
>JAQUYN010000101.1 GCA_028691835.1 Alphaproteobacteria bacterium | reverse complement strand
ACGAGCCACTTCATTAATTGATGCCGCCATTTCCTCTGATGCCGTCGCCATCGCCTGATTGCGCTGTTCCAAATTGCGCATATCATCAAGCATCTCGGCTATTGCGAGAATTGGCTGTGTTTGCTGGACCCAAATTTGGATCAAGATTTTAAGCCTGTCTCGATTTTTTTCGTCCAAAACTTTTATGATGGGAGCCAACGCCAAACTCAAAGGATCACCCTTTGCAAGGACAGCCGTAAAATCCTCATGAACAAGCTGGTCAACGGCCCGTTTTAGATCAGCGATAGCAACAAAGTCGTCGTCATGAACAAACTTCGCCTCTTCATTATAGAGGGTTTCGCGCTTCGCATTTTTTCCAAAAATCATGGATTCTCTCCGTCAAAAAATCTGAACCAGAGAGTATCGGTAAGGCACTTTTGGTTAAGGCATCCTTAAGAGAATACGCTTCTACTCAGGGGCGCATGAAGACAAACGCGGCACAACTTTGAGGACACATTGACGCAGCCAAGACTTTATCCAGCCAACTTCGCCTTCAAAAGATCATTCAGCAAAGTTGGATTCAATTTACCGCCTGTCGCCTTCATAATCTGCCCAACGAAAAATCCAAAAAGCTTATCTTTACCACTGCGATATTCCGCGACCTTGTCAGAATTGGCGGCAAGAATTTTGTCAATCTCGGCTTCAATAGCGCCCGCATCAGTAACCTGACGCAATCCTTTTTCTTCGACAATTTCAGCAGCCGTTTTTCCTGTTTCCAGCATTGCGGCAAACACATCTTTTGCAATGCGCCCGGAAATGGTGTCGTTGCTGATAAGTTCAATCAACCCACCGAGCGCGTCACCACTGATAGGGCTTTGATCAATGGAAAGGCCGCGTTTATTCAAAACACCAAACAACTCACTTGTCAGCCAATTGGCCGCAAGTTTACCGTCGCGTCCCTTAGCAACTGTTTCAAAGAAATCAGCGTTCGCTTTTTCCGCGACAAGAACGGAGGCATCATAGTCTGTCAGGCCATATTCACTGATAAAACGCGCCTTCTTTTCATCAGGCAATTCCGGCAAGGTGCTCTTGATTTCTTCAACCCAAGCCGCATCCAACTTCAGCGGCAGCAAATCGGGATCAGGGAAATAACGATAGTCGTGAGCCTCTTCTTTCGAGCGCATTGAACGGGTAATGCCCTTACCGGTATCCCACAGCCGCGTTTCCTGTTTAATCTCTCCGCCAGCTTCCAAAATCTCAACCTGACGCTGTGATTCATATTCGATGGCCTGCATAACAAAGCGAATAGAATTCACATTCTTAATTTCACAACGGGTCCCAAGTGTTGTTACACCCTTGCGGCGCATCGAAAGGTTGACGTCACAGCGCATGGAACCTTCTTCCATATTGCCATCACACGTTCCGAGATAACGCACGATGGCGCGCAACTTCTTCAAATACGCAGCGGCTTCCTCACCCGAACGCATATCTGGCTCTGACACAACTTCCATCAAAGCAACACCGGCGCGGTTCAAATCCACAAAAGTTTCTGTCGGGCTTTGGTCATGCATGCTCTTGCCCGCATCCTGCTCAAGATGCAGCCGCGTGATGCCAACCGTGCGCGACACGCCGCCTTCAAGATCAAGAATGATCTCGCCCTTACCAACGATAGGCTGCGTAAACTGGCTAATCTGATAGCCATTTGGCAAATCGGCATAGAAATAATTTTTGCGGTCAAACACGGACACAAGATTGATTTGCGCCTTCAACCCAAGACCTGTGCGAACGGCCTGTTCAACACAATATTTATTGATCACGGGAAGCATGCCAGGAAAGCCAGCATCAACAAAACTGACATGCGCGTTCGGAGCGCCGCCAAAGGCAGCCGAAGCGCCAGAAAACAGTTTAGCTTTCGAGGTAACCTGCGCGTGGACTTCGAGCCCAATCACCATTTCCCACTCACCTGTTAGCCCCTGTACGTATGCCATTGCTGCCCCAATTCGAAGATCATTTAAAAGACGCGCTAATTTGCTTCCCCAAAGGCCTATTGTCAAACACTCAGAAGCCTTCTATTTTACGAGTATGACAATAATTGCACAAAATTTAGATCTTATCCGCAAAAACATTAATAAAGCCGCCCTATCGAGTGGGCTGGCACCGGATCATGTAACCCTCGTGGCCGTCAGCAAAACATGCCCTGCCGAAGCCGTCCAAGAAGCTCTTCTTGCGGGCCAGCGCGTTTTTGGCGAAAACCGCGTTCAAGAAGCTGCCTCGAAATTCCCGGCCCTAAAGGGGGCTTATCCCGACCTTGAGCTGCACCTGATCGGCCCACTCCAAACCAATAAGGTCGCGCAGGCGATTAAGCTTTTTGATGTCATTGAAACGCTCGACCGTCCGAAACTTGCCGAAGCTCTTGCTCAGGAAATCAAAAAGCAGGGCCGCATCCCGCGCCTCTTTATTGAAGTCAACACGGGAAACGAACCGCAAAAGGCTGGTGTTTCACCACAGAATGTCCCAAATTTTTTGGCCTTCTGTCAAAAAGGGTTAGGCTTACCTATTGAAGGCTTGATGTGTATTCCCCCGTTCGACCAAGACCCCACCTCCCATTTCGTCCTTTTGCACAACCTTGCAACGCAACTTGATCTGCCGAGCCGCAGCATGGGGATGAGTGCCGATTACGAAACAGCTATTGCTCATGGGGCCACGCATGTCCGTGTCGGCACGGCCATTTTTGGCCACCGATCAGCCCCTTTGGCATCATAATAAAGACAAAAACGCGCATTAATATCAATCCGTCTATGAACTGACGTACTCAGAGCGCTGCACGCATTCACTCGCTCTGCGCCTCGCGATCTATAGGGATGCTTTCATACGCAAGTTGGTATAATGTCCCCTTTAGCTTAACCCTGTTGGCTTTCTAACCTTTCTGGGTATGATGATACCTATAACTGATTCGCTGAGGCTTTTTCCGCATGACCAAGCGCACCTTTCTTCTGGCAACGTCCGCCCTTGTCCTTTCTTTTCTTGTCAGCTCACCTCATCACGCCTCAGCCCAAGAGGGTGCCTATAACGCGGCCTCAACCAATATGGAGATGCGGTTATCCGCCGTTGAAGACCAACTTCGCGCCTTAACGGGCAAGGTCGAACAAATGGACTTTGTAACGCGCCGTTTGGACCAAGCCCTTCAGCGCATGCAATCCGATTATGATAATCGATTGCTCAAATTGGAGACCGCGCCCGTTCCCACAGCACCGCTTCCACAACCATCCACCTCAGCGGAATCCCCCTCGCATGAGGAGAGTGAAGCGCCCACCCAGCCACAGCAACCCGTCACGGGTACGCTGGGCGGCGTGAAAGTACGCGGGGACAAGATTACAGGCGGCATCATCAATCCAAAAGCCCCCCCCCTTCCCAACAAACCAGACGATTACGGCCTGACCCCACAAGAAGCTTATGAACGCGCCTTTAGCCTTTTGCGGCAAGCAAACTACGACGAGGCCGAAAAGGCGTTCAAGGGCTTTATCGACAAAAATCCCAAAGATAAACTTATCGACAACGCTAAATATTGGTATGCCGAAACATTTTATGTGCGCGCCAAGTTCGGCGATGCGGCCATTGGGTTTGCCGATGCGCTCCAGCAGAATCCGAAGGGAAACAAAGCGCCCGATTCCTTACTGAAACTTGGCATGTCGCTGGGGGCCATGGACAAGACACAGGATGCCTGTGACGCTTTAGCCGCGCTCAAATCCAAATACCCCTCGGCACCAACGACGATCCGCTCTCGCGCCGATCAAGAACGTGCCCGCATGAAGTGTAAGTAATCGGACCTCAAATTCGCCCCATTTTCGATTTTGGCGGTCTTAGTTTTTGACCCCCTATATGTTGTGAAAATTCGCCCCATTAAACCACAACATATGGTAGCTTTTTTTCGAAATTCGTTCTCTCGTCGAGCTCGTGACGAAAAAACGGGCTATCCTCCACACATCTGCGTGAGAGCGGCCCATTTTTCAGTAACCTATTGATAATAAAGGCACCATTCGAGGGCCACAGGCCCTCTTATGCGGAGGGTCCAAGCGCCCTTTTGCATAATGCAGCAGATAAAATAATTTGTTTTCCCAATGTCTGGAAAGACAGCTGGCGCGGTCAGCTGGCCTTCTTCGTGCGCGAAGGTTTGTCCTTCCGTGCGGCAGTCTTTTTTGCGACCGTTTGACGCGTCCGATAAAGGACAACACCACACCCAATCAGACCGATCACCAGAAGGCCACCAACGCCCGCGCCAACTTTGATAACGAACATCAACAGCTCGCGCGTTTCATCTGCGGGGGCCTCTGTTACCGTCATTTCGGGAAGATCCGCATAGGCCGCGCTAAGCTGTATGTCCTTCACAGCTTCTGTTTCAACGGCACCATGAGTTTTGGAACGTTTCATCTTAGCGAGTTCGGCACGCAACTTCTTATTTTCATCAACAAGAGCTTCAACCTTCGCAAGCTGATTGTCGTTCGCAATCTTAAGATCTTGAATTGACTTGACGGTCAGAGCCACAAGATTGTCATAGCTGAGGCCATAGCGTGTTTTCTCACTTCCCGTCACAACTTCGGGCACAACTTTCATTACATCTTGCGCGATCAGACCAATCTGCTTTTCATGGCTGCCTATCATCTCGTAATTGACAGGCTTCA
The DNA here is from genome assembly GCA_028691835.1 of Alphaproteobacteria bacterium. Taxonomy (GTDB): domain Bacteria; phylum Pseudomonadota; class Alphaproteobacteria; order UBA9219; family UBA9219; genus UBA8914. The sequence continues at coordinate 1,333 of JAQUYN010000101.1, read as the reverse complement.
GCTTCATCAAGTCGGCAAGGCCATATTTGATAGGACGCACATTTTCCTTCACACGGCCATCCGAAATACTCGTCCACACGCCCGCAGCGGACAGATACGCGCCATTACCATTTGCGGAGGTCGAACCGACCTGAAGAGGATAAGTCGCTATCGTCGTTCCCAGATTGAGGCCAACCTTTTGGCCAGCCATATCCGCATTAATCACATTGCCGATGTTCAGGAAGTTGCTTGTATCCGCAGCCGGCGTGTCTACCAAAGACGAGGTGCCAATCAGGATGTTGTTACTACCACTGGCAAGGGTCGTACTACCAACCCCATAACCCAGAGCCACGTTATATGACCCGCTATAAGTCCCCGTTATCCGCCCCAAAGCATAAGAACCAAGAACCGTATTTCCCGCCCCACTGTTGCTGTAAAGGGCACGATATCCCAGTGCATTATTGTAACTACCCTGATAATCTCCTATCCCCGCATTTGATACCATCGCATAGTATCCAAAAGCATTATTATAACTTCCCGCATAAAACCCAGTCGCCACGTTTATATTCAACGCATACGCTCCCACCACGTTATTATAGCTGCCTGCATACATTCCAGTCGCTGTATTTGTTCTTAATGCGCTCACTCCCAAGCTATTGTTATAACTACCAGAATAGCTGCCATTTGCCGCATTTGTCTGCAATGCATACTGCCCCAATGCATTGTTATGGCTTCCTGCGTAAGAACCCGTCGCCGAGTTACTAGCCAAAGTTGAAATCCCTAGCACGTTGTTATAACTTCCGGCCCCCTGACCATTCACCGCGTTCTTATTTAAAGCACTGTTCCCCAGCACATTGTTATAGCTGCCCGCAGAAGTCCCCGTTGCCGTATTGGAAGAGAGGGCATTATACCCGCTTACATTGTTATAGCTGCCCGCATAAGTCCCCGTTGCCGTGTTCACGTTAAGCGACCGATACCCGCTTGCATTATTATAGCTACCCGCAGTCTCTCCAGTTGCCGTGTTCACCTGCAGCACGTAATAGCCGATTGCATTGTTATAGCTGCCCGCATAAGACCCGCTTGCCGTGTTTAGGTTGAGTGCCCCATATCCAATCGCATTGTTATAGCTACCTGCGGTATCTCCACTCACCGTGTTTTTGTAAATTGCATACATCCCTATAACATTGTTCCGGCTGCCCGAAACACTTCCGCTCGCCGTGTTTTGATAAAGGGCCTGATACCCGCTTGCATTGTTATAACTGCCCGACAAAGCACTGTTCGCCTTGTTTGTATAAAGGGCTCCATACCCGCTCGCATTGTTATAGCTGCCCGCATAATCCCCGCTTGCCGTGTT
>JAQUYN010000030.1 GCA_028691835.1 Alphaproteobacteria bacterium | reverse complement strand
TGTCCAAGCTAGTGATAAAATACAAGTTTATTTAAATAAATGTGTTGATGGCGATACTGCCTGGTTTTATGTCGATAATCAAGCTGTCAGATCTAGATTTTTAGCTATTGATACTCCTGAATCAACAAATAAAACCGAATCATATGGAAAAAAATCCAGTGTATTTACTTGTAATAAATTAAAAAATGCAAATATAATAGAAATAGAATATGATGAAAATTCTGATACTAAAGATAAATACGGTCGTCATTTAGCATGGATTTTTGTCGACAATAGACTATTGCAATCTGAAATAATTAGAAATGGTTTAGGAGAAATAAAATATATTTATGGTAATTATAAATATTTAGATGTTTTAAAAAAAGATTTATTATATGCTAAAAATAACAAATTAAATATATGGTCTAATAATAATTATAACTTATTAATAATAACTTTATTCTTGATAATTATTTTAATTTCTAATAATAAAGTTAGAAAAAAAATTATTAAAATGATTATAAAAAAACCAAATACGCACAAACCTTCCGCGACATCGGGCAATTTGATCCCAGTAATCACAACAATTCGCGTGCCGCGATCATGGAAAAAACAAGCCACGTTTTTGAGGCTTGTCGCATTTGTAATGGGCATCCCGGACAACGTTTCAGCCTCATACTGATTGGGCGTGATAATGTCAGCGGTCAGTTGCGTTTGAAAAAAATCGAGAACTTCCGGCTTTACAAAGCAGGTCGTATTGCCGATCACAGGATCGCACAGATACAAAAGGCCCGGATTGATCGTTTTAAAATGGCGCGTAATCTCCGCAACCGCCTCACAAATCTCACGACTTCCCATATAACCGGAAAGGATGGCGCGGCATTCGCTAGCCTTGCCGAGAGCTTCAATCCCGCGCACAACTTCACGCACATGCTCGGCGCTGAAAATTTCACCTGTCCACTTGCCATAGCCCGTGTGGTTTGAAAACTGCACTGTGTGAACAGGCCACACGTCATAGCCCATCGACTGCAGAGGATAGACGGCGGCTTTATTGCCAACATAGCCATATGCGACATGGGACTGAATTGAAAGAATACACATTCGTTAGGACCTTAGGAAAAGAGTGTCTGCGTGCCTTTGATTCCTGCTTCTTTTATCGCCAGAAAAGGCATAGTCTTTATATACCTATCACAGTTCAAAAGTTGAGGTAAAAAAAACTATAGACCCATCGCAGGTCAAGAGCTGGGGAGTCAAAACTAAAGTGAACGGTCATTGCGAGCCCCGATTTATCGGGGCGCGACACGTGTCTCTGCGTAGCTTCTTAGCGAAGGCGGATCCATCCTCAAGACGTGAAGCTTATCGCAGGCTTCCTCATTCAGTGCTGGATCCCCCTACGCTCCAACGGAGCTGCGGCGGGACATGTCGCCACGGCCCCTCAAGGGGCCTCGCGATGACAACTTTTTATGATCGTCGAACCAGCTTTTGAAGAGAACGTAATATACCAAAGCCCGCGTCTTGACAATTTATGCTCCTTTCCATCATTAAACGCAGGCTTTAGGGGGACCTCCTTACGCGACGAAAATCAAGCGCAGTCCCCCAGCACCAAATCTGCGTATCTTTTGATCTCGGCAATATAGTGTGCTGAATGCTCAGCCTTCTGCCCTTCAAGATGATCGGCGAGTTTTTCAATGCGTGTCTGTATGTCGCCACCCTTGACAACAGAACTACGAAACACAGGCGTCACGCGAGCTGTTTCAACATAGGTAAGCGCCTCATCCTGAAGCCGTCCCTTTGAAAGAGTCAGATTCAAAATGGCGCTAAGCACCAAATGGGGGGCAGAGAATCCCCACGTCATGGTTCCAAGGGAATAGGCAATCACAGCAATACGGCGCGGATCTCTGCGCGTTTTATAGTATTCAACAGGCTGAACAACGTGCGGATGATGGCAAATAAGGGTATCGGCACCCAACTCTATCAAATCATGGGCAATGGCTATCTGCCGTTGGCGCGGAAAAAATTCAAACTCATGCCCCCAATGCAAAGAGGCAATGATAAAATCGCAACCCTGACTTTTGCAGTGATCAATCTGCTGTTTCAATCCCATGAGATCAGGGTCCGCAAATTTCGAAAGCAGATTTGCAACATTGATGCGATAGGCCTCTTCGGGCGGCAGCACACGCCCATTCAAACCAAACGTAGCCGCCACAAACCCAAGCTTGATCCCATCTTTGATCAGGATTTTCCCTTGACCAGATTCATCCGGATGATCATTGGTCCCGATGCTTAAAATACCCGCAGCTGACAAAACCTTTCGCGTTGTTTCCACACCCTCTGTGCCCATATCGAACATATGATTGTTGGCCGTGTTCATCACAGTGAAAGACTTATCTTTATGGCCTTTAAACGTAGTAAACTGCTCTTGAGAACAACATTCCACAGGGGGACCTTTATCGCCGATAACCTCTTTTTGTAAGGCTTGCTTGGTGATCGGCGATTCAAAGTTCGCGTAAGAAATCGTCGGGGCAAACAACAGATCCGCAACGTTTTCAAAGAGTATATCTTTTGAATGGTCAAGGCCATCGGCTCGAAGCAAATCACCGGCGGCACCCATTGTAAGTGAGCTCTGTTTTTCAAACCCAGGCGGCAATCCAAGAATGCGCCTGTCAGTCGTGAACGGCTCCCCCTCTCGCCCACCCTTTTCCCAATGCGTAATGGGATTAGTGCATTTATAAGCCCAGTAAAGCGTGTCCCACAGCGTCATTTCTTCAAATGAAGTGGCCGCCTTCTTGTAGGGGTAGGACCAGAATCTGAGACATTCAGCAGATTTAATAACGAAGTTCATCACAAATCGAAGAACGCCAGATGATAAATCCAAAACATCGGCAGGTGTAGCTGGAAGGTTGCTTTGCATACTTACCCCTTTTGGTCTTCCCGAAAAATGCCATCGAGATGCGCATTGTACGGACTCTTATTGGCCATTGAAAATTTCCATTTTAGCTCTGTATTTGCTAGAATGATCTTCGACTAGGTTGACGCATAGTTGACTGCATACTGCCGCTCTATCTGTTTGTTTGTCGATCCCATTCACGCGAACGGTTGGCACATACACATAAAGGCGCCAACCTCATCGCAATCTGCTCTAGTATGTTGAGCGTGACAAAGAACAATGTCAACGCGGCCATGTGTAGGTTAAACCGTTAAACCTACAAAAGGAGGAAAGACACATGAGAAGTCTTAAACTGAGCAAGGCGTTCACGCTGATCGAGCCCGGACCTGTGATCTTCGTAACGACGAACGATGGTCAAAAGAACAACATCATGACTATCTCATGGAGCATAGTGCAAGATTTTACGCCGACATTTGTGATTGTTACCGGTCCTTGGAATCATTCCTATGCCGCCCTTCTCAAAACGAAAGAATGCGTTCTCGCCATTCCAACGGTGGATATAATCGACAAGGTGATTGGCGTCGGCACATGCTCCGGTGAAGAAACCGATAAATTTGCAAAATTCAATTTTACGCCACTGAAGGCCAAGCATGTCCACGCGCCGTTGATCAAGGAATGTCTCGCCAATATCGAATGCCGCGTTGTCGATGTTATCAAAAAACACAACATGATTATTTTGAACGGCGTAAAGGCCTATTTAGACTCCTCTCGCAAAGAGAAAAGAATGATTCATAGCGTTGGTGATGGGACCTTTGTGATTGATGGACGTAAAATTGATCGTCGCAAAATGATGAAATCTAAGCTCCCAGATGGAGTCTAAGCAAAAACAATGGCCCTCACTTCGCTCAAAAAACTATTCAATGCAAACCGGAAATACTGGTTTCTTACGTCAAAAGATGTTGGTCATTTACCCTAAACAATCAGTATCTACCGGTGCCTAGATTTATTCTGTCTGAAACGTTATAGAGGACCCAGAACAGGGCCAAAGATATTTTTTGAACAAATGTTTGAAATCATAAACAATAATTTGTCATTTTCACTTTGATTTGGATTTGTTGTATGAATGAGCTTCCATACCTTCTTGATGCAGTGCCCTAATGGATCCAAGCTACGGCGCATCTGGAGCGGGAAACCCCTGCGCGTTTCGGATGCACTATCGCTATTGCCCAAGCACAGAAGGCGTTTCGTCGAATGATGGATACGACTACCGATGAACTACGGGCAAGCGGTCGCGTGAATAGGCTCGATCAACAACAGGATAGAACGCGTTCCTAAATCCGCCCAGACGTCACTTAAAGCGCCAACGCGCCCTTGGTTAAAAGGCGTCTGATTTCATGCGAATGTTTGTTCTGTTAGATTGATTTCTCACACCAATCCATCTATGAACTGACGTATTGAGAGCGCTGCTCTCACTCACTCGCTCTGCGCCTCGCGATCTATAGGCATGCTTTCATACGCAGGTTGGATCACACCTCTTTGAGGAATTAAGGATAACGTCGTCTGCAGGGATCCCGGTAAAAACAAGACTTATGGCCAGCAAAGAAACTATTATTATCCCCCTATACAATGTATAAACTAATCTTGCCTTATGGTGCGGATCGAAATGCAAACGAACTCTCATGACGATGGTTTTTGTTCAATGAATATTTTTGTAACTGGTGGTGCTGGATATATCGGGTCGCACACATGTGTCGAGCTTATAAAAGCCGGGCATCAGGTCGTCGTTTACGACAATCTATCCAATGCTCATCCCGAAGTTTTGAACCGGATCGAAAAAATAACAGGTCAAAAGGTTTCCTTCATCAAAGGCGATGTACGGGATCGCCAACTTATGGAAGAAAGCCTCCGTGCTCACGGATGCGAAGCTGTTTTTCACTTTGCCGGATTGAAAGCCGTCGGGGAGTCTATTGAAAAGCCTCTCGCCTACTATGACAACAATGTGACCGGCACAATCCATGTGTTGGAGGCGATGTTGGCGGCAAAAACACGATTCATCATCTTCAGCTCATCTGCGACTGTTTATGGCCTTCCCGAAACCCTGCCTTTGACTGAAACTCACCCGCTTTCTGTCGTTAACCCCTACGGACACACAAAGCTCATTTCCGAAGGAATTCTGGAAAGTTTTGTAAAGGCAAACCCTTTTCACTGCGCTGGAATTTTGCGCTATTTCAACCCCGTCGGCGCCCATGAAAGCGGCCTGATCGGCGAGGACCCGAAAGGCATTCCAAATAATTTATTCCCCTATGTTTCTCAAACTGCGGCAGGTCGGCGAGATTGCATCTCGATCTGGGGGAACGACTATGAAAACACACCGGATGGGACAGGCGTTCGCGATTATGTCCATGTTGTTGATTTGGCAAAGGGCCACGTGCACGCTTTGAAAAAACTTATGGAAAGCCAAACCAACTTTGTTGTGAATTTAGGGACAGGAAGCGGATACAGCGTCCTTGAAATCCTTCATGCGTTTGAACAAGCCTGTGGCCATAAAATTCCCTACAAGTTTGGCCCGAGACGCCAAGGAGACGTGGCAACCTACTATGCCGATCCTAGCCAAGCCCAAAAACTTCTCAATTGGGTTGCACAAAAAGATCTGGCCCAAATGTGCAAAGATACGTGGAACTGGCAAACAAAAAATCCAGATGGCTATAGGCACTCAAGCTGAACTTTTTATAATATGTCCCTGTGATCCCAGTCATAAGGCGCATCAGAATATCCAATATACCGTTTCAAAACGGTTTGCTGTATGTGCCTGTCGCAGGTCAAGCGTTGCGGCGCAGCAGAAGAATTGCGCAAAGCTGGGGCATGCACGTTGTGCGAACGTCCGCAGGCCCTGCTCCGGCGGGCAGCCTTTCCTCGACATTAACCTTAATAAGAGAAATCTCACATGAAGCGTGATTTTTCTGTTGACTGGTGTTGGATATTGTGGTATTGACAATACCAGGCGGAGCTGTGTCTTGATTGAACAGTAAAGCTAAATTGGTTTCAGTCGCCGTCAAGGGAAGCCCCCCCGATCTTTGCAAGAAGGTCGGTTTTTTTGTGCCCTTTACCAGCCCCGGCCGAAACGAGAAATACTTACGTAACCCGAGTTATGGGTTGATACCGGTGATAAACATAAAGGACTCGTCATCGCGAGGCCCCTTCTTCAGGGGCCGTGGCGATCCATCTCCTACTATTTCAACATGGGCCTACGTTGAAAATGCGGGAGATGGATGGCCTCGTCGGCCAATAGGCCTCCTCGCAATGACACCGTTCTTATTTTTATCAGTGTGTTAAACCCATAACTCGGGTTCCGTAGCGGCCTCTGGGCCGCTTTTTTTATGTCTAAATGAAAGGAAAAAAATAATGTCACTTAAAGATACTTACGTTTCCGCTTGGGAAATTTTTCCCGTTGAAATCGAAGCCGGATCAGCGATTACAGGTGCTATAAATCTGGGAGGGCTGCGCCTGTTCGGCATTATCATCCCCACCGAATGGTCAAATGCAAACCTGACATTTCAGATGTCGCCAGACGCGGGGGCGACTTGGGTCAACGTTATGGATCAAAACGGTAGCGAAGTCCTTGCGATGGCAGGCACCTCTCGCTGCATCGTTCTTGACCCCATGCAGTTTGTCGCGTTTCAACATCTGCGCTTGCGGTCTGGAACATCGGCAGCGCCCGTCAGCCAGTCTGTTTTGCGCACAGTGTCCCTTCTTCTGCGGGCGGTGTGAGCATGGGGAGCTTGCTTTTATTCACGAAGAATCGCGATAGGCCCATCATATGCTGGGACTTGCGCAACGCGATTCCTTCCGCTGTCGTCTTTACGCGTGCATCGACCGCAACAAGCTTCGATGCCGATGGGATGCTGCGTCTGGAAGCCATTAACGCACCACGCTTTGACCATCACCCCACGACACACGAAGCTTTGGGTTTGCTGATTGAGGGCCAACGGACAAACATTCTTCTCCAATCGATTATGACCGGATCAAACGGCGGAACACCCGATGTCCCATACGGATGGTCCTCGTCAAATGTAAGCAGTGCGAGTGATGGCGGGATCCCTCTCGACTCGATCTTTGGCGGAAACGACGGCGCGAAGGCTCGATCCTTTACGACAACAGATAGCAAAAACTTTATTGCGGCGGCAGTGGCTTCGGTCAGTGCGAGTACGACGTATATATTCTCTGTCCTTGTCGAAGCGAATGCAAGCGGTCAACCGTTGAGTTCTATCCTGGCGTTTTCCAATGCCCCAACAGGAACTGTAGGTTCATATCCCAAGGGCAGTGACTATATCCCATCCGCTGGCGAACGGGTTGAAATCAAAATGGTGGTAGGAACAACGAGCGGGTCCGCACTCTTTCGTTTAGGATGTGGCATTGACATAGCGAGAACAGGCACGGTTGTTTTATCACGTCCACAAGTTGAGGTCGGATATTTTGCTACATCATACATCCCGACTACAAATACCGCCGCAACGCGAGCGGCTGACTTTTTAGGTACGTCGAGCATTCCTTGGTTCAACGCCAATCAAGGAACATTTGTCGTTGAAGGAAGGATGCTTGGTATATTTGGGGCCTATCAGAACATTGTAGATCTAAGCGCAAACGGACCACTCAACCAAAACGCGTTTGGCCTGAATGTGACGAACGTGGGAATTGGCACAGGTAACGCATGGGTCGCTGGAACAAACAAGTACGCGTATATCACAGATCACACAGCAGACGCTCCGTTCAAACAAGCCATGTCCTATAAGGCTGCTGAATACAAGATTACGTTGAATGGAACACGTGCCACGTCAGGATCGCTTTTGACCGCTGAGCTTCCGACAAACATCGACACGTTAGACTTTGCTTACGCACGATATGAATCTCCCAAAAATCAGGGGAGCATGTGGCTTCGTTCGTTTAAATACTGGAACCGCTCATCAAATGACACCGAAATGGAAAGGATAACACAATGATCGACACCTATCTCAAATCAAAGAACAAGGAAGCTCTGGAATCTCTTGCCGCGTCTGTTACGAATGTCATGCCCATTTGTCAGGGAAACGCCGCACAAGAGGGAACAGACGAAAGCGACACCTACTACACATGCGTGCGTGCCCCTTTTCCCATTCCGGCTTTTGATGACGTAGAAGTTTGTTCCGTTGAAGAGGGGACCCCCATTATCGGCGTCTGGGCCTAATTAATACCAACCTGCGTATGAAAGCATCCATAGCGAGTGAATGCGTGCAGCGCTTTCACTACGTCAGTTCATGGACGGATTGGTATAAGAGGCGTCAGCGCCAGCGCACAAAAGCGTTTCCATCCTCGACAAAAGACTGTCCTTGCTCCAACCCTCTTTGGCTTGAGCAAGGCCTTTCTGCCCCATAGCGACACGCAGAGCGGGATCGAAGGCCAGCTTCTCAATCGCATCGGCAAAGGCGACGGCATCGTCGGGCGGCACTGCGATTCCACAGCCCTGAACGGCGTCGTAAACTTGTGTTCCTTCTTCTGCACCAGCGACAACCGGACGGCCACTCGCCAAAATGTTGCCAAGCTTGGACGGCATGACAAGATCAGCGGCTTCACGGCGCTGGGGCAGAAGGTGGATGTCGGCGGCCAGCATAAGGTGGCGAAAAGAGTCGAAGGGTTGAACAGGAACGAAGACAACATTCGTCAACCCTTTTGCAGATTCTTCCATATCGCTTCGCCCTGCCCCGTCGCCGCTGATGACGAAGCGAATGGATGGTGTGGCTTCAAGCCGACGCGCTGCCTCAATGATGGTTTCCAATCCTTGTTTACGGCCAAGATTCCCGGCGTAAACAGCGAGAACTGTGTCCTTGGAATCGGCAAGTTGCGCCCGCCATTCGCCCGGCCCGAAAACAGGATCGAAATCCTCAATATTAGCCCAGTTCGGTACCAAAAAGGCTTTGCTTTCCGGCACTCTCTTTTCAAGTAGTTTTTCGCGCATCTTGCGCGAGATGGTGCTGACCCCGTCAAAGCCACGCAGGATGATCCGTTCGATTTTGAGCGCTAAAGCGTAAAGCCACGGCCTCTTTAAAAGGCCGAGGTTGAAGGCGGCATCAACTTCGAAATCCTGAATGTGCAAATAGGATCGCGCGCGACAAAGCTTTGCCGCCAACAAACATGTCGGCGCGGCCATAAGTGGCGGGGCCGTCAAAATGATGGCCTCTGGTCGCCAGAACAAGGCTTGCCAAAGCACAACGGGAAACGAGGACACAACGTACGAGAAAAGGTGAACAAGACGCTTGAGCCAGCTGGGGGTCGAGGGAACGTAAAGCGGAACGCGATAAAGTCGGACCCCGTCTCTCTCTTCTGTTTTATAGGAGCAAGAGCTGTACCCTTCGCCAACTTTCCATTGCGGATAGTAAGGGGGCGCAACAACAGCACGAACTTCATGCCCACGCGCAGCATACCACGCGGCCATCTCGCCTTGATATTTTCCAATGCCTGTTTGTTCAGGCGCATGATTGAGTGCGATAAAAAGGAGTTTCATATCAGGCCGTTTCCTCCTTCCTCATTCCGACACTTTTTGCAGGATGCCCGGCAAAAACAGACATCGGAGGTACGTTACATAGAACAAAACTCTTAGCACCAATAACTGCGCCTTTGCCAATAGTCAGTCCCGGCATAATCGTTGAACCAAGTGCAATCCAAACTTGGTCTTCGATCACGATTGGTTTCGTCATCAAGGGAAAGTCCATCTTTTTGTAATCGTGTGAGCCTGTGCAAAGATAGGCCTTTTGAGAAATCACGACGTTCGATCCGATGTGAATTTCATCCAGACTGTAGAGTTCGACATCGTCGCCAATCCACGAATAATCGCCTATAGAGATTTTCCACGGGTAAGTTGCGCGGGCCCGAGGACGGATAAGAACGTTCTTGCCGATTTGTGCGCCGAACAAACGCCACCAAAACCGACGCCAACCAAACATGAACTGGGGCGATGGGCGAACAAGCCACTCCTGAACAATCCACCATAGTTGCGTGATAAAAGCCGAACGCCCACGTACCCCAGAGGAGATTTTAAATAAGGAAAGCTCTTGAAACGGTGCCATATTAATCTTCTTTCTGTTTGTCGAGCAACTCTTCATGGCGAGCACGCTCCGCATAAGAGAAACGTTCTCCGATTTTTCTAGCCGGGTTTCCTGCAATGATAGAGTAAGGTTCGACATCTTTTGTTACCACAGCTCCGGCTGCAACAATGGCCCCTTTTCCAATAGACACGCCGCTTAAGATAATGGCTCCAAAGCCAATCCATACGTCGTCTTCAATTTGAACAAAATCTCTTTCGTTCAAAGAACGGCTTGTTTTTCCGTAAAGCCACGCACTTTGCGAAACGTAACAACCGATTTTTTTGTGATCGTGATCATATCGTCCGACGATGCCGACGTTGCTTGAAATAAGAACGCCATTTCCGATTTTGCCATTAGACGCAATGCTCGTGTTAGCTCCGATTCTGACAAAATGGCCAATCTCTAAGGAGTGCGAAGCTTTAATCGTTGTTCCATGTCCCACATAAAGGTCCGGTTTGTATGATATGGGGCCACGAAGAGCCAAAGCTAAATTGAGCCGATGATAAAGAGGCTGTAACAGTTTGATAAGTGCTTGTTTCACCCCAACGCTCCTTTCTTAAGGCACCGCTTGATGCGCCCGAAACAACTTATCATTTTCTGCACCCGGGCATCTCGACTGTCGCGAATAAAATCGATGGCCCAGTAATCGACGAAAAGACGGTCTGGGAATAGGCACCGTTGTGTTGTCGGCGGATTTGGATGAACAAGGAGGTGATAGGGATTCAGGCCCGACGCATGCGTCCCGCCGCTTTTCTGTCCGATGTTTTGTATCAAGGAACCGGGCGGGAAGAGACTTAGCCCCCCGGCAGAAAACAAAGTGTAATACCAAAGAATATACCAACTGTTGATCAAACCATCCGCATTCAAAACAAGCATATTTCGGAAATCGCGAAGGCCATAAACATCGAAGGCGTCTTTGAAGGTCCTTGATCGCAGATTTCTGGGATCAACTGTTGGGCTCATATCAAACTGCTTCCACGCCCGTTGCCAAGTTGCCCACCCCCACGGGTGCGTAAAGGGAAGAACGAGGGCCGTGTTATGCTCTCGCAATTCAGGAACGTCATACTGATAGCCAACAATGCTCCAGATGCGTGGTTCGTTTTCGTATTTCGTCAAACCTTCGTTGAAATAATCCAACGCAACAGGCGACAAAAGAAGGTCGTCTTCCAACACAATCACGCGGCCATAGCGCTCACAGACCGATGAAACACCTGTATAGATCGACTGCTTAAGCCCCATGTTTTTTTCACGACAAACAACCTCGAGATTCGACCAATTCAGAGCGCGGGCATAGGCGCGAACAGCTTCGACTTGGGCCATATCTTTTTCGCTCTTGGGACCGTCAACAAAAAGAATAATGGGGCTTTCTGCAAAGCCATGGCAGGCTTGCAACGAGGCAAGCATGCCCTCCAAATTGTCTTTCCTGTTATAGGCAAAAATCGCGATAGGGGCTTTTGACTCGGTCATGGGGCCTCAGAGGATTGGGGTAACGCCATCGCAATGTCAGGCAGAGCAAGCGAAAGAAGGTCGAAAACGCGTCTCTCGCCTTCTGCTTCCGTTTCCGTGGGAAGAAGGACGGTCGAAACGCGGACAAGCGCCCCATCCGTTCGGTTGTAAAGCAAAGAGTTTTTCATCAAGCGCAAACGTCCCTCAACTTGGCTCGTAACGCGTTGGCCCTGTTGTTCATACCAAAAATAGACGAGCATTCTATCTTCACCAGAGCGAACAAGCAATCGCGCAAGACGAAGGGGCTGTTTCGTAAACGCTTCCGTGTCCGTCTGCATCGAGACGACGTCTTCTTTCTCAATTTTCCACCCCGCCCCCGGCAGACAATTTGTAGGGGGGTGGACGATAATGCCCATCGTCTGCGAAGCAAGATAGGCAACGTACAAATTAACAGAAGCCCTATCCGCCGATGATGTATAGTCAATGTTAACATAATCTGTGAGTTTCAGAACTTTAAGCGTTGCGGCATCCAAAGCCAAGTTTGTACCGCGCCACGAGCCCAACGTCAGCGGAAACGCGCTTAAAGCGGTATGTCTTGGGACAGCAGGAGGCTTCCCGACAAAACATCCCTGCGTCGCAAAGGGGAGCATGACCAGTAAAAGAACGGCAAAAGCGAGGCCGGGAGATGAAAGCTTTACATCCCCCGTTACGAAAGGACCGTGTGGCAAGCCAAGGGGGCTTAGATCCAATTTGCCCTTCCTACCACCCAAACGCCCGAGCAGCTGCGTTTCAGCTAAAAGTAACAGAACACACAAGGCAAAAACAACCCATCCTTGGAAATCGTGGATGAACCCTTCCGCCATGCTTAACCCCCACAAATCCACAGCAATACCCGTTACGGCAATACGAAAAGCATTCATTGCAATTGTCAGGGGAACAGCCGAGATAAAAATCACAGCCCGCTTCCACATCTTGCTTTTGAAGAGATAAGCGATGAGATAACTGAAACTCATCAAGGGGAAAAGATAGCGCAAGCCGCTGCAGGCTTCGACAACTTGAAGCTTATATGTACCGAGATCAATGATATTGCCGTCTTGAAAAACGGGTATATTGAGCAACATCAAAAGTTTTGCCCCCCACGCAGAGGAGGCAAGCTGAAGTTCGAGCGACATCCGGCTATAGATCTCCGTCGGCGCAGGAAAACAAAAGACAAGATAGATGAGTGCGGGCATAAGGGTGCGCATCGCCTTCTTACCCCAAAAGGCAGAAACGGCCCCGACGAGGCACAGCCACAAAGCGAAATAAACAGGGAAAGGCGATGAGATAGCCGCGCCGATACTCGCAAAAACGAAGGACAAAAGTTGCAAAAAAACGCCGTGCCAACTTGGTGCAAAGGGCGGGGGCGACTGCGCCAGCCTGTGCAAACCGAGAAGAAGAGCAATAAGGGGGATCAAAAACGCGTGACTATATTCTTCTTTCTGCCAGATATAATACAGATGCCTGATCGAGTCGTAAAAAACGCCAGAGAGAAGAAAAAGGCTAATGATAAAAAACCCAAGCACAGCCCATCGGCCCCAACGCTCGGAAAAAGAAAGAAAGGACATATGTTTAGATCGCGGCATAATGTGCCCCCTGCTGTTCCCCAATTACCAGTAGCATCCGCCTTCAGTGATGCTGCAGTTTTCGGGTGTTTCTTCAGGCAAAGGAGCATGCCAAGATTCGTTGATGAAAGATTTAAAGCTTTCTTTTTCGCGCCATCTTTTCCCCATAACCCCGAAAAGGATCTGAAGGCTGCCGCCAAGATGGAGCCCCACCTTGCCTCTCGCTTTGGCATGAACGGCCAGCGGTAATGAGAACGCCCCCGCGCCAATAAGAGCGACGTCATAGTCCAGCCCGTCCATTTGGCTCGTTAATGTGTCCAGCGCCTCAAACCAATCCTTGCTGTCCGGCGGCACCAAGCCCGCGCTCAAAGGCGCACGCAGTGTGAGCAAGGTAAAAGCAGGCAGAACATCGCGATCCGGCCAAATTTTCTCGCGCTGGGCATATTGATTTTCTATGCTTTGGGTGAAAGGCGAAATGACCAGAACACGTTTTCCCGCCAACGCACGAGACCACGGAGCCGAAGAGAAGTAAGGCTCCAGATCGCGGAGCCGGATAAGGCTTGTCTGCACACAGTGATGGCGAAAGACTTCGGTTTCTCCCGCAACATCCCACGCGACAAGAGCATCACAGGCTTTCACCGCGTTTAGATAGGCCCCGCAGAAGCGATCATAGAAACCCGCCTCCTGCGGAAAGACGCCAGCATTTACGAAAAGCGTAAGATGGGTATAAGCCGTGTAACAGGGCTTGGCCGAAGCCGAAGGAGCGCCGCTGCGCCGGAGAAAAGTCTTTAATGCAGAAGCTTCAACAGACCCCATCTTCCCAGCAGCATAAGGCGTGGCCGAGGTAATGGCTGTTTCAATCAAGATCCCGCCATCAACAATGGGGCGATGGACGAGGACGGCCCGCCTGACCGCATACCAAGATCTGCGAGCCTTCCAGACCAGAGCTTGCACGCCGGGTATGCTTCGCATCAGGCGAACAAGGAATAGTTTCAGTTTCAGCATACCATAGATACCTTCCAAACTTATTGCTTCCAGTTCTCAGCCGAAGATTTCTGCCAAACGTTAACCGAGCGAACAGTCATAGGTTGCTCAATACCCGTTCCCAGAATGAGCACATAATGAAGCCTGTCCATAATGCCAAAAGTCCAAGGCTTTTCGCCGGGCGGCGGAGGTTCATCCTTAAACTTTTCCCACTCGATTTTCGAAGTTGCGGGGTTTCCATCGAAGAAATACTGCAAAGATCCCTTATTTCCATCTGTTGCAGGAACCCACAGTACGCCGTATTTATGGTATGCATTTAGATCAATATTCTTGGGCATTCGGACAATAGAATTGTTATAGCTGGTTTTCCCATTGTAATTTGTCACCTGACAAAACTGTGGAAGACAAGTTTTGCCATACACGCCGTACCATTCATGAAGTGACGCTGAATATGTGTTAGATTCATGTTTACCAAACGTGTTGTATTCAAAAACATCAATCTCAACAAAGTGAGCGTAGCCCTCACTTTGCTCCATCCACTGGGTGTGAGGTGGACGCATATGTTCAATAGGCTCCATCCACCAAGAGGGGAAACCCTGAGCTCCTGCAACGTTGACGCGACCAGGGTCAAACTTTATCTCAGCCTCAAAGTACCCGCCACCGCCGTAGGCCGTTCCCACCCAATTTGTGTTCGACTTTCGAAAAGCAGGGGACGCACTGCCAACAGAGTAATTTAATGAGCCGCGTCTATGCATAGCTTCGGCTTGATTCAGGAAAACTAAGCCGCCCTCAGCATCAAAGGAAAGCGAGGATCGATTTGTAGCAGGCCATCCAAAACCTTTACCAAGGTACCACTTCAATCCTTCACGTCGTGTGTCATCGATATCAACGTCATCGCGAAACATACTATTAAGTGTATTAGTAAAATACCCAGCCTGCTGCGCCGGGAGCGGTATCAATGCCGTTGAGGCATCGACTTTGTCCACGACAATGGCCCATATGGCAACAACAAAGAGAACAATGCTGCGCCCCCTCATTTTGGAAGTCCCTCTGGGAAATAAATATCAATATGCTGCTTCGCCACGACCGCCGGGTCAAACGCACTCAAGTTGCATATTAGACTTTTATTTGCCCTCCTCCTGAGAACGTCAGAAATCAAACTTTCGTCGATAATCTTGTCCTCGATAAAACTTAGCCAACTGGCACCAATTTGACTCGCAAGATACACATTTGTCGGCGTCCGGCGTAAACGGACTGGCACATTACAAGACAGGGAATGGAGTACAGTTCCAGAATTCAAATGGCTCGTAGATGGGAAAATTGTCATGTCTAACATCTGATAAAAATCACTGATTTCCTGATCGGACAAGTGACGAAACACTCCACGAATATCAGCCCCACTCGCCCTCGCAGTCTCAATGGCCAGCATCGAAGCCTCATCCGCCTTCCCAGCAAGAAATAAAATACAGTCAGGGAGCCGCGCACTCACAAAAGAATCAATGATATCGATTACACCTTTGGCGGCATTCATTGATCCTAACATGCCAACCACGATCGTTTCCTTGGCAATGCCATGCTGCAAACGACAATCGTTGGCCGATGAGGGAGCAAGCACATCGCGATAATGGGGATGGTGAGCCACCCCCCAGTTCTTGTCTTTCAAACGAGGGTAAGCGCGAAGAACATCATCGCGTGCCGCTGGCGTCAAAAGAATATAGGAATCAACCGCGTCAGAAAATCGATCAATAAATTTATGCCAGTGTGCGTCTTCGGCAAAGGCAGCATTGTGCGGCTGCAGGTTATGGACCGTCCAAATAAGTTTATGGTTATGCTTCTTCACATCGTCTATCGTTTTCCAAAGATTATATTGAATTAAAGGTTCTATATATTTCTGTCGTTGGTGAAAGATTTTAATTGGAAATATTTCAGGCCAATGCAAATGAAACCCCGCTCCACATTGGAAAGGTATATAGGGCTTCCAGTCATGTATGCTCACCCCATACGAACCAAGTGCATTACAAAGGATATTTATATACTGGTTTCCGCCCCCACCAACGGACCTGCCCGGAGACATCAAAAACTTCATAGCACTTCCTTCTGTCCAGAACAAAGGACTGGCTTGAATACCCCTCTGCGAACAAGCAATAATGACTCAGAGCAACACCACACAACGATCAGAACTGGCCACAACAATGTTTCTCGATCAAAGCCGCTTTCAGTAATGTTATAAATCAAGTTACACAAAAGAAAGGACAAAAAGCATTTTGCAAAAACAGGCTCATAAACACGCAGTCTAAGTGCACAACGAAACATTAGATAAAGCAGAGTAAGAAGCAGAAGCTCGGCAACGACACCCCCCTTCACGGCAATATCCAAAAACCCATTATGGAAATGCAGATACCGTTCGGTAAAGGATGTGTATGTCCAATAAGTTGTCAAATCGTCAAAACTCCACCCGAAAGGATTTTTGACCAATGCTTCACACCCTCGCGCCCAAATCGCGGGTCTGCCTGATAGCCCATCCTCCGCACCAATGCGTGCCTCCGGCAGAAAAATGCTTTTAACCAGATTTGGTGCAGCGGCGAACGACAGAGATAACACAACGAGTGTCAATAATAACAGAAAACTTAGCTTTTTAGAAAACATAGAAATGCCGAACGGCTTCGTCCCTCGCATCAGAAATGCGGCGGCGGCAAGAACAAAAACTGTTGCCATTGACGTACGGCTGCCGCTTCCTTGGAGAAGAATCAGGGATAGGGGCACCGAAGCCCAAGCAACAAACCTAGTGGCAAGCTTGGTTTTCTGTGAAAGGCACGATAGCGCAGACCAGAATGAAACGACACAAACGGCACCAAGAAAATTCGGATGCTGCGTGACGCCTGTCCACCGTGATATTTTGTGCCCCAACTCAGGACTGACCAGTCCACTCGTGGGAACAAAATATACATAATAAAGGGAGAGACACTCCATTCCGAACATCAACATCAGTAAAATAGGAAAGAAGGACCAAGTTCGCCCGCGAATCCAAAGACCCGTTGAAATAGCCACAAAACCAAGCCCTAAAATGTGGGCAACTCGAAACAAGACGACATCTGGCGCCTCCGACCAAACACAGGTGAGGGCCGCGTAAGCTGCAAGGATAAATAATGGTAAAATCTTGCCAAAAAGAAACGACGCCACGCCTGCCTTTCGCAAGAGAAGCAGCAAGGCCATTGCATAGGAAGCCCCCAAAACAGCCGTTTTCACACCTGACGATTCTGCGCTTAGTTCGCTAACTAATCCAAATGAATAAACCCGAGCCAAAATCAACAATAGAAACGGCAACAAAAACAAGTGGGGTGCAGTGTCAAGCTGTTGATCCTTGTCATCAAGACATCTTGTCTGTTTTGCTCCTAATAGCATTTCAGTTTCTTTTAGAGTTTAAGAGATTGCGAAATAGGTTTCTTAAGTCAAGATCAGATCTAAACCTCGGCAGCAGGGGCAGCGCAAAGGCTCTATGCCCAAAATAAATCGGCGTAGTTGCAGCCAAGCATGAGGAAATCAAGACAGCGACAGCAACCCCGATGTCCTGAAAAAAGAAACCAAAAACAGTTCCACACAACAACATGGCCGCCACGGCTGTCGCTGTCCCACGAATATTATACTTCAATACGCCGATTGCTATCGCCGCAAGTTCCGATGGAATAGCGGCTATATGCATTGCAGTACCACAAGCCGTCAGGGCCGAGAAAAGCAAAAAGAGAGGTTCAATTCTCCCCAACATAATGTAGGAAACCAACGGGGAAGCCACGAGAATTCCAACTATCGTCAAAAGGCCAAAAGATACAAGACGTGCGTACGTTTGTTTATAAAAGGCATAGAATGCCTCTTTATCTTGGCCCCATGCGCCCGCTAAAACGGGAGCTATATTTTGTCCAATAAAAAACATAAAAATCCTTGGCTGGCTAGCAACTTTATAAGCAATCTCATAAAGACCAACGGCTCCAATGCCGCCAAAGCGCGCCATAATAAAACGGATCGACATTTCAAAGCCTGTCCAAGCTATGGATGTCGCCTGCACCTTCAGACCAAATAAAATAACAACTCGGAAATGATCGCCATTCCAATGTAGCAATCGACCAAGACGTAGGCCAAGCTCTTTTCTCAGAGAAAAAAGAGCTAGTATGATCAAAAAAACATAGTTTGAAACCTGCGCGAGAGCTAGACCTTCTAAGCCCTGCCTCTTGATCAACACAACCGACAGAATGGCTTGGATAACCATCCCCATTATCGAAATTTGGCTTTTACGATATCCAAGATGCACGCTGGTCAGTGATGAAGCAAAGGACGCTGAGATTGTCTGAGCTACAAACGAAAGCAAGGCCCATCCAATAAGGGCTTGGCCCTGCATTAGCGCGTCACTATGTAGAACGAAAGTCAAACCATAACTAATAGGAAAATATAAGATTACAGACAAAAGAGCATAAAGAGGAATCGTTCCATACACGATAGTCGATAAAATTGACTCAATATCTTCAATATTATTTCTACTGTGGGCAATAGATAGAAAGCGCCCCGCACCAGCCGCCGTACCCATTCCCAAAAAACCAGCAATTTGGGCCGCTGACATCAAAACAGACCACACCCCCAAGGCAGCGATGCCGAGCTCCATAATGATGAACTTCATAACGAAGAACTGAACAAATAGTATCGCTAAAAACTCTACCACTGCCCAGCGAACACTCTTCTTCATGGTCATCTGGGATGGCCTCTTCCTGAGGAAGTGCCTTGATTCTCCACATACCACTCATACGCAACTTTTAGGCCATCCTCTAGAGACGTTTGGGCGGTCCAGCCCATCGCTTGCAGGCGTGCGTTGTCCATCAGCTTGCGCGGCGTGCCGTCTGGCTTGGTTGTGTCGAACACAAACTGTCCATCAAAACCCACGACCTTGGCGACTGTTTCCGCCAGCTGACGAATGGTGTGTTCGACACCACTGCCAACATTCACATGCGGCTCATCCGAATAGTTCTTCATCAAGAACACAAGCGCGTCGGCAAGATCATCAACATAAAGGAACTCACGAAGTGGCGTGCCCGTTCCCCACAGCTCCATCTCCTTGGCTCCGGCCTCTTTCGCTCGGTGCGCTTTTTGGATCAACGAAGCAACAACATGGCTGCCTTTCTCATCGTAATTATCGGCGGCTCCGAACAGATTGGTCGGCATCGCCGAGATATAATCGCACCCGTACTGGCGGCGATAGGCCTGACACATCATGATCCCGGTAATCTTGGCGATGGCATACCACTGATTGGTTGGCTCCAACGGTCCCGTCAGCAAAGCCTCTTCCTTCATCGGCTGCTCGGCAAGGCGCGGATAAATGCATGACGAGCCGAGAAACAACAGCTTTTCCACGCCAGCCAAATGCGCACCGTGAATGATGTTGGATTCAATCACGAGGTTGTCATACAGGAACTCAGCCGGATATTCGTTGTTCGCCCAGATCCCGCCAACCTTTGCCGCAGCCAAAAACACGGCCTGAGGCTTATTCGCCTGCATCCACGATTCAACTTCGGCCTGTCGTCGCAGATCGACATCTTTGCGCCCAACGGTCAAGACTTGGCAGTCTTCCGTTTGCAAACGACGGACAATTGCGCTGCCGACCATGCCGCGATGACCAGCGACCCAAACCTTCTTCCCTTGAAGTGAAAATTTATTCTTTGCCATGCTGACGAGTCCCTTGTTCCAGAGCAACCGCCTTCATATCAGATGCGAGCATTTCCCTGACCAACTGATCAAAGCCGATTTGGTGATGCCAGCCAAGCTTCGTGTGCGCCTTTGTGGGGTCGCCCAAAAGCAATTCAACTTCTGTGGGGCGGAAATAGCGCGGGTCGATTTCGATCAAGATGCGGCCTGTTTTTGAATCCGCTCCCTTTTCATCCAGCCCCTTACCCGACCAAGCAATGGTCACACCGATTTCGGCAAACGCCAGCTCGATAAACTCGCGCACGCTGTGCGTTTCACCTGTGGCCAAAACAAAGTCCTCGGGCGTGTCTTGCTGCAAAATCCGCCACATGCCCTCAACGTAATCCTTGGCATGGCCCCAATCGCGCTTGGCGTCAATGTTGCCGACGTAAAGTCTGTCTTGAAGCCCCAACTTAATCGCCGCGACCGCTCGTGTAATCTTGCGTGTGACAAAGGTTTCGCCGCGTGTTGGCCCTTCATGGTTAAACAAAATGCCGTTGCAGGCATACATGCCATAGGCCTCGCGATAGTTGACGGTGATCCAATAGGCATAAAGCTTGGCCGCGGCGTAAGGGCTGCGCGGATAAAAGGGCGTTGTTTCCCTCTGCGGTGTTTCTTGAACCTTACCAAACAGCTCGGACGTGGAGGCCTGATAAAAGCGCGTTTGCTTTTCCATCTTTAAAATACGAATGGCCTCAAGCAAGCGAAGTGTTCCCAAAGCATCCGAATTGGCCGTATATTCCGGCGTTTCAAAGCTGACCTGCACATGGCTTTGCGCCGCGAGGTTATATATCTCGTCCGGCTGCGTCTCTTGAATAATGCGGATCAAGTTCGTGGAATCCGTCATGTCCCCATAATGCATATGGAAACGAACGTTTGTTTCATGCGGGTCATGGTAAAGATGATCGACGCGCTGTGAATTAAAAGACGAAGCGCGGCGCTTGATACCGTGAACGTCATACCCCTTAGACAACAATAGCTCAGCCAAATAGGCTCCATCTTGGCCTGTAACACCAGTAATTAATGCTGATTTCTGACTCACCGCGCAGTCCCCCAAACAATAAAATTGTGCCCTAACAAGCCATCCCGGCGTTGCCTGATTTCAGATCTTGCTGCGTTGAAGTACGCTAAATACCCATAAAATTCAACATAAACATCGAATTTTAATGGTTTCTGATCCGTTATCCATAATCATTTTTGAATTGCAGGGCATTATTGCTTCCTTACGCATCATGCATCTTTTTGTTGTGTAATCAATATTTTTGACCTAAACACAAAGCGGTTTTCGTTATGTGGGATCACGCTAGGTCATGCAGATTTTACCCATAATTCTGTCTGGGGGCTCCGGCACGCGTCTTTGGCCGGTATCCAGATCAGGATACCCCAAACAGCTTCAGGAATTACACGGGACGAACTCCCTGCTCCAACAAACAGCGCAAAGATTGATCGCTTGCGCCGATGTGCTTCCCCCCATGGTTCTTTGCAATACAGAGCAGCGTTTTCTTGTGGCTGAACAGCTGCGCGATGTTGGCATCAAGCCCGGACTTATCGTTCTGGAGCCCGTGGCTCGAAGCACAGCACCCGCCATTACTATTGCGGCTTTATGTGCAACGGCCCCCGAAGATACAGTTTTGATTGTGATGCCCGCCGATCATTTTATCGCTGACAACACGGCCTTTTCCAAAGCGGTCAAACAGGCTGCCGCCATGGCCATGTGCAACAAACTTATGACGTTGGGCATCAAGCCAACCTCTCCGCACACGGGCTTTGGGTATATCGAGCAAGGCTCTAGCCTAAGCGAAGATTCTGAAGTTTTTGCTGTAACCCGGTTCCGGGAAAAGCCGGACGCTGCAACGGCCGAAACCTATGTTAAGGCCGGAACCTATCTTTGGAATTCCGGCATCTTTATCTTTCGCGCCAGTCAATACTTGGCGGAGATTGAGCGGCTCCAACCGCAAATCCTTATCGCCTGTCGTAAAGCCTTGGAGCAAGGCAATACCGATCTCGATTTCCTGCGCCTTGATAAAACGACCTTTGCACAATCTCCTAATATTTCTGTTGACTACGCAATCATGGAGCACGCGAAAAACGCAGGCGTTCTCCCTGTAACTTTTGCTTGGAGCGACATCGGGGGCTGGCCCGCGCTCTGGCAAATCGGCGAGAAAGATGAGAACGGCAACGTGATAAAAGGCGACGTTGTTGTAACAGATGCGAAAAACTCATATATCCGTAGCGATAACCGCCTCGTTTCCGTTATTGGCCTTGAAAATGTTGTTATCGTGGATACGGCGGATGCTTTGCTGGTCGCCAGCAAAGACCGCGCCGATGAAGTGAAAGATATTGTTGCAAAGCTTAAGTCCAAAAACAGATCGGAAGGCGACACGCACGCCCGCGTTTGGAGGCCTTGGGGATATTACGAACAAATCGATGCCGGAGATCGCTTTCAGGTCAAGCAAATCATGGTCAAACCAAACGGCAAACTGAGCTTGCAAAAGCATCACCATCGCGCTGAACACTGGATTGTCGTTTCTGGAACGGCTAAGATCCTGTGTGGAAAAGAAACCAAATTGCTGGGACCGAACGAGTCTGTTTATATCCCGCTCGGCACGATTCATCGGCTTGAAAATCCAGGACTTATGCCGTTGTTTCTTATAGAAGTCCAATCAGGCGATTATCTTGGCGAGGACGACATCGTTCGTCTGGAAGACATCTATGCCCGCACAAATTAACAACATAAACAAGCTATAAGGAAGACTCTCATGAACATCATTATGCTTGGGGCTGGCTATGTAGGGTTGGTTTCTGGCGCTTGCTTTGCCGAGTTCGGCGTCAACGTCACGTGCGTCGATCCTGACGAAGCGAAGATCACGCGGCTGCATGATGGCATCATCCCAATTTACGAACCCGGCCTTGACGATCTCGTCAAAAAGAACATCGAGGCCGGGCGTTTAAACTTTGCAACCAGTCTTACGAAATGTGCGACACAAGTCGATGCCATCTTTATCGCCGTCGGCACGCCGACACGACGCGGCGATGGTCACGCCGATCTGTCTTATGTGTATCAGGCGGCGCGCGACGTTGCCGCTTATTTGACGTCGGACCATTTTACCGTTGTCGTCACGAAATCAACCGTTCCCATCGGCACAGGCCGCGAGGTGGAAAGGATCATTCGTGAAACCAGTCCTTCCGCTAATTTCGGCGTGGCCTCGAACCCAGAATTCTTGCGCGAAGGGTCTGCCATTGGCGACTTCATGCGGCCAGACCGCGTCGTGTTTGGCACGAACAGCGAGAAAGCTGCCGAGGTGATGAAAGCCCTTTACCGCCCGCTTTATCTGCTCGAAACGCCGATTGTTCAGACAACGCTGGAGTCCTCCGAGCTTACGAAATACGCAGGCAATGCGTTCTTGGCAACGAAGATCACCTTCATCAACGAAATGGCCGATCTGTGCGAAAAAGTTGGCGCTAACGTGCAAGATGTTGCGCGTGGCATCGGCCTTGATGGCCGCATCGGCAAAAAGTTTTTGCACGCGGGGCCCGGCTATGGCGGCTCGTGCTTTCCGAAAGATACCCTTGCTCTCGTCAAAACGGCGCAGCAAGTTGGCTCACCAGTGCGGATTGTCGAGACCGTCGTTGACATCAACGCCAAGCGCAAAGCGCATATGGCCGAACGCGTAATCGCGGCCGCTGGCGGTAATGTTAAGGGCAAAAAGGTCGCCGTGTTGGGCGTTTCCTTCAAACCCAACACCGATGATATGCGCGACTCGGTTGCACTCGACGTTATTCCGGCTTTGCAAAAAGCGGGAGCCATCATTCAGGCATTCGATCCGGTCGCGATGAGCGAGGCCGCAAAACTTCTTCCAGACGTTGTGTGGATGAAAGACACCTATGAAACGATCGCGGACGCTTGCGTCGCGGTCATCCTGACCGAATGGAATGAGTTCCGCAGCCTCGACTTCAAACGAGCCAAAAGCCTGATGGCCGCACCGATCCTCGTTGACTTGCGCAATATCTACAAGCCCGAGGAAATGGCCCAAACTGGTTTTGCCTATACATCTATTGGCAGATAATTGATGGCTTTCACTTACATTTTGTGAGTTGAAGGCGGATTGTCTGGTAGTCCCGATGTATCGTGCCATCCATCGCAAAACCTCAATTCGACGAAAAGGTTCCTCTGTAATTTCATACCAAGCCGATACACACAAAGGGAGTAAATCTACTTAAAAACAAGGCAATAACGTAAGTCTCCACCGCGACTACCCTTTCCATTCACCCGACGACACCTTCGCAAATAGTCAAGTATTGATGCAGCACCGTGTTTACATCGGGCGTCTCAACCTCTGCTATCGCAGAATCCAATTCGCTTTGGGTGATTAAATTCTTTTCGATTAGCTGTGACGCTACCGACTTGATCATAACCATCCAGCCATTTAAAAATTTACGCATACGATCTTCTTCTGCGCTGGTAACTTCGATGAGGTGCTGCCTTGTTCTGACCTGTGAAATACCGGCGCTGCTGAAGATCTGATCTAGGCGGGCAGCAACGTCTATGGTTCCTTGTTTAGGGCCATAGGCCAACTCACATCTCTTCTGCCAACAACGTTGCAGATTGCGCATGTTTGGCCCGACGGTATAGGCGTAAGAATCCGGCTCAATAGCAAGGACGCGACCACCAGCTTTACTGGAAGCCATAAGATTCTTCAACGCCCGCTCTGGCTCTTTCAAATGGATGAGAACCAAACGAATAAAAATGGTGTCCGCGATGCCCTTATCCAGAAGGTTTTCGTCCAGAATGTCTCCAACGAACAATCGCGCATTGTTGATCGAAAGGCTCTGCGCAATTTGACTCGCTTTCGCTATCTGTTCTTTGCTGATGTCAAAACCTATGTATGAGCCAATGGAAAACTCCGGCACGATCCACAAATTAGCGCCAACACCACAGCCAGCTTCAATAACCGTTTCACCGGATTTGAAAGCTATCGCCTCCAGATCACCATAAGCCCGCGATTGCCAAAGAAGCCGTTCTTGCTCTTCATCTCTCGCGCCCAATGTGTATGTCATCTGCTTTGCCTTCTTCTCATTGTTTGAATGTCATCCGCCTGCCGCTCACGAAGACGAAAACTCTCCGGTTGTTCTCTGCGAAGTCCAGTTGTGGTAGAGAATCTCTACTCTCGGTTCACCCGCCGTTCAGGATCAAATAGCGCGATAAATGAATCCAGTCCAACCTATCCGATCTTATCTTATCCGATCCGGCTGCACGCACTGAAAAGATAATTGAAACAACAGCTTGATAATGATGGCTGTTCTCTCTGATGCCTATCCCTTCTGGATCGGCCAGCGGGCGGATGAGATTGATCAAAAACAGTGACGTTCTCCCCATCTTCGGGGCAGCCTGATTTAAAGTCTTTTGGATAAGATAGTCATGTACTGGCCTGTGCGTAAGCGTCAGGCTGCTCGACCGCAAGAGTCGAGAGCAGACT
The DNA here is from genome assembly GCA_028691835.1 of Alphaproteobacteria bacterium. Lineage (GTDB taxonomy): Bacteria > Pseudomonadota > Alphaproteobacteria > UBA9219 > UBA9219 > UBA8914. Next base: position 3,900 of record JAQUYN010000030.1, on the reverse strand, counting down.
GGCGCGGAAGGTAGCAGGTGGCTCGTTTCCAATGCCACCGTGAGGTCGGACGTTGTTGTAATCCTGCCGCCATGTCTCAATCAGCCGCCGAGCATAAGCGAGGCCTTCGAACACGTGTTCGTTCAGGCACTCGTCTCTGATGCGGCCATTCAGACTTTCAGTGTAGCCGTTCTCTCTTGGCTTTTCCCGGCCAAATTCTTCGCCGATGATCCCGTGCGACGGAAAGGCGCGGCGAATGTGGCAGCGCAAACAAGCTTCAATTTCTTGATCGGCTAGCGTGACGAGTTTTTATCGGCCTTATCCGCACTGGCCACATTCGTCCGAAAATAGTTGAGCGCGATGCTTCGCGCCGCATCGGCCATCTCATAAAAAGAAGGCGCAAACTTTTTTTTCAACATCAACCCTCGCGCAAAGGCTCTTTACGATTTGCCGTGAGATTTCGTCTCAATCCGCTTGAGAATTGTAAGGTAGCCTTGGTGAGGCTCCTGCATCAAAAACCTTGCCACACGTCCGATGGTGGTGACGCTGACGCCAAGCATTGCATGAATCTCGCGGTACGATTTCACGCCTTCATGCAGCATACGCGCGACGCGCCAACGCTCAGCCAAAGCTTTGATTTCAGCAGGCGTGCACAAATCAACGAGAAAACGCCGGCACTCCTCGCGATCCTTAATTTCCAGTAAGGCATCGCAAAGGGCATTGAAATCCCTTTGTTCTTGGGGCGACTTCTTGCGTATGGGCATGCTTTGTCCTCTCTTCCTGACGAGCCATTTTGCCTCCAACCGTTTGTACCAATCAAGCTTTTTTCCGCGCTATGGCACGAAACCAATAAATCAGTTGCATACAGCCATTGTCATAGTGTATTGTCGTGGTGTTACGCTATTACAGTAAAAGAGAAGGAATAGTAATATGAACCGCGTACGGATCGCCTTGCAAAAATCGGGAAGACTGGCAGAGGACAGCCTCGCACTCTTGCGGAACTGCGGTCTGCACATCAACCGCAGCAAGGATCAGCTGTTTTGCAGGGTCAAGGAGTTGCCTCTAGACCTTTTGATGATCCGCGACGATGACATCCCTGTATTTGTGAGCAACGGTATCTGCGATCTGGGCATTGTCGGCGAGAACGTGTTCGCGGAATGCAAAGCCTCGGGGGAAGAGTTTTCAGCGCAAATATTAGAGCGACTCGGCTTTTCTTTTTGCCGCCTTGCTATCGCCGTCCCTGAAACAAGCGCGATCAAGACAATTCAGGATTTGGAAGGGTTGACGATTGCCACCTCCTATCCGAACCTGCTGCAGATGGCTCTCACAGAAGGCGGCGTTCGCGCCCAGTCTCTGCACATGACGGGGTCGGTCGAAGTCGCCCCACGCCTAAAGATCGCCGATGCCATCTGTGACATCGTGGCTTCAGGCGCGACGTTGGCGACCAACAATTTGCGCGAGGCTATAACGATCTTGCGTAGCGAGGCTCTGGTTATCCGTAGCGACAAAAAGGTCTGTGAGGAAAAAGAGGCCGTGATCCAGCGTCTCCTCAACCGCATGCGCGGTACGCTTCAAGCAGAAGACAGCAAATACATCATGCTTCATGCCGATAAGGCTAGGCTTGAGGAAATTGTTAGCCTGCTCCCCGGTTCAGAGTCGCCGACAATCCTGCCATTGCAAGATGGCGCGACAAAGGTCGCCATCCATGCGGTCTGCCGTGAGGCCGTGTTCTGGGAAACTTTGGAAAAACTAAAGATAGCCGGAGCCAGCGCGATTCTTGTGGTGCCTATTGAAAAAATGATGGCTTAGGAAAGTTGAATGATGAAAATAGAAAAATGGAATAACGATCCTGCCCTGCAAAAACGCCTTCTGGCGCGGGCCAAGATCAGTCAAGATCAAACGATCAGTGAAAAGGTTGCGGGCGCGCTCGCCCAAATCAAGGCGCGGGGCGACGAGGCTGTGTCAGAGTTTACGGCCCTGTTTGATCGTGTCGATTTACAAAGTTTCCGTGTTTCTGAAACGGAAATGAAGGCCGCTGCCGAAGCTTTAGACGACGACCTCCGCGCCGCGCTCCTGCAAGCAAGCGCCAACATCACCAGCTTTCACGCGGCACAGCAACCTCAGCCTGTGCGCCTCGAAACGATGGCGGGTGTGAGTTGCGAACTGCAATGGCGCGGTATCGAGACAGTGGGTCTTTATGTCCCGGGTGGAACAGCACCGCTTTTCTCGACCGTACTAATGCTTGCCATTCCAGCGATGTTAGCAGGCTGTCGCCGCATTGTTCTATGTGCTCCACCACAAAAGGACGGCAAAGTGAATGCGGCCACGCTGGCTGCCGCTTGGCTTTGCGGTGTGCGTGAAGTTTATTCCATCGGTGGGGCTCAAGCGATCGGCGCGATGGCGTATGGAACCACGCAGGTTCCCAAGGTTGATAAAATATTCGGGCCGGGCAATGCCTATGTGACGATGGCAAAGCAACAGGTCTCACAAGACTCCGACGGGGCGGCCATCGATATGCCTGCAGGGCCGTCTGAGGTCATGGTGATCGCTGATGCCATGTCGAACCCCGCATGGGTCGCCGCCGATCTTCTGGCTCAGGCCGAGCATGACGTTCTGGCACAAGCCATTTTGGTAACACAGGACGAGGCCTTTGCCGTGCGCGTGCGTGACGAAGTGCAAGCGCAACTGGCCAGCCTGCCCCGCCGCACCATTATCGAATCCAGCCTTACGAACAGCCGGATCATCCTCGTAAAGGACAAAGAGGAAGCGATCAAAGTGGCCAACGCCTATGCACCCGAGCATTTAATTCTGCACAGCGAAGACGCCGAGACCTTAGTCCCCAAAATCCAAAACGCAGGGTCTGTGTTTATCGGCTCGTGGACGCCCGAAACGGCAGGCGATTATGCAAGCGGCACAAATCACGTCCTGCCGACCTATGGTGCGGCACGAGCTTATAGCGGTTTATCGCTTCTCAGCTTTATGCGCAGCATGACGGTTCAATCATTGTCGCGGACAGGGCTTGAAGCGTTGGCGCCGACACTTATATGCATGGCACAAACGGAAGGGCTCGCCGCGCACGCCGCTGCCGTCTCGATCCGTCTTGGAAAAGGAGCGTGAATAATATGAACGATATTCTTGCCTTGATCCGGCCCGACCTCAAAGGCTTTGGCGGCTATAGCTCCGCCGCCTCGGAAGCCTCTGGCCCACCGCCCGCCATCAAGCTGGATGCGAACGAAAGCCCGTGGCCGCCCTTTGGCGCAGTAGCAAACTTTTGTAACGCACATCGTTACGCCGAGCCTCAGCCGCTGGCGTTGCGCGGACGCATGGCCGCCCTGTGGGGTGTAGAGGCGGAACAGATTCTTCTAACCTGCGGCAGCGATCAAGGAATCGACGTGCTGCTACGCCTATTCTGCCGCGCAGGCGAGGACGAGATTCTCGTCTGCCCGCCGACCTTTGCGATGTATCAAGTCTATGCACAGATACAAGGCGCGAGCGTGATTACCGTGCCGCTTCTCGAAAACGGCCAGCTTGATGTGCCCGCGATTCTTGCCGCCGCGACAGATCAAACGAAACTGATTTTCTTGCCGACACCCCATGCACCGACGGGCCACGCGATGAATAAGGCCGACATTCTTGCTTTGTGCGAAGGCCGCGCTGGCAAGAGTTTGATCGTTGCGGACGAGGCCTATGTCGAGTTTTCGTCCACTCCAGCTGGGCTCGCGCCCTATATCAACAAGACACCCAACCTCGCGCTTTTGCGCACGCTGTCCAAGGCGCATGCGCTGGCGGGCGATCGTGTCGGGTGCGTGATCGCAGGCCGCGAACTAGTGCAAGCCCTGCGCACTGTTTTGCCGCCCTATCCGCTGGCCCAGAGTGCCGTGCGAGCGGCGCTTGATGCGCTGTCGCCCGCAGGCTTGGCGC
>JAQUYN010000029.1 GCA_028691835.1 Alphaproteobacteria bacterium | reverse complement strand
GTGTATCTTGAAGGCTCATTGCCGTGTTTCTGCGTGGTTCGTAGCCATTTTCAAACTGACGAATGGTCGTAATGCCAACTCCCGAACGACAGGCGAGGTCTTCCTGTGACCATCCTAGGATCGCCCGTGCCGCTTTAACCTGTGTTGCTTGAAGTTGCATTATGTTTCCCCGAAAATTGATCTAATCTTTTTTAATTCACTATCTTTCTTGGGTCGAAATCGACCAGATACTCAACTACGTCCATATATTTTTGTCTGGGAAGTTTTCTAATTTCTTCCAGACCAAATTGTTCTTCAACGATGGCGCAAGCAACGTCTTCTCTTATTTCATGATTATAGGAAACATAGGACAAGAGCGCCCGTATCGATGAGGCTTCCCTTTGGTTCATATAATCATCGTTTAATAATGCGTCATGTTCTGCGATCAATGCATCAAGGTGTTTTTGATAGATATTGGGGGATTCCTCATTGGCAACGCTGCTGTGTTCAGCGAAATAGGTTTCTGCTGGCTGCGCGTTCTCGATCAAGTCGCGGATTTTCTTTAGTCGGTCATTTATGGCTGAGGGATCGGTCATCATTTATCCCTTAAGCCGTTACAGGAGAGCAGAAGGTAACGAGGTATTCAACGGCGCGGACAAAATCGCATCGGCGCAAATCCCCTAGGTCTTCAATTTTCATCGTTGCTAGAAAGGCGCTTGTCGTAACCCAAAGTTCTTGCCCCATATGTTTGGCGCGGTATTTGACCATATCCATGATGGCCGTCATCTCATTGGAGCAAAGGGGGGCGTTCATACGGTGTTCAATAATGTCACTTTTGGGTGCCACTGAAACGGGTTCTTGGGTCGTCTTGGAGAGGTTATATGGAAAAGGCAGAACGATTGCGCTATGATCGCAATGGGCATTATCGCTGGAAACTTGGTAGTCTTGGGTCCCATAAACTTTATTTAAATCAAACATTTAACGGTCTCCTTTGAAAATGCCTTGGTGTAAGAACCTGCCCAAATTAGATAAACGCAATATATTTTCTTTTTAATCGTAACTCCGTTGCGTTTACTTATAGCATTGACATAAACCGAAAGTCAATGTAGTTTTTATCGGAAATTATTTTCGTTTCCATTGACTTTGGGGTTAAAAATGGGTAAAAAAGAGGTGTTCTTACCCATTTTTGGTACAAACCTACCCAAAATAGGCAGATTAAGAGGAAAAACGCGATGATTAGTGCTGCACAAGTTCGAGCTGCCCGTGCGCTGTTAAAGTGGGAAAACACAGACCTTGCCGAAAAGACTGGGTTGGGGAGCAATACGATCAGTCTCATTGAGAATGAGAAAACGCAGCCCCGCGCTTCAAGTATGGAAAAATTGCAAGCTGTTTTTGAAAGCGCAGGAATCGAGTTTACAGGTAATGGCGGGGTACAGTGGGCCGGACACCAAGTGAGAACGCTGACGGGCGTTGAAGGGCTTAAAGCCTTCTTTGATGATGTGCGGTATGTTGCGCAGCATGCAGATGAGGAAATTGTCATCTGCGGAGTTGCCGAAGAATATCTCGAAAACAAGCTAGGCACATATCTCGACCATCACAGGAAAGAGATGACATCTTACGGTAATGTCAAAATGAGATGTTTGATTGAAGAAAGTGATCTCGATCTTGGTGCATCGGACTATTGCCAATATCGTTGGCAAGCTAAGGAAAATTTTTCAAACGTTCCTTTTTATATATATGGGGACAAAATGGCGATTATTGTAACCACAGCGCCGGAAGCCCCGCTTATTCTATTAATTCAAAACAAAACTATTACCAGTGCCTATCGTCGTCAATTTGATGCGATGTGGACAGCATCCAAAGAGCCTAAAACAAAGTAAGGAATAAAATTATGAATACACAGGTTAAAGAAAAAGTTGAAAATTCTGATTTTACAAACGCATTGCATGAATGGCTTTCTGGTGAAGTGACCGGACATCTCGGCACATATATGTACACGGATGATGCTGATGACCATCGTTGGAAAGATGGCCACAGCGCAGAAACGTACTATCTTGGCAGGGATGATAAGGCAACCTTCAATCTCGCAGTCAATGATCTTGGTATTCACGTCAAAAGCTTTTTGGATCTTGGACCAGGCGGAGAAGCTTCTGTTCTTGCAAAGAGCGTTCCTATCGTAAAAGCACTCGGTGCAAAAAATTATTATCCTGTAGATTTGTCTCCGACTCTAGCTAATGAAGCCCTCATGACAATGAAGACCTCCTTAGAAAGCGTCGGTGGACATACCATAATCACGGATTTCTTCGATACAATCCCTGGCAACAAAGAACGAGCGCTTCTCGCTATTATGGGGGGGACAATAGGAAACTTTGAAACCTATACCAACCCAAAGAATTTGCAAGAAAGGCTCTCTCAGATATTCTCCATTTATCGCCGCACTGTTGATGAAAACAGCTATTTCCTCGTAAGTTTTGATGCAAACAACAATGGCAAAGAAATTGTTGCTTGTTATGATAATCCTGAATTTGGTGGGCTTGTGAGGACCTGCGTGCAGCGTAAGCTCGACACAAGTGGCTTTGATTATCATGTTGCCTGGACACCAGAAAATTATCAGCTCGCAACAGGACTGAAAGCTAATAGAGATCAAATCATTCGATTTGATGGCGCTGAATATGCGATTGAAGAAGGCGAATACCTTCCCGTTCTTAATTCATACCGCTTCCCTGTCTTCTTTATAACAGAGGCAGCGGAAAAGGCTGGATGGTCGCCTTTAAAAACTTGGTCTGCCACAGGGCGCACTCATTACATGCTGTTTGCTGCAATCTAGCTGCTTACATATTGATATATAATGTATAAATTAAGCTGTTTCGGATTGTTCTGAAACCAATACGATTCTCCTTGCTTTGGGTACGGAATGTTGGCATATTACCAACATAATTGACCGTCACCTAGTGGCATATTGAGGAGGAGCCTCTTTGCGAGGTCAGGGTTGTTTAATGAGTTTAAAGGACGACTTGCTTCAAAAAGGCGTAACAGAACAAAGGGTTGTTTATGTAGCGCAAGGCTTCCTCGAATTACTCAACGGCCAATTGACCCTCGCAGCCGAAGATTCAGACCGCATCATGAGCCTGCTCAAGGCAGGAAAGACGGAAGAGCTAAACACAGCACTACAATCAATGGGGCGCAATCTCGCCGAAGCCGTTTTTTCGTATAAAACGGCTTTTTTATTGGTCAGAAAAGATGATGATAGCGGCGATCAGATCAGATTGCCCTAACTCAAGCCGCCCCTTTCTGGGTGGCCTTTACGATGGAAAATGCAAGGTTTCTCGTTTGCTCAACGCTCAAATTGTGGCGGATCGTGTCGTTGTAGATGAAAGAAATCCATGAAGCCAGTTCCTTGGGGCCAAGCGTCACGCCTACCTCGTCACAAGCCTCATAGACAAAGCCAATCACTGAACCCATAAGCGCCTGATCGCAGGTTGAGGGCAGTCCGAGGTCAAGATCAACAATTTCGCTGGGGGAGATGTTCAGAACCCTGCTGAACTTAAGGAGCCATTCGATGGTGAGCTTTCTCTGCCCATTTATAACGCGGCAAACGTCCGAGTAATCCTCCTCCATTTCCTTTGCCAGGGGCCGGAGTGTGAGGCCTCGCGCCGTTATAATCTCTTTGAGTCGATGTTTCATACGCTCTCATTCCTGATGATTCCTGTGAAAGCAGTATAAGCCGCTCTCTGCTTTGTTGCAATGCATACGTTGCCATATCGCCAACGGTTTCGCAAGGCGGAAGCTTGGTGTTTTACTTTCGTTCCCTATAAAACGCATATTTCTGGAAAATTTGAGGAGATTCTCTCTTGCCTAAGTGTTGGCGTTATGCCAACACTTAGGGGAAGCAACAAGAAAGACGGAATCAGTCCTGCCTAAAAAGGCAAGCCCATCCCGCCCGTTGCTCTTCTTTCTCTCTTTTTTCGGGTGTAGCCATGAACGAACGTAAATTAGGTACGGGCGCAAATGCGTCTGTTTTCAAAGGAAAACCTTCGGTAAAGCAGATTGAGGCCAACCGCTCGACCTTGCTTCAGGATATTGAGAGGGCTAATGCAGCCCATGACATTGTGGCTTTGGTTGGCGAGAAAATCCGCCTAGCCCGAAGCGGCGACAAATGGCGGGGCTTTTGTCCCTTTCATGGCGATCAACGCCTTTCGACTTTTGCTGTTAACCCTAAAACAAATCGTTATGCCTGTTCCATATGCGGGGCTGAAGGGGATGCGCTCTCCTGGATCATGGAGACCCAGGGCTTAAGTTTCGCTCAAGCGGTAGCCCTGTCCCTCAAAAAGCCTTTGATCAAAAAACGCCTGCCACAAGAAAAAATCTGCGCCGCACTCAATCACGCGGATGTGCCGCCCTCAAATGAAGCGATCAAACGACACAAACGCGATCTTGCGGAAAAAGTCTGGAATGAAAGCCAGCCTGCTGCACACACCCTTGCCGAACGCTATCTTTTCACGCGAGGCCTTATCTTCAACGGCTCTATTCCAGAGAGCCTCCGTTTTCATCCGAACCTTTATCACGACCCCACCCAAACACAGCTTCCTGCGCTCGTTGCCAAAGCACTCAATGCCGATGGCAACTTTGCTGGCGTACATCGCATCTATCTTGCGCCAAGCGGCATGGATACGGCGCATGTGGCAGGAAGCACGGTTCGCCGCATGTATGGCGATTGTTTCGGGGCTTATGTCCATATTCAAGAAGCAGGCCCACAGCGCATTGCCATCACGGAGACCGTTGAATCGGCGTTGGCGATTGCACAGGCCTGTCCCGATTTAACGGTCTATGCGGCGATGGCTCTCAACAATTTGAAAGCACCCGCGCCGGAGACGGCAAAAGAGCTGATCCTGTGCCCCGAAGGAAACAACGGCAACCCGCATATGGCCGAGCGTATTTTGTTGGAGTCGGCGCTTGAGCATACCCAGCGGGGCCACCACGTCCTAGTCGCCCGTTCGCCGCAGGGGTTAGAGTTTTCTGATCTGCTCTTGACGGATTAGGGAGGTTGAATGTCCTCGACCTCTTCTCAGGCATCGGTGGGTTTTCTCTTGGACTTGAAGCCGCAGGAATGCGAACCGTCGCTTTCTGCGAAATCGAAACCTATTGCCAGAAAATCCTGCGCCGACACTGGCCGGATGTGCCCATCCACGACGATGTGCGCAAGCTCGACGGATTCGCCTATAGAGGAACAGTTGAGCTTATTTGCGGCGGATACCCATGCCAGCCCTTCAGCATGGCAGGACGAAGGCGTGGCGCGGAAGATGAAAGACATCTCTGGCCGCAAATGTATCGCCTTATTCGAGAGATCAGGCCGCGATGGGTCGTTGCCGAGAATGTTGCTGGGCATATTAGTCTCGGCTTCGATGAGGTTGCCTCATCGTTGGAAGCTGAAGGCTTCACCGTCTGGCCGTTTATTATTCCAGCTTGCGCCGTTGGCGCACCGCACAGACGCGACCGCGTGTGGATTGTGGGCTACGCCAAACACAATGGATCATCTGCCACAGCGATCCCCAGAGGCGCTTCGCCGCCAAGCACAGACAACGAGAAAGGGGCGAACGAGGCCAGCCAATCTGCGGGAGCAAGTCAATCCGGTGACGATAGCTTTATGGCCAACACCGGACGTTCGGGGATTCACGAACGATGGGGCGCTCCTCATGCTGAAGGAGAAATGCCAGAACCGCGAAGAATGGGCTGCGATGGCCTATCGGACGGGCGCAGGGCAGAAACAGAAGCTTTGGCCGACACCGAATGCCAGCGATTGCCGCGACAGGGGGAACATAAGCAATCCTGCCGTGCAGCGCCGCTTGGCCAAGGGCAAGCAGCTTGGTTTGAGCATGGTCGTGTCGGAAAGCAGTGGTCAACTGAACCCGACGTGGGTCGAGTGGCTCATGGGGTTCCCCATCGAGTGGAGCGTTTGCGCGCGCTCGGCAATGCCGTCGTCCCGCAAATCCCGTTCCTCATCGGACAAGCCATCCTCCAATACGAGCGGGGGATGACCTGATGCACTATCAGCGGCTCTTCGCTTTGTGTACCCATCTTGATGGCAATCGTATCGTTCCTTCCCAAATAGACCCCATAGCGACGGTTTCGCTGGGGGAAGCTTGCGAGTTAAGCACCAGAGACTCTTGCGGCAAAGGGAAGATCAGCGAAGAGTCCTTTCAGAAAATCCGATCCTTCCGCAAGAAAATGGCGGAGTGGGATCGCGATTACGGTTGGGTTGGTTCCAAAGATTATCAGCGGAGCCGCCCCAAATGAAACAATCCTATCCGTGGAGCAAGTTCTATTGGAGCGATTGGGAGAATGATCCCGCGCTCCGCGTGTGTTCGCTTGACGCACAAGGCCTTTGGATGCGGCTTCTGTGCATTGCGGCAAGATCCAACCCGACTGGGTTCATAGTCATAGCTGGACGACCTTGTTCCTCTACGGACCTCTCTCTTTTGACGGGGGTTCCCGAAAAGGAGATCGAAAGGCTACTTGATGAGCTTTCCCGAAACGGTGTTTTTTCCCGCGATGTTAAGGGCCGCATTTTTTGCAGGCGCATGGTTCGCGATACACATCATCGAGCAAAAATGCGCAAAATAGGCGCGAAAGGAGGCCAAAGCAGCTATTTGAATCAAAAGGGCATTTTTGCGGAAGACGAGCATACGTCCGAGCAAGGCTTCGAGCAGGAGTCCGAGCCTAAGAAACAAGAGTCAAAAATTCAGAATTTAAAAACCCCCGAAAGCCCCCCTGTGGATTTTGACGGCCACGGCGAAACTGCATCCAGCGCCAAGCCGGAGGCAACACCGAAAGGGCAAGTTGCTGCGCTTTCGGAAGATTGGTCTTTGTCCGAAGAATGGCGAGAAATTGCAAAGGATCGCGGCTGGGGTGAAACAGCTATCGACAAACAGGCCATGAAGTTCAGGCAGTATTTTTGCTTTGGCAAAGGCACGGACAAAAAACGAAGCGTTCGCGGCTGGAGGCAAACATGGCTGAATTGGCTTGATCGAGCGTTGAAGATTGATCCTGATGCGGCAACGTTTGGGAAGGCGGAGAGTCCGGCAATGCCAGCAAGCTATCCGCCCTTGCCGGAACCTGTGCGCTCAAAACTGCATGGCCATTTTGCCTTCAACGAAAACTTCATTCAAAGGTGGCTCGCGCCTTGTCTCATTGACATTGAGGCAGGCCGGATCACTGCGCCCTCGCGCTTCCATGCCGACTATCTGGAATCCCGCTACGGCGCGGCGCTGGAACATGCGCTGGGCCGCGCTCTGACTTTCACCGTTTCCCCCGATATACATACAGGAGCAAACAAAAAATGAGGAAAAAACAGACTTTTTCGGCAAGAATTCGTCCAACAATCAACAGAAAAGAAAGGTTAATTTGCGATAATAATCGGATCATCAAGAAGGTGTGTCAAGAGTCACGGGAGGCGGCTCATGGCTAAAAGGCGCAGGGGGAAAAAGAGTTTGCCCGTGCGCCAAGGAGAGCGTGCAACGATGGAACTTCGGTCACATTGCGGAGGCGTGGTCACAGAAGTCATAGATCGGGATTTGCGTGGCAACCCGTATATGGTGCGCGACCGCGTGCGCGTTGAGTGCGCTTTGGACTATTACGTTTGGCAAGGCCGGATCACAAAGAGCGAGTATGAGGCGGGGCTGAAGTTTCGCCGCGCTTATGAACGCGTCGTTCTTGGTCTTAAAGTCGAAGACCCAACATCCACAGGCGCCTATGATCCAGAGATGGCCATGCTTATCGTGCCCATCAGTGAAGAGATATTACGCGCTGCCTATGAAGAATTGTCAGACGCGCAAAAAAGGATCGTGATTGAGGTTTGCGGCCATAACAAATACGCAGGAACAACGGATCGTTTTGAAACACTTTGTCGCGGATTGGAAAAACTGGTGACGTTGTGGAAGCTTTGAAAAACTATTTTGCATTTTCTTTTTAAAAAGTGCTTGACGATCCCACGTAGGTGCATTACCACTTAGATAACGTTGCGAGACGTGGATCAAGAGCCGCCAAAAGAGATTTTTCAGGCGGTTTTTTTATGTCTTATTCATCCGTTCTTCTCGCCCCTTCCAAAGATGCAATTCATTGATAATCAAGGTACTTCCAGCGCGAAAAGCTAAGGGGGCGGGCGTAGCGCGGGACATTTCTAGCGACAGAATCAAAAAAGGGTGGACACTTTTGACGAAGGTGGACAGGTGGACACCTGTCCTTTTGTCCACGAGTGGACAGCTTGAAAGGACAGCACTTAATGGACGCAAAACTTCCACGCATGGCGGAACGCATTGAGTTTTGGGAAACAGAAAAGCTGAAGCCTTACGAAAAGAATCCGCGCCTTCATAGCGACGAACAAATAAGCCAGCTTGCAGCAAGTTTCATTCGCTTCGGCATGGTCATGCCTATTCTGGTTGATAAAGAAGCTGGCGTTATTGCGGGGCATGGAAGATTGGAGGCGGCAAAGCTTGTCGGCCTTGAAAAGATTCCCGTCGTTGTTCTCGACAATCTCACCGATGAAGAGAAACGCGCCTACGTCATTGCCGACAACAAGCTGGCCGAGAACGCAAGCTGGGATAAGGAGCTTTTGGGCGAACATGTCGAGCTTCTCATGGCCAAAGACTTTGACATGGGTGTGGTTGGCTTTTCCGAAGATGAATTAGAGCAGCTTTTGCTCGAAGCCCAAGACGATCTTTCCGATGGTTTTGACGATGATAACGAAGGCCACGAAGTTCAAGACGAGTCCGATACGCAGTGCGTTGTCGGCTCCTATCGCATCCCCATTCCCCGCGCCGATTACTTGCGCTGGCATGATGCCATTCGCTCGGCGGTTGGCTTTGAAAAAGAATCCATCAAAAACGAGATCAAGAGACGCCTCAAGATATGATAAAGCTAGTCCCGATTGAAGCCGTGCGGCCCAGTACCTACAATCCCCGCAAGGCCGATCCCGTGCGCCTTAAGATCATCGAGCTTTCCCTTCGCAAGCTTGGCTGGCTTCTTCCCATTTACGCCGATGAAGACGGCGAAATCCTTTCCGGTCACCAGCGGCACTATGTCGCGATGCGCATGGGCATTAAGAAGGTTCCCGTTTCCTACGTGCCGCGCATGACGCTGGAAGAGCGCAAGGCGATCAACATTGCTTTTAACCGTGGCACAAACGACATGCAAAACTCGGACGCGCCAGATACGTTGAAACTGGCGCTTGAGGAATGCAATGTTTTTGACATTGCCGCCGATATGCCGGATCAAAAGAAAACATGTCCATGCTTGGAGACAGAGGCCGTCTCCATCGCCCCGTTCCTTGAAGCCAATAAAGGCCGATGGGTTCCCTATACTCGCAATCTCGCGCAGATGCTCCGCAAGCGCGGCATTCAAATGCCCGTTGTGGCCACAAAAGATTATAAGATCGTCAATGGGCTTGGCCGCGTGGAACTCGCCGCCGAGCGCGGTGAGAAAGAAGTCCCCGTTGTCTGGATCACAGACGCGCAGGCGGAGCTTGCTAGCGCCATGCTAAACTTCTTAAGCATGGACTTTGATATTCACACCCGTTACGCAGACCTCCTGCGTTACAACTCGTTCCGGCGTGTGCGCCGTGTGCGCGAGACGCTGGGCTGGGGCTTTGTCTTCGCCCATTACCGGAAAAGCGTTGTCAAAGAATATGACGTGACGGCACCGGAGAATGCCAAACACTGGAAAAACCTCTACGGAACATCCGTTGTGGACTTCGGCGCTGGGCATTTGACCGAGACAAAAATCCTGCGCTCCATTGGCGTAAGGGTCTCGCCCTTTGAGCCATACCGGATTGGCGAGAAAGACATTATCGACAAAGCCGAAAGCCTTGCCTTAACCAGCGCATTCTTGGCCGACATTGCAGCGGGAACGCGCTATGACTCGGTTTTCATTTCCTCGGTCTTGAACAGCGTTCCTTTCAAAGAGGATCGCGAACATATCGCTTGTCTGTGCGCCGCGCTGTGCGGCTCCAAGACACGCCTTTATGCCGTTGCCTCGGCGCGGTCTCATGCCAACTGGAAGAACCTTGCCGGATGCAATCAAATATCAGAACGCCGTTTGAAGGAATGTCTCTTCAGGCTGGATTATGAAGGCGGCATCTCGCTGGGCGATTTCCAGTCCAAGCCCAAGGTTCAGAAGTATCATTCGCAAAAAGAGTTTTACGAACTCTTCCAGCCTTTCTTTGAGAGAGTCCAAGTGGGAGAGCGCGTTCATAACGTGACAGCCATTTGCGCCGGTCCCAAGCCCATTAATCCCACGCAATTAAAAGCAGCTATCGCTTTTGAGTTTGATTTACCGTATCCTGATGGGAGCCGTATGGGATTGGTGGAGGAAGCGACATCTGCCTATGAAAAACGGCTAGGTATAAAGTTATGATTATTTTGCTCGATCTGAATTACACGCTTGTTTCCAACAGCCAGCAAAAGCTGAAGCCCTTTGTTCGTCAGATTGAGAAAGAAACGTACTCCTTCGATCTTTTGAACCGCATTAAGGATAAGACCGTTATCCTGATAACGGCGCGGCCCAAGATTCACAAAGACCGGACGCTTCAAAGCATCAAATACAAGACAAGCTGGCAACCACAGGACGCTTATTTCAACGAGTGGTTCTTGGCTCCGCCATCTTGCAAAAAGAAAATCCTCGAAAAATATATCTTCCCCAAATACGGCGCGAACCCTGAAAGCTATGTTGCAATTGAAAGCAACCCATCCACACGCGCCATGTATGAAAAGCTCGACATCGTCGCCCTGACACGGGACACGGTGCTTGAGACATTCAAGCCCAAAGACTAACCCACCAAACATTGCCGAAATGAAAGGAGGCTCTGCCATGCAGATCCCGCAAGAATGGACGTTTGCCAATCAGGGCGTAGCCGAAGGGTTCGATCATCATGTGCGCGAACAATTGCCGTGGTATGACCTTCTGACTTCAGCCGTCGCCTATATCGGGCGGCATTACATTCCGCAGGGCGGGCTTGTCTATGACATTGGGGCTTCGACGGGTAACATTGGCCGCGCTTTGCAAACGACGCTGGACTCGCGCAACGCCGAGCTGATCGCGATTGAAGAAAGCGCGGAAATGGCCGCGCTCTATGACGGTCCTGGCATGTTGGCGATAACGGATGCCTTGACCTTTCCTTATCAGCAATTTGACCTCGCGATCTGTTTCCTCGTCTTTATGTTCTTTCCCCCGCACCAGCGGGAGCAGTTCCTTGACAGGCTGAAAGAAAACCTGCGTCCAGGCGGTGCGATCCTTGTGGTCGATAAATGCGAGGCCGTGCAAGGCTATCCCGCAACCATCCTTTCCCGCATCGCTTTATCGCACAAGATCGCGGCTGGGGTGCGTCCTGAAGAGATTATTGAAAAAGAATTGAGCCTAAGCGGTGTGCAACGCCCCATTGATCCGGCCTTCCTTGGTGAAGAGGCCGTGCCGTTCTTCCGCTTTGGCGAGTTTGCGGGCTGGATTCTCGATTACAACAATCTGCACCGCAGCTAAGACAAAATGAATTATGGGACTGTCAATCCGAGCCTATGCCGCGCACAGAGGGTGTTCAAAAAGCGCGGTGATGAAGGCCGTTCAAAGTGGTCGCATTACCAGAAATCCAGACGGCAAGATTGATCCTGCCACAGCCGATCTGCAATGGGAACGAAACAGTGATCCAGGACAGGTGGAAGCGCAAAAAACGGCGCAACAACCAGCTCCTCAAGCGAAGCCTAAAACCAAAACCGAAGAAGCTGCCCCCGTATCATCTGCTGAAGGGCCGACTTACATCCAAAGCCGTGCCATTCGGGAACTTTACGTCGCACGGCTTCGAAAAATGGAATACGAGGAAAAGGCCGGACGGCTCGTCCCCTTGGAAAAAGTAACTGTCCGTTGGTTCAATCTTGCGCGGCAATTGCGCGACCAGCTTTTGGGTATTCCAAACCGCATCGACGCCATTGTCGCGGCAGAGAACGACCGCTTCAAAGTTAATCAGCTTTTGAGCGAAGAGCTTTCCCGCGTGTTGGAAGAGTTCTCTAAATCCGATCCAGAAAATATCTGACACGATGAACGATCCGCAAGAAGTTGCTTTCATCCGTTCCTATTTGGAAGGGCTGAAGCCCGATCCTATATTGCTTGTTTCAGAATGGGCGGACGGCAATCGCTTTCTCTCCGGCAAGGCGGCATCCGAGCCAGGGCCGTGGCGCACAAGCCGAACGCCATACTTGAAAGAGATTATGGATTGCCTTTCGGCCAGCTCTCCCGTCGAGCGGGTTGTTTTTATGAAAGGTGCACAGATCGGCGGGACGGAATGCGGCAATAACTGGCTGGGCTATATCATCCATCATACCCCTGGGCCGACATTGGCTGTTTTGCCCACGGTGGAGATGGCCAAGCGCAATTCTAAACAGCGCATTGATCCGCTTTTGGAGGAAAGCGCGGTTCTTCGTGAACTGGTCAAGCCTGCACGATCTAAAGATTCCGGCAACACGGTTCTGACCAAAGAGTTTCCTGGCGGATTGTTGGTTTTAACTGGAGCCAACAGCGCGGCGGGGCTGCGTTCTATGCCTGTGCGCTTCCTGTTTCTTGATGAAGTCGATGGGTATCCAGGGGATGTTGATGGCGAAGGCGATCCGGTGGCGCTGGCCGAAGCTCGAACCCGCACCTTTGCGCGACGCAAAATCTTTGTGGTCTCAACCCCGACGATCAAAGGCCTATCGCGCATTGAGCGAGAATATGAAGCCAGCGACATGCGCCGCTTTATGCTGCCATGTCCGCTTTGCGGCACGTTTCAATGGCTGAAGTTTCCGCAGCTTAAATGGCCGCACAACCAGCCGGAAAAAGCGGCTTATGAATGCGAGCATTGCTCACAGCTTTTTGAAGAGCATCACAAAACGGATATGTTGGACAATGGCTACTGGCAATCCCATGCACAAGGCGATGGGCGCACAGCGGGGTTTCATATCTCCAGCCTCTATTCTCCGCTTGGTTGGCGGAGTTGGGCGGACATAGCTCGCTCATGGCTCGACGCGCAAGGATCGGATGCTTCTATCAAATCATTCAAAAACACAGAACTTGGCGAGACCTACGTTGAAAAAGGCGAAGCCCCTGAATGGCACCGCCTGTATGAACGGCGCGAAGAGTATCGCATTTGCACCGTGCCGATGGGTGGCTTGTTCCTCACGGCGGGCGTGGACGTACAGAAAGACCGCCTTGAACTTGAAATCGTGGCGTGGGGGCGCGACCGCGAGAGCTGGTCTATCGACTATCGCGTTTTGCAAGGTGATCCCGCAAAGCCGGAAGTTTGGCAGGCGCTTGACGCGATCTTGGCTGAAAGCTTTACGCATGATGGTGGCGTGAACCTTGCCATCCTCAAGCTGGCCATCGACACAGGTTACGCAACACAAGAGGTTTACGACTGGGTACGCCGTCAATCGGGCGATAGGGTGCTTGCCGTCAAAGGCATGGATCGCCTTGGTGCGGCGCTGGGAGCGCCCAGCCCGATGGATGTGACCATAAGGGGCAAGCGCAAACGTCGCGGCCTTTTAGTCTGGCCTGTGGGATCATCCTTTTGCAAATCCGAAGTCTATGGATGCCTTCGCAAGGACGCGCCGACCGACGAGCAAATGGAACAAGGCGCGGGCTTCCCCGCTGGTTACTGCCACTTCCCGAAATATGGGGAAGAGTATTTTAAGCAGCTCACCGCCGAGCGGCTGGTCACAACAAAAAACAAACGAGGCTTCCCACATCGTGAATGGCGCAAAGAGCGCGAACGGAATGAAGCCCTCGACTGCCGCGTGTACGCCCGTGCAGCAGCGGCCAATGTCGGGATCGACCGTTTCACCGAAGCTATCTGGCTCAAACTCGAAAAAGCCGTTGGCGTTACGCAGGAGGCCTTAAGCACTGAAACCAATGCTGCCCCCGCACCAAAGCCTGCACCCGCGCCACAACGCCGCACAATAAGGAGCAGCTACGTATGAGCCTTCCTGATTTTGAAAAATACAGAGGCTATATGGGCGAGTTCAATATGACGGATGCTGACAGGGACGAAATTACTTTGGCCCTTTGGAACATTATGAACCACTTTATCGACCAAGCCTTTGGCGAAGATCCGGTTCAGCTTTGCCAGAGAGGGACGAAAGCAAACGATTGAGCCGTGATTTTCCTGCCATCTTTGCTATAATACGAACAGGTTTAATGGCACTATGAGGGTTACGAACAGATTTCATGATAAAATATGCTGTCATTTATTGCCGTGTTTCGAGCCTCAAGCAGGTTAAAGAGGGCCACGGACTAGAGTCACAGGACACCAGATGCCGCGAATACGCGAAGCTGAAGAAGTACGAAGTCGTCAAAGCCTTTCATGATGAGGGCGTATCGGGCGGCATGATTGATCGCCCCAAAATGCAGGAAATGCTTTCTTTCCTGAAAAAGAACAAGAAAGAAAAACACGCCGTCATCATTGATGACATTAGCCGCCTTGCACGTGGCCTTGAAGCGCACTTGGAACTTCGCGCAGCTATCGCACAAGCTGGCGGCAAGTTGGAATCTCCATCAATTGAATTTGGTGAAGACTCCGACAGCCGCCTTGTTGAAAATCTTCTGGCCAGTGTCTCGCAACACCAACGTCAAAAGAACGCCGAGCAAGTCAAAAACCGTATGCGGGCGCGAACCATGAACGGCTATTGGGTGACAACTCCACCCGTTGGTTATCGCTACAAAAGCATTTCTGGTCACGGCAAGATGCTGGTGCGCGACGAACCGTTAGCAACAATTGTTCAGGAAGCGTTAGAAGGCTATGCTTATGGTCGTTTTGAGACGAAGAGCCAGGTCAAAAGATTTCTTGAAACACATCCAACCTATCCAAGAAACAACAAAGGCGAAGTTCATCTTCAGCGCGTTGAAAACCTTCTGCGACGGGTGACCTATGCAGGCTATATCACGATGCCTGAATGGGACATTCATTTTGTTCCCGCCAAACATGAAGCCATCATCACTCTTGAAACATGGCAAAAGATTCAAGATCGGCTGGATAGCGGAGCCAAAGCACCTGTCCGCAAAGACCTAAGCACAGATTTTCCCTTGCGCGGGTTCATCCTCTGTGATCACTGCGGCAAGCCCATGACCTCCTGTTGGTCAAGGGGCCGCAATTCCGAGTACCCCTATTACTTTTGCGATACCAAGGGCTGCCCCGCTTGCAGGAAGTCCATCCGAAGAGAACAAATTGACGCGGACTTTCTTGTCCTGCTCGCAAGCCTCTGCCCCGCTGATAAACTCATAACAGTTGCCAAGGAAATGTTCAGGGATTGCTGGGAAGCCCGCAACGGAAACAAAAAAGAGGAAAGCATCCTGCTCAAGGCGGAACTTCAGGCCATTGAAAAGAAAGAGGCCCAGCTTTTGGATCGGCTTTTGGACACAGAGGACGAGAATCTCTGCGCTGTCTATGAAGGCAAGGTCAAAGAATTGGGGATGCGGAAGATCCTTTTGAGAGAAAAAATCGAGGCCAACAACCGTCCCCAGCAGACCTTCAATGAGATTTATCGAACCGCTTTTGATTTTCTCAAAAATCCGCAGAAACTCTGGGCTTCTGGCGATATTGTCGCCCAGAAAACGGTCCTAAAACTGACTTTTTCGGAGAATGTGCGTTATAGCAAAAAAGAGGGTTTTCGAACCGCCCTAACTACTTGTCCCTTCAGGTTTTTTAGGGACTTTGTACCCTCTAGGTATTTAATGGTGACCCCGATGGGACTCGAACCCATGGCCCTCTGATTAAAAGTCAAATGCTCTACCAACTGAGCTACGAGGTCACGCCGTGAAGTGGCACCCTAAGAACACAGGGGCCACAGGTCAATAAAAAAGTAACAGATTAACCTTGTTAGCCAACAAATATAACCTTTACCCCTTTCGATTCCCCTAACAACTTGACACAATCCACAAATAATACAGGACACGGACACACCACAGGAATCAAAAGTCGATATGAGTCTCGTCCTTTTATGATCTGCACCAGCACTCTACCTTTAAAATGAGGCACCCAAATGGCAAGAAGAGCAAACCAAAGCAGGCTTTTGATACTTGTCTTCATGGCCTTCGTAGGGTGCGATCCACAAAGCTCTGCAAAAAACAAAGCTGACAGCACGTTGGCCCATATTCGTACGTCACACGAAATCAGCTGCGGTTACCTTATCTACTCACCCTATATTCGGCGCGATGCCAACACAGGGCAACTTTCCGGTATCTTCTATGATGTCATGGAACAAATAGGCCAGAATGCAGGACTTAAGATCCGTTGGGCAGAGGAAGTTGGCTTTCAAAATATTATCCCCGGGCTTGATGGAGGCCGTTACGATGTTTTCTGCGGCGGGCAATGGCCTAGCTCCACCCGCGCAATGGCCGAAACCTTTTCTCAGTATGCGTTTTACAGCACCATCCTCGCCTGGGTCCGCACAGATGATGATCGCATCCACACACTTGCTGATATTAAACGCATTAAGGCGCGGCTTTCTGTCATCGATGGCGCCATAGAAGACCAGATTTCGCGAAGCGACTATCCAGAGCTTGAACGAGTCTCGATGCCCGACATCACGCCCTTTTCGCAGAATTTTCAAAACATCGTCACACACAAAGCCGACGTCGTTTTTGCTGAACCCTCTGGCGTGGCAGAGTTCCTTCAAAATAATCCTGGTACGCTTCGTTCTTTAGGGCAAGACAACCCCGTCCGCATTTACGGGAATGCCCTGACCGTACGTAAAGGAGATATGGAGCTGAAAGAATTTTTGGATTACGCCGTACAAGAACTTGTTTACAGCGGCCAAATGGATAAAATTCTGGCCAAATATGAATTGACGCCCGACGCCTTCCCCCGCGTCGCGAGGCCCTATCAGCTCGCCACGCAGAAATAAGAAAGCAACTTATACCAGCGGGTCTATGAGCGGACTCACTGGTGGCGTTGTTTTTACTCATTCGCTCTGCGCCTCGCACGCCTCTTGCCGGACGGCACCCCTTGCTTTTTAAGGAGAGGACTGTCCGGCGAAAGGCTATCTCCTCGCAACCGCTCATGACCCAGCGCGTCGGTTCATCGGGCGGTTGGTATTAATCCCGTACTTCGGGAGAGACTTTTTTACGGCCAGCTTCTTGACTAAAGCGTTTTTCGATCTCTTGAACGATCCGCTCGCTGACAAACGTGCTGATGTCCCCGCCCAAAACTGCAATTTCTTTAACGAACCGCGATGAAATAAACTGGTGTCTGTCAGAGGCCATCAAGAACACTGTTTCCACATCCTTACACATACGGTGATTCATGCCCGCCATCTGAAATTCATACTCAAAATCTGATACGGCGCGCAGGCCTCGCACAATCACATCAGCCCCAATATCCAATGCATAATGAACCAAAAGATTATCAAAAGCCTTCACTTCAATACGTGCACCTTTTTCGATCAGCGGCGCAACTTCGGCTTCCACGAGCTTAACACGCGATCTCGTATCGAACAGGGGGCCCTTGCCTGCGTTCTTGGCAACGCCAATCACCAACTTATCGACGAGCTTGGACGCACGGCAAATAATCTCATAATGTCCAAGCGTAATGGGATCGAATGTCCCCGGATAAAGACCGATACGAAGTTTGTTTTTCATGCGCCCAAAAACCCACTGCCGTTGTGATTCGTTTCAAGCGGCAGGATGCTTTGATCTCCCCTTTTTTTCAAATAAAAAGGGGGGGAAGGAGGCTTTTTCTTCATTTATGGGGCATTTCTGCACAGACACGTTTCCCCGTCACAATGCAAGTGAAGGAAACATTACCCTGCCATACCCGTCAGAGCCATCGGGCAATATAGGCTTACCTGCGCACGTTATTTCTTGGCATGATGCTGGCCGGAATTCTGCAAAGCAATTTGAGCCTGCAGAAGGTTAGCATAGGCACTTGCAGCCACAGCTCCAATTTCAAAGCCGTATCCAGATCCTGTGTTGTAGTGTGTTTCACCTTTCTTAAAAGCGCGACCGAACATTTCCTTCTTAAGTGCAGCCAAATTGGCCATTTCATCTGTTTCGCTATATTCTTGTGTCATCTTTCTCTCCTTGATCTCGTTAATTTCACATCCAAACGCAGCATGAGGCCTTGAGCTTTTGCTTGCCTGACTTACTTTTATAAAAACGCCAAAATGAAGTATGCGACAAAATGGCGACAAAAGCTACCCACCCCATCATTCCTATGTTTTTTGTCCGTCTGAAAGCAATAAAAAACCGCCTGCGCTATGGTTAACGCAGGCGGTTTGAGAAACAATTATGAGTCCTTATCCTTGGTCTTGATCCTCGCTAGCCTCGACCATCTCATCAACATCCAAAGCGGCGACCGACACGATACGCTCACCGTCCGCGACGCGGAACATAATCACGCCCTGTGAGCTGCGGCCCGTAATGCGCACATCATGAACAGGCATACGAATAATTTGACCGCCATCGGTCACCATCATGATCTCTTGCTCATTCTTAACAGGGAAGGTTGCGACAACCTGCCCGTTACGATCATTAGGCGACATATTCGTAATGCCCTGCCCGCCACGGTTCGTGATGCGGTAAGCATAGGCCGAGGTCCTCTTGCCAAAACCACGATCTGAAACCGTCAATAGCTGCTCATCAAGGGCGAGAAGCTCGGTAAATCGTTCGGCGGAAAGAACAAGATCCGTGTTGCCATCATCTTCATCTGGACCGCCAGCAGCGTTTCCGTTTGCCTCTTCGCCGGAAGCCGCCAACATAGCGCGACGTTGTTTCATATAGGCCGCACGCTCGTCCGGCGTTGTTTCTGCATGCATGAGGATTGACATCGACATAACCTCATCGCCATTTGCAAGACGAATGCCTCGTACGCCCGTCGAAGCACGGCCAGCAAACACACGCACATCTTCGACGGCAAAACGAATAGCCTTGCCCAGACGCGAGGCAAGGAACACATCGTCATGTCCCGTGCAGGTGCGCACAGCGATCAAACGATCACCGTCATCCAACTTCATCGCGATCAATCCATTGGCGCGAACATTGACGAAGTCAGACAATTTATTGCGGCGAACATTACCGGCAGACGTTGCAAAGAACACATCCAGCTCCTGCCATGAAGCTTCATCTTCAGGCAAATGCAAAGTGGTCGTGATCGTCTCGCCTTGTTCAAGCGGAAGCAAATTCACAAGAGCCTTGCCACGGGCCTGCGGCGTACCGAGTGGAAGCTTGTACACCTTCAACTTATAAACCTTGCCCACAGAAGAAAAGAACAACATGGGCGTATGGGTGCACGCCACAAAGATATCGGAGACAAAATCTTCATCCTTCGTCGTCATACCAGAGCGTCCTTTGCCGCCGCGCTTTTGGGCACGATACGTCGACAAAGGCACGCGCTTGATATAGCCCGACATGCTGACTGTCACGACCATATCCTCGCGCTGAATCAAATCCTCGACGTCAGCCTCAAACTCAAGAGCTTCAATCGTCGTGCGACGCGGCGTTGCAAAACGCGCCCGCACTTCCATAATCTCGTCCTTCATGATCGCAAGGACACGGTCCCGATTGGCCAAAATATCAAGGTAGTCTTTGATTTGATCAACGACAACATGCAAATCGTTGCCAATCTTATCACGCTCCAACCCCGTCAAGCGGTGTAAGCGTAAATCAAGAATCGCCTTAGCCTGCGTTTCCGACATGCGATAAGTATTATCATCACGCAAGCCATCTTCATCGACCAACTTAATCAACGGCGCAATATCAGCGGCAGGCCACGCACGGTCCAACAATTGTTGTTTGGCAACCGAAGGATCAGGCGCTTTACGGATCAACGCGATCACTTCATCAATATTGGCAACAGCAACAGCAAGACCCAATAAAATATGGGCGCGTTCACGGGCTTGATTAAGTTCAAAGATCGTTCGCCGCGTGATGACTTCCTCACGAAAATCGACAAACGCGCCAATGATGGCCCGCAGCGTCATCAATTCAGGCCGCCCCTTATGCAGAGCCAACATATTCGGGCCAATATTCGTTTGCAAATCCGTATGCTTGAAAAGCTGGTTCAGCACGACATCGGCCACGGCATCGCGCTTAAGCTCGATGACCATACGCACGCCGTCGCGATCCGACTCGTCACGCAGGTCAGAGATGCCTTCAAGCACCTTGTCCTGTACCTTGCGGGCCATGTCTTCGATCATCGTCTTTTTGTTTTTTTGATACGGAATTTCCGTAACAACGATGGCTTGACGGTCCTTACGCACCTCTTCGATATGCGTTCTCGCCCGCACCCTTATGCTACCATGCCCCGTATGAGCGGCCTTGCGGCATTCAGCATGACCAAGGATAAGGCCACCCGTCGGGAAATCCGGTCCCGGCACGATTTCTAAAAGCTCGTCAATGGTAATATCAGGCTTATCAATATAAGCCATACACGCATCACAAACTTCACCCAGATTATGAGGCGGAATATTTGTCGCCATACCAACGGCAATGCCGTTTGCGCCATTGACCAACAAGTTCGGATAACGCGCCGGAAGCACAACGGGCTCGACGGTAATTTCATCATAGTTCGGCTGGAACGCGACGGTGTCTTTATCGATGTCCTCAAGCAACATTTCGGCCACCTTGGCCAAACGCGCCTCAGTATAACGCATAGCCGCCGCAGGATCGCCATCCATCGAGCCAAAGTTGCCCTGCCCATCGACCAAAGGCAGACGCATTGAAAAATCTTGCGCCATACGAACCATGGCATCATAAATCGCGCTGTCGCCGTGGGGATGATATTTACCCATGACATCACCGACGATGCGCGCCGATTTTTTATAAGGCTTAGAACTATCATACCCGCCTTCTTTCATCGCATACAGAATGCGGCGATGAACGGGTTTCAGGCCATCACGAACATCAGGCAGCGCACGACTTACAATCACGCTCATCGCGTAATCGAGATATGAGCGACGCATTTCCTCTTCAATTGTGATGAGGGCAATATCGGAACGGGGGGGCGTTATAGCCGGAGTATCAGTCAAGGGGGTACCTGTTTTAAGAAATGATGGTTTTTGTTCTTTTCTGACCAGAATCAGTGGGGCCCGAAAGTCACGCTAAGCTAACACTCTGCGCGAGAAAAACCAAACAAAATCACTTTATAAACCCAAACATATTCAACAAGTTATCTCCGAATTCTGAGGCTCGCAGGACGTCTCTTTTCTTGCCATGGGCATCAAAATAAGATAGAATGCCGTTAATATAATTTTAACCTTTCAATTACAAAGCAAAGATCATGACGACACTCACTTCTTGCAGTAAAAAAATGTGTGCCATCACGGCGCTTCTCCTCCTCCTCGGCGGCTGTGAAAAGCCGGAAAGCGCCATGAAATATGCCTTAGTTGGCGGGGCCATCGGGGCCGGAACAGGCATTGTCGCCGTCGCGGCAACAAGCGGATGCATTCCATGCGCCGCTGCGTTGGGGGCCGCTGTCGGTGCGGGCCTTGGCCTTTGTTTCGACATCCTAGAAAACAAACGGTAACTTTTTAGTAGGACTCTTCTGATAAGGCTTAGCTGTCTATTTTAGGAGAGCCCCATGACACCGACGACACGCATTCCATCAACAAAAAACAAAGCCATTCTAGCCTTCTCGCTCGTATGCCTTCTGGGTCTTGGTGCCTGCAGCGATTTGTCAACACAGCAACAACGCCTTTTGACGGGTGGCGCAATCGGCGCCACAGCGGGGGCCCTTAGCATCGCTTTGACAGGCGGATGCGTGGCTTGCGGTGCAGCCATTGGCGGGGCTGTTGGGGCCGGTACAGGCTATTTGTATGACTATATCGACAATAAGGGCTATTGAGCGATATAGGTCCTGAGACTTCCCACACGCCCCATAAGTGCAGAAAACAACGCCACCCCACCAGCGACCAAAACAATCGCGGGCCCCGATGGTGAGTGCGCATAATATGATGCCAACAAACCTGTATAAGCTGAAAAACACGCAAACCCCATGGCAACGGGAATAATTTTATCGATATTGCGCACCCAAAAACGAGCCGCCACAGCAGGCAGGATCATCAACCCAAGCGCCATCAATGTGCCCAAAACTTGAAACGCAGCGACGAGATTCATCATCAACAGGACAAAGAAAACAGGGTTTGTCCATCCTGTGAGTCGATGGTGAGACGCAGCGACCTTCAAGAAATCTGGATCAAACCCTTCCACGACTAGCCGCCGATAAAGAGCCGCCAAAACAAACAGGGACAAACACGAAACCCCTGTAATGAGAATCAAACTTTCCTGATCAATCGCCAAAATGTTACCAAACAACAGGTGAAACAAGTTAACGTTGCTCCCCTTGATAGAAAGCAACGTAACGCCAATGGCTAACGACAAAAGATAGACAAGGGTAAAAGCAGAATCCTCTTTGATTTTTGTAAATCGCGTAAGGAACGTGACCAAAAGAGCCACAAAAATCGCCGCAATAACACCCCCAAGCGTCATCGCCCAAACGGAAAGTCCTGCCAACAAAAAAGCAACGGCAACGCCCGGCAAAATCGCATGGCCCAAAGCATCACCAACAAGGGTCATGCGCCGAAGCGACATAAAAACGCCAAGCGGAGTGCCCCCCAAAGCAAGGATCAAGGCTGTGGCCAAAGCACGCCTCATAAAGGCGAAATCAACAAAGGGATCGATCAGCGGCGAAATCATCATGGGGTGGCCTTATGCTCTTCAGGGCTGACAAGCTCCGCCATATCAAGGTCAAAGGACAGAAGCTTTTGTTCAAACAACGTATGCGTGTGGCCACGCCCAAGGCATTTACCAGCCAACACGAAAGATTCAGGAAAATATTTTCGGATCAGCATCAGATCATGCAAAACGCAAACAATGGTGCGGCCTTGCTCATGCCATTTCAAAAGAATATGCATCAGTTTACTGGTCGTCTCGGCATCAATCGCGGCAAAAGGCTCATCAAGCAGGATGATCTGAGGATTTTGCAAAATAAGGCGAGCGAAAAGCATACGCTGAAACTGGCCACCTGAAAGCTCACCGACTTGCCGCTGTTCGAAACCATTAAGCCCAACTTCCCCCAGAGCCGCTGTTATCTGCACTTTCAACTCTGATGTGATCGCCTTGATGCTTCCCACTTGAGGCCACAGCCCCGTACTGACAGCCTGCAAAACCGTGATGGGATAATCTCGTTCAATCGTGCTCGTTTGCGGCAAATAACCGATCTTATCCAGAAAATCGGGATGAATGCGCACGAACCCTTTTTGTGGGCGCATAATGCCCGCTATCACCTTTAAAAGCGTGCTTTTCCCCGCGCCATTGGGTCCCGCCATCGCCGTCAAGGATCCGGCAGCAAATTGCCCTGAAACATCGTGCAAGGCTATATAGTGTCCGTACTGATAGGCGACAGAATCCAATGTGATCAAGGGTTGAGTCATCAAGCTACTCCTTAAATGGCCCAGAAAGCGAGCGCAAGAGCAATCGCACAGACACAAGCCGCAACGCCCAAACGGGCAGCTAAACTGAAACTAAACATGTGTAATCTTCTTGCTTTGACAGGCGTGACAAATGCCGGATACCTCAAAAATCTTGTGACCAACTTCAGCCAGAAATTCAGCCCCCAATTTTTTGAGCGCCCGCGCCAAAGTGGGCTCACACAATTCTTGAACAGCGCCACAACTGGTACAAATCGCAAAGGGGCTGACACCGCCGTGTGGCTTGCCACAGACATGACGACACACGACAAAAGCATTCAGCGTCTCCACACGATGCACAAGCCCCATCTGCTGCAGTTTCTCAAGCGCACGATAGACGGTCGGCGGCGAACGCACCCCATGCTTACGCAACTTATCGAGAATTTCGTACGCCGAAAGCGGTGTCTTTGAGCGTGACAGAAGGTCAAAGACTTTTTGATTTTGTAGCGAAAGTTTTTCTGTTGTCATTTTGGGTTTCGATCCCGCTTGCGTTGCGCATTTACTGCGTTATATTATAACATAACAATCGCATCGACAAGAAGGCTTTTCCCATGTTGAAACCCGTTTTATCAGTTCTTTGTTGCCTTGCCCTTTTAAGCACCCCAGCACGTGCGCAAGAAACCCCCATCAAAATTGTTGCAAGCTTTTCGATTCTTGGCGACATGATCGAACAAGTTGGGGGCAATGACGTGATGATTGATACGCTCGTCGGACCTGACGAAGATGCGCACGAGTTCCAACCTTCGCCCGAAGATGCCAAACGATTACGCGATGCTGAAATTATCGCGATCAACGGACTGCACTTTGAGGGCTGGATTGGTCGCTTGATCAAAGCCTCTGGCACTAAAGCTAAGCTTCTTGTTGCCTCGGCCGGCGTTCATGCCCGCGTGTTAAATCATGCCGATGCCCCCAAAGGGGAAAGTGTCGTTGATCCCCACGCCTGGCAAGATTTGCGCAACGGGCAACTTTACATCAAGAACATTACGGCGGCGCTGATTGCGGCGCGTCCCAATAAATCGGAATCCTTCAAGGAACGTGCCCGAACACTTATTGCAAAGATAGAATCCCTTGATCGCAAAGCCCGCGAAAGATTCTCGGCTTTGCCCGCTAGCGAACGCAAAATCATTACAACCCACGATGCTTTTGGCTATTTCAGCGAGGCCTACGGCCTCACATTTTTAGCCCCCATTGGGATGAACACCGAAGCCCAACCCTCGGCGGCGGATGTCGCTAACCTTATTCATCAAATTCAAAAGCAAGACATCAAAGTCCTGTTTATCGAAAACATGACAGACCCGCGCCTGATTGAACAGATTGCCGAAGATACAGGGGCAAGAATGGGGGGCACGCTCTATGCCGATGCCTTGTCTAAACCTGATGGGGAAGCTCCAACCTATTTGGAAATGATGAAGGTAAACATCAAACGCCTTCTAGGGTCGACACGTTAGTCCGCACATTCTTCCCGCGCAGAAGGGGCAGAATACAGAACTTCTTACGCGCTCTGTCACAGGATGCTTTTCTCTGATTATGAACACGGCGTTCAGGAACACCTTGTTCCCAAAGTCTATCAACATCTTCAAAGTGTCGGGCAGCAAATTGCGTGTTTGTTTGCCGCCGCTTTATGTCGTTTCGATGCCTCAGCGATTCAACCGACGCAAGGCCAAAGATTGTCTCGTTTATTCTTCTTCCATGGCGACGCATGGAATCCTGATGTTCGATGCCATCATCACAGGCATCCAGAAACAAACGAAAGAAATGCGCATTCATGCGATCTGGTAAAACAAGGTCATCTATGACCCCGTTATCCTTATCCGTTTGGGGAAGCATCTTTCATATACCTTGCTTTAAGCCACCATGGCGACGAGATCATCAACGACTTTTTGCACAAGCGTGGGATCGTCGCCCTCAGCCATGACGCGGATGAGATCCTCGGTTCCAGACTTGCGCACCAAAACCCGTCCAGATCCGTTCAATTCATCTTCTGCTTTCTTGATCGCCCCCAAGAAAAGGGGATCCATCATCACCTCGCGCTGTGTGCGAACGCTTTTCAAAATCTGAGGCACAGGATCGAACAAACGACAGACGAGGCTTGCGGGTTGCTTGCGTTCGCAAATGACGGCCAAAACCTGAAGCGCGGATAAAAGTCCGTCGCCCGTGGTGCTGTAATCGCTCAACACCATATGACCGGATTGTTCGCCACCAATGTTACAGCCCTGTTCGCGCATGGCTTCCACAACATAGCGATCACCGACATTGGTACGAAGCATGCCAATACCATTGGCCCGTAAAAGACGTTCTAACCCAAGGTTCGACATAACCGTTGTGACCAGCTTGCCGCCTTTCAAGCGACCTTCCTTGGCCCAAGCAAGGATAATCAGCGCCATCAGCTGGTCACCGTCAATAACCTGCCCCTTTTCATCGCACATAATCAAACGATCCGCATCACCATCAAGCGCAATACCAACATCCGCCCCATGCAAAATGACCATTTCACGCAACGCGTCTGTATGTGTTGCCCCACATTTATCATTGATGTTCCGTCCATTGGGACTGGCAGCAATCACGATCACTTCGGCGCCAAGCTCCCACAAAACCGTCGGGGCAACCTTATAAGCTGCGCCATTGGCGCAATCGACGACAATCTTCAGTCCATCTAAGCGCAAGCCATTAGGAAAAGTTGCTTTCACAAACTCGACATAACGGCCCGTCGCATCTTCAAGACGCGCAGCCTTGCCAAGAGCATCCGATGGCACAAGATCTTGTCCGCCATTGTCCATAATCTCTTCGATTTGACGCTCTAAATCATCTGACAATTTTTGACCGTCGGGGCCAAAAAGCTTAATGCCGTTGTCGGCATAAGGATTATGCGAGGCTGAAATCATCACGCCCAAATCGGCACGCAAACTTTTGACCAACATAGCAACGGCAGGCGTCGGAATAGGACCAAGAAGCACAACATCCATGCCCTGCGCAATAAAACCAGCCGTCAAAGCAGGCTCTAACAAATAACCAGACAAGCGCGTATCCTTGCCAATCACGACACGATGACGATGATCGCCCCGCCGGAAAAGCTGCGCTGCAGCCATCGCAACGGACAAGGCCGTGGTCGCAGTCATGGGTTCTTGGTTGGCACGGCCACGGATACCATCCGTTCCAAAAAGTTTACGTGTCATACTGTGATTCCTGCACCTTGCGTTGTCGCATCAGAAGGACCGCTTGTAACCTTTGGCACAGAACCGCGACGTCCAGTGGCGGCGGCATCCGACGCGGGCACCTTGACAACATGTTCCTTGCGATCAAGCTCTTCGCCACGCAACAGCGTCGCAACATCTTCACCTGACAAAGTTTCATATTCCAAGAGCGCTTCGGCGATTGTCTTCAAGTCATCCTTGCGCGTCGTGAGAATAGTGCGTGCCGCCGTTTCCGCCTGTTCAATCAAAGCGCGGACTTCTTCATCGATCAATTGTGCCGTCATCTCCGACATATTTTGAGTCTGCGCGACAGAATGGCCCAAGAACACTTCCTGTTCATTCGCGTTATAACGCACGCGTCCCAGCCTGT
This sequence comes from Alphaproteobacteria bacterium, assembly GCA_028691835.1. GTDB lineage: Bacteria > Pseudomonadota > Alphaproteobacteria > UBA9219 > UBA9219 > UBA8914. The sequence goes on along the minus strand of JAQUYN010000029.1, from coordinate 2,555 downwards.
CGGACATGCCAAACTCTGTAATCATGCGACGCGCAATGTTTGTGGCTTGAGAGATGTCGCTGCTCGCACCCGTTGTGACATTCTCTTTGCCAAAGATAATTTCTTCGGCCATACGGCCACCAAACAACATCGCGAGACGCGAGGTCAGCTCGACCATCGTTTGGCTGTATTTGTCGCGCTCTGGCAAGTTCATGGTTACGCCCAAAGCCCGACCACGGGGGATAATTGTCACTTTATGAAGAGGGTCGCTTTGCGGCACATTCAATCCGACCAGCGCATGTCCAGCCTCGTGATAGGCCGTCAATTCCCGTTCCTTGTCCGTCATCACCATCGAGCGCCGCTCGGCCCCCATCATGACCTTATCCTTGGCGGATTCAAAATCGCCCATGTCAACATTGGCCTTGTTCCGACGCGCTGCGAGCAACGCGGCCTCGTTCACCAAATTTGCCAAATCGGCACCCGAGAATCCTGGTGTGCCGCGTGCAATCGTGCGCGCATCCACATCCTTGGCCAGAGGAACTTTGCGCATATGAACCTTCAAGATACGTTCGCGGCCAAGAATATCTGGATTGGGCACAACAACCTGACGATCAAAACGACCGGGGCGCAGTAAAGCGGGATCAAGTACATCGGGGCGATTCGTCGCCGCAATCAAGATCACACCTTCATTCGCTTCAAACCCGTCCATCTCAACAAGCAACTGATTGAGCGTTTGTTCGCGTTCGTCATTCCCGCCACCAAGCCCCGCGCCACGATGACGTCCTACCGCGTCGATTTCATCAATAAAGATAATGCACGGCGCGTTTTTCTTACCCTGTTCAAACATGTCACGCACGCGGCTTGCACCAACACCGACAAACATTTCAACAAAATCCGAACCGGAAATCGTAAAGAACGGCACATCAGCTTCACCAGCCACAGCCCGTGCAATCAAAGTCTTACCTGTTCCCGGAGGCCCGACGAGCAACACACCCTTGGGGATTTTACCACCGAGTTTCTGGAATTTTTGTGGGTCACGCAGAAACTCAACAACCTCTTCCAATTCTTGCTTGGCTTCCTCGACTCCGGCGACGTCCTCAAACATCACCTTGCCTTCTTTTTCGGTCAAAAGGCGGGCCTTGCTGCGGCCAAACCCCATGGCTTTACCGCCAGCGCCGTTCATCTGCCGCATAAAGAAAATATAAACCGCAATCATCAGCAACATTGGCCAAGACGAAATCAGAACGCTCCAGAATGTAGGCTCGCTCGACATTTCAGGCTGGGCCGTAATTTTGACGTTCCGGGCCACCAAACGATCCACGACATTCGCATTGTTTGGAACATAAGTGGTAAAACCGACGCCGCCATCGGTCATATGGCCATAAACAAGGTTCCCTTTCATCGTCACATCAGAGACCTTGCCCTCATCAACACGCGTAAGGAAATCACTGTACGGCATCATGGCTTGTGCCGTCAGCGAGCTTGGCCCCTGCAACATGTTGACCAAAGCGACCAACATCAAACCAATCACAACGATAAGGAGGATATTTTTTCCGGTGCTGTTCAACGTAATCGCCTTTCGGACGGGGCTTAGATTCAAGAGCAAAACTAGTCCCCTAAGATATAGGAACTCTTTAGCTTTTTGCAACCTTACTTAAAGGATTTATTCCCACAAGACGGGGCGGCGCAAGGCCTTTGCAACCCCTTGGTCTTGCTCAGCAAATGACGGAATGGCCACAAGTTCATCGTCGCGCCACACGGCGGGCAGGCCCGCACGCACACGCCCTTGGGGAATATGGGCCCGTAACTGCGGCGCGAAGTGGTCCAAAACATCGTGGGGCTGAAGTCCCAAAGCCCGAATCTCTAGGCCTGTCTCTAAACCACCATACGTCACATCCCATCGGGCATCCCACACACAGGTCTGCCCTGCAATGAGGCTTTGACGATCTGTAATTGCGGCAGGCTCACGCAGGAAAATAGCCCTGTCGCAAAGATCGCCCTTTTGCACGAGAACGCCATTAAGCGTTCGCGCCTCGCCCTCATCCTGATCGAGCAACCAATCGAGGACGGGGATGAGATGCTTCCGCTCTGGGGGATAGCTCTCTTCGTGGAGGGCCATTAGCAGCATCACAAGCGCCCGTAGCGCCACAGCGCGAGGAAGGCCCCTCAACGTAGAAAGTTCAAGCCTAAACGCGCCGCCTTCCATCGCATGGACGGCTTCCTGCAGAAAACCATGGGCATAATGATCTAGGGCTTCTTTCGCCTCACGGGCACGATCTCCCAGATCAAGCAAACGTTCCGACGTAAATCCTTCGCTTTCGAGCAACGGCAACACGCGGCGCAACCGTCCCCGTGCATATTTGTCGGCTTCGTTGCTGGGGTCTGTCACATAAACGATATGATGAGCCTCACATGTCGCAATCAAGCGCGCCTTGGGCTCCCCCAACAAGGGCCGCGCAAGCCGCACGCCATCAACCTCTGTAACGGCGCTCATGCCCGCAAGACCGTCAATCCCGCTGCCTTTGGCAAAACGCATCAATATCGTTTCCGCTTGATCGCCCGCGTGATGGGCAAGG
>JAQUYN010000028.1 GCA_028691835.1 Alphaproteobacteria bacterium | reverse complement strand
GATATTGTGCTTTTTCGCGATGGCTTGCGTAAGGCCCATCAGCTCGTCGCGCTCATGGATGCCCATGCCCGCTGTCGGTTCATCCATCAGAAGAAGGCGTGGTTTACAGGCTAACGCCATCGCGAGTTCGAGGCGCTTGAGGTCACCATAGGCTAATGTTGCACTATGATTTTCGGATTGGGCGGCAAGGCCTACCATTTCTAAATATCGCATCGATTCTTTGCGGGCAAAGTTATAAGCCCGGCCCCATAAGCGCATGCCGATCTTATGCTTGGCGATCAGTGCCATCTGCACATTCTCGGCGACCGTCATGCTGGCGAAGGTGGCCGTGATCTGGAACGTGCGCCCGATGCCCATCCGCGCGATACGGCGGGGCAGACGGCCCGTGATGTCGTGAATCTCCGAGCGATGATCGTGTTCTAACTCACCCTCTTCTTCAAGGGCGATGCGCTGTTTAGTGGTAAGGGCTTTGGGATTGAACAGCACACTCCCACCGTCAGGCTTCAGCTGTCCGTTGATGCAGTTGAAGGTGGTCGTCTTGCCTGCGCCGTTCGCGCCGATAAGCGCCACGAGCTGCCCAAGGCGGATGTCAAACGACACATCACGCACAGCCGCCACGCCGCCAAATGACTTGCGCAGGCCCGTGACGGTCAGAAGAGGCGGAGAGAGCCGAGGTTTCATTCGCCCTTCTTTCCTTCCGCCGCCTTGGCGCGTTGTTCGAGAATCCATGCGTCAGTGGGGGAATAGTCGCTCGTATTTTCAACATGCCAGTTTATCATTGTGCCCTGACCATTATTAACGCTGGAAAGACCGACCCAAAATTGTGTATTTGCTTGATGGTCGATTTCGCGGAAATGCTGTTCGCCAAGGGGGGTATCAAAGCTCACAGTTTTAAGCGCTGCGTGAACTTTTTTAGGGTCGGTTGAGTCAGCCTTGCGTAAAGCTGCAACAGTGGCCTGACCCGCGTTGTAGCCGTAAAGAGAAAAAGTTCTAAGTGGTTCATGGTATTTTGTCTGATAGTCCTGTCGGAATTTGGCAAACTTTGTGTCTTGAATTTCGTCGAAGGGAAAGCCGATGCAAATCCAGCCAGACGGCATTTCATTTTTGAGTACGTCAAGATGTTCGCGCATGCATCCCTCAGGAGCGAGTACGATACGATTTTTAAAGAGCCCGCGTTTATTGCCTTCGCGCACAAATTTGGGAAAGTCGCTTCCGGGGGTTAGTACGACGATAATATCTGGTTCAGCTTGTTGGACTGCAGCGATGGTTGCGCCTGCATCCATCTTTCCATAGGCTGGCCATTGTTCGATGACCCATTGTGGATTAAGCCCCTGTTGTTCAGCCGCTATTTTTGCAGTGTGTCCCAGTGAGCGCCCATATTCATAGTTTGCAGCAACGATAGCCCAGCGCTTTCCCTTCATTTTGTCTTTATGTAAGTCATAGGCGCTTTTAATGAGGGCTGACATTTCATGATACCCGCCAAATGTTATGCGAAAAATATAATCATGTCCGTGCTCCCACATAATGGTGTCGGCATCTGCAATCGTATTAATAACTGGAAACTTTTTCTGTTTGCCCCAGTTGCTGACGGCCAATGTCACATTGGAAGCGTCACCTGTTACTAAAAGCGAGACTTCATCGCGCGCAATCAGCTCTTCTGCCAGCCGGATTGCATGACCCGGATCCATTTTGCTGTCGCGGCTAATGATTTCTAACGGGCGCCCATTGATCCCACCATTCGCGTTTGCTTCTTCGATGGCTAAAGCCATTCCATGTTTATAGGGGGCGGAATAATCAGGGAATTTGGTGCCGACATTAATATCCCCGATCTTGATCGGTGCGCCCGTTGCTGGGGCGGCGAGGGCGGGGCTGGCCATCAAGACCAAACCTAAAACCAATGCTGCGTATTTTTTCATGGTGTCCGTTCGTTCGTTAAATCGGGATGATCTTCTTATTTCGTGTCCGCTGCCTTGGCGCGCTGCTCTAAAATCCATGCGTCGGGCGGCGAGTGGTCTTCCGCTTTTTCCATAGTCCAATCAAGAAGCTTTCCCTTACCACCCTTCACGCCCGTCACGCCGACCCAGAACGGCACATTAGCTTGATGGTCTATTTTCCGGAATTGTTGCTCGCCAAAGGGCGTGGAAAAAGAAACGGTTTCCAGCGCATCGCGGATCTTGGCAGGATCTTCGGATCCGGCTTTGCGCAGTGCTGCGGCGATGGCTTGAACACCGTTATATCCCGATAGCGAATAAGATTTTAATGGTGTGTGATATTTGTCTGCATAAGCTTTCCTAAACTTGGCAAAAACCTTATCTTGAATGTCATCGACAGGGAAGCCGGCGGAAATCCAGCCAGCCGGAGTTTCTTTCCCGAGCATATCCAGATGGTCGGGCATAGCGGTTTGTGGCGCGATGATAATGCGATTTTTGAAGAGACCTCGTTTGTTGCCTTCGCGTACAAACTTCGCCAAATCATTTGTAATGAGTATGTTAAGAATAATGTCAGGTTTGCTCCGCTCAAGAGCGGCGACAGTCGCGCCAGTTTCAAGCTTGTCATAAGCTGGCCATTGTTCAATAACCCACGTTGGATTCAATCCACGTTCTTCGGTAATCATTTTTGCCATTTTGACCAGTGACTGGCCGAACTCGAAGTTTGGCGCGACGATGGCCCAACGTTTGCCTTTAAGCTTATCACCATACAATTTGATAGCTTCATTCATGACAGCCGATAGCCACATATAACCGCCTTGAGAGAGGCGGAACGAATAGTCATTGCCCTGTTCCCAGATAGTACTATCCGCTTCGGATGCGGTATTCACGAAAGGAATTTTGTTGCGTTTGGCCCATGAAGCAACGGCCAGCGTAGCCGTTGAACTGTCGCAATTCATAATAACAGAAACTTTTTCGCGCATCAGGAGATCATCTGCCATGGTCACGCTTGTTGCGGGATCAAACTTGCTGTCACGGCTGACAATCTGTAGGGGGTGGCCGTTGATACCTCCCGCTGCGTTGATCTCGTCCACAGCCATCTCTATCCCGTTTTTGTAGGGCTGGACAAAAACTGAAAGTTTGCCATAGGCGTTAATATCCCCGATCTTGATCGGTGTGCCCGTTGCTGGGGCGGCGAGGGCGGGGCTGGCCATCAGGACCAAACCTAAAACCAATGCTGCGTATTTTTTCATATCCAGTTACTCCGTGCCTTTAATAAAGCGTTTGTTGAAAGCGCCCACAATCCCCTGCGGGAAAAAGATGACGATGGAGAGGATGATCAGGCCGAGGAACAAGCGCCACAGTTCGCTGACACGGCTGATCTCGCTTTCCAAGCAGATATAGACGACACTGCCGACCAGCGGACCCGATAGAGTATTGAGCCCACCCAGAAGTGTCATCACCATGGCGTTGAGCGTTGTGTGAATGTCAAGCGAGGTTGGAAACACGCTGCCTTTGCTGTAGGCAAACAAGGCTCCGGCAAGTCCGGCAAACGCTCCCGCAAGTCCCATGCCGAACCATTGCAACCGTCTTGCATTCAGGCCTAAGGCCTCGGCGCGTTTGGTCTGATCACGCACGGCGCGTAGCGCATAACCAAAGGGGGTGAAGATAAAGTATCGCAGGAGTAAAATACACGAACCGCATAGTGTAAAGGTAAGATAGTAAAATGCCGTTTTACTGCTGGCCCAAGGGGCCGGCCAAATGCCGAGCAGGCCGTTATCGCCACCCGTAACGTCGTACCACTGGAAACAAACGGCCCAGACCATTTGCGCGAAGGCAAAGGTTAGCATTGCAAGATAGAGGCCTTGTGAGCGAACACAGAACCAGCCAAAGATAAGGGCTCCTAAAATAGCCACCATCGGGGCCGCAATGAAGGCCAGAGGCATGGAAACGGCAAAATATTTTGTAAGTAAGGCGACGGTATAAGCCCCAAGGCCGAAATACAGCGCATGACCAAACACACCGACGCCTCCGGGACCAAAGATAAAATGAAGGCTGGTGGCAAATAAGGCCCAGATCATAATTTCGCAGGCTAAGACAAGGCCATAATCGCCAACGAACAAGGGCAGTGCGAGCATGAGCCCACCAAGCGCGAGACCAACATACCCGACTCAACGCGGCGAAGGGCGCGTGGCCCCGTCGGCTATATGATCAGGAGCGGGAGCCGCTTCCTCCGCCTGACCAAACAGGCCATAGGGTTTGAACACCAAGACCGTCGCCATGATCAGGAACAGGAGCACAAGCGTGATTTGTGGGAAAATCAAAATGCCAAAGGCGCGAACCGTGCCAACGATGATGGCGGCGAGGACCGTGCCGCGAAGACTGCCGAGTCCCCCAATAACGATGACGACGAACAGATCAATAATCATGTTCATGTCCATTGAAAGGCTGACGCTTTCGCGTGGAAGTTGTAATGCACCGCCAAGGCCTGCCAGAAAACTGCCAACAGCAAAAACTGAGGTAAATAGCCATTTTTGATTGACGCCTAGGTTGGCGAGCATCTCACGATCTTCTGTCGCGGCGCGAACCAAAATACCCCATCTTGTTCGGTAAAGAAGGAGGTAAAGTAATAACGTGATTACGCTGGCTGTGGCGATCAAGAAGAGGTCATAACTGGGGAACGCCTCCCCAAGTAATTGAATGGAACCGTCTAGACCCGGCGCTTGTGGACCCAAAAGATCTTCAGGCCCCCAAACATGTAGGGTGATATCTTGGAACACAAGCAGGATGGCAAACGTTGCTAACAGTTGGAAGAGTTCAGGTACGTGGTAAATGCGCCGTAAAATGAGCATTTCAATCACAGTACCGATCAGAGCCGTTGCGACTGAGGCAAGAAAAAGTGAGCCCCAAAAGCCGATACCTTCGGACCCAAGGTACTGCACAAGGGTATAAGAGATATAGGCCCCCAGCATGTACAGACTTCCGTGCGCGAAGTTAAGAATACGCGTTACACCAAAAATCAAAGAAAGACCGCTGGCAACCAAAAACAACACGGCAGCAGAGGATAATCCGGTTAAAAGCTGAATAAGAAGAAACGACACAGGAACCCTTCAACATGCAGTGTGTTGACTTAAGAAGACCATAAGTTCTCTAGGTCGATTTTATAGTCCAGAATCATTTTTGTCTCAATAGGATAAGGAGATAAACTTTCTGACGATGGCCGGAGATAAGGGGGGGGGCAATGTCGGACCTTTGAATCCCTAACTCACACTTTAACATGAGGGATTCTCTTTTTGAATTTTCCTTGTGGAAGCGGAGGGTTAACCTATTGAAACGAAAAGTCTGAAGGGCGGGCGTTAGGCTGGATCTTTTCCTATCCGGTGGGTAAAGCCTATGGGCTGTGGGCGAAGCGCGCCAATTGTTCCTATTTCAAGCTTTCTATCTTTATCAAAATCGGTATAGGTCGCTAAAGTTTGTTGCGCCATCTCTCCGACCAAAGTGCCCGGATAATATTTGTGTGCAAGGTTCACGTAATAGTGAGCTTTATCGGGTGAGAGTTTATACATTTGTCGAGCGAAGTCATAAAACATAAATTGTAAGTGTTGGCCTGTATCGTTTTGTGGTTCGGTGCTTGCTAACGCTTTACTGACACCAAGAAACAGGGTGTTGAGATTTAAATAACCGAACTCTTCTGGAAACGTGGCCTTATACTTCCCCTCTTCTTCTGAATATAAACTAGCTATCACACTGATCGTTTTGACGAGGGATTGCTGGGAGTCAACATCTGAGTGAGGATAATCAAGCGCTTCATAAACGGCCTCATAAAGAGTTTTTAATTTCTTAACATCATCAGGATATGTCGTCGCAAAGTTCGCAATTTTCGCAACTAAGCTTTTTTGAAGCAATTTAGATTCCGTCTCTTCTTCCAAAGAAAGATCTCCTCTTGGGATCTTACGCAAAGCACGCGATACATTTTCGACAGTTTTCTCTGGATCAATCCCAAAATTAAATTGTGCATATTGATCAATTTTCTTTACAACAAAGGCAATATGACAAAATGGGGCATCTAATTTTGATATGTCTTTGTTGGCTAGAGTAAAGACGCTTGCAAAATCACCACGTTCAGCTATCAAATCGAGAGTCCGCTCCCATGTTTCTACAGCTTTCATGTGCTCTTCATTCTGAATTTTCGGTCCATACTCCACGAGATTGTAGAGTTCCTTTGCGACACGAATCAGTATTGAGGTGATTTCCTGTGCTTCAAACTCGTGTTGACCTCTACCTTGAGCCACAACATTGACGATTTGCCCGCACACATCAATTGTCTTATTGGGGGGTGTTTTTAATAATTGAAAGAGGCTTGGCTCAATGGCCCAGTTGATTGAATGGTACAATCTTTTCAGTGGAATGTTTTTTGGGGACCTTTTGTCAAACCATTTGAATGTTGGAAACACAGTTGCTCTTTTCGTTATAGGGTTCGTTTGAGACGGACGTATGACAAGCACTCGTAGCTTGTGCCATTTCTAATTTTTAATAATTAAAATGTACTTTATCACCGTGCCATGAAACTAAAAAGAGGCATTACATTTGCTGGCACAATTGTGAACAGAATTTAAAAAGGGTCAAAAGTCTAACCCATTGAACTATGCATGACTAACATTCTGTTACCCATTTGTCCGGAATGTACACTTTCAGGCTTGGATAACAACACGTATGGTAGAGCGTCAGAATTGGCCCTGTGGGGGTCTTTGCCTCCAAACGTCATCCTAAGCGGAAAGACCGCTCCTGACCCCCTGCAAGGTCAAGCGGAGCGCGGCGCAGGCCGCCGCGCAAGTTATGTGTCCGTTCTATCATCCGTGAAGCAGGTTTAAGTTTTTGGTAAGTATGAATAGTTCCTAGCAATACCAAAAAGCAGTAGGTTCTAACCTGAAAAGACAAGTTAACGTTTTGTAAACCATTGAAATTGCTTATTGCTTTCGTATTTATGTAATAGAATGCTCTTATTGAATATTGCTTTTTTAAGGACGGAATTTATGGCACAGGCGGCAAAAATTGTTTCAAGCGACGAACAAAATCCTGTGAATGGTGAAGCTCAAAAAATCACGATTGAAGATTTGCCTCATGTCCTGAAGGCAAAACGTAATGAGCTAAGAAATGCATATAACGATACACTGATTTCTTTCGTTGAAGATTGTTCGATTGCAGATGTTGAGAAAAAAGAAAAATGGGTCGTTCTCTACGAATTGGATATTTTGAGAATTCGTAAGGTGCTGGAGGAAGAGGGGAACACGCTGATCGAAAAGAAGGCTAAAGCATATAACGCGCAATATGAGCAGTTGTCGAAAAATGCGATTGAACTCGGCAATCGCTTAGCTGCCAAAAGAAAAGACATAGCCCAAAGACAAAAAGACGCTGAGTTTGACCTCGCGAAACTTTTTACCTTCGGCATCGTTTTCCCTTCAGTCACGTATAATAGTCTTAAGGATAAGTTTCCGAATAATCCCGTATTGGTGACATTAGCAAGCGGTTTTATATTTGCCTGCGGCGTTAGCTATCATTTCCGCAAGTCGATTAAAAATGCATGGAAAAGCACTGCGGAAGACTTGTGCCCTCGCAGCATAAAAGACAGCATTGGCTTCACATCGTATTACGTAAAAGTATGCGCGGGGGAAAAGAAGGAAGCTTTAATGAGCAATTTTAAATCAGTTGGAATGGCAGCAGTGCACAGGGTTCAAAAAATTGCGCCGATGAGAAAAGTGATTGAGTGGAAGAGGCGGAGGGACAAAGGTAACGGTTTATCTTGATTGTGTTTGCACGAGATGAAGATGGCTTACCTTTTTTTTCGGATTGGTTTGTTTTTTCTGTTTCTCTGCAAGATAGGTGTCGATTGGGCTTACGTATGGTTCATCCATGAACGACTTATGCGTGACCGGCGTTGGTGAAGCCAACTCCTTTCGAAGTCGACGAAAGCCAACAACGCCCACGCTGATGATACCAGCCCCTAGTAGACAGTCTATGATGGTCGCGACGTTCATTTTGCACCCTTATTGCAGAAAAAACGTTATTTTGCTCTATTTTCTGGTGAACCTCAAGTCATCTTAAGGATTGCTAATAATTTCAGCATGTTCATCGCTCCTTTAAGGTTAAAGCCAAGGTGGCAACGCCTAGCTACCGAAACCTTTGTTTGATCTCTTCAATCTCGGCAGCCGTTTTGCTGTGCTCAAACCGATACTCCCCATCCTTGTACTGATAGGCCACCAGCTCGTCATAAGGCAGTCCTTGACGTTCTGAGGGCATTCTAGGTTGTGAACAAAGGAAACAAAAGGGAATTGGAATTGGCGTTCGCCGTGAGTGTTGACGTGGTAGCCATGCGGTAGCCGCGTGGTTGCTATATGGTTGCTATAGGAAATCTTGGAAACCAAAAAATCGCCTAACCTATTGATTTAATGGTCGGAGAGAGAGGATTCGAACCTCCGGCCCCTGCCTCCCGAAGGCAGTGCTCTACCGGGCTGAGCTACTCTCCGACAATGGCCTCGAACCTGCGTTTATAACGATATCCGCTTTGCTGTGCAATTACAGAAATAAGCAATTTGCACTTTCAGCTTTGGTTAAAATTGCCTGTTGATTGTGAAATCGATGACATCAAGAAGCGCCGTTTTAAGCTCATTATCCGGGAACAACCCGAGTGAATCGCGGGCAATGGCTCCGTAATGACGGGCCCGTTCGGTGCAGTCGCGCAAGGTGCCGTGGCGACGCAGAATGTCTTGAGCAAAGACAAGATCGCCGTCGCGTTGGTTTTGTTCGTTGAGCGTGCGATGCCAAAAAGCGCGTTCAGCTTCATTGCCGCGATGGATTGCAAGGATAACGGGCAGGGTAATTTTTCCCTCATTAAAGTCATCCCCAACGGTTTTTCCTAATCGCTCTTGTTCTGCGCTATAGTCCAGAACATCGTCGATAATCTGAAAGGCGATGCCAAGGTTCAAGCCAAAGGTGCGCAAGGCCTCTTCTTCTGCGGCAGGGCGGCCCGCGACGACGGCGCCAATACGGCAAGCTGCAGCAAAAAGTTCCGCTGTTTTAGCGCGGACGATCTCAAGATAGGTTTGCTCGCTTGTTGCGCAGTCATTCTTGGACGTGAGTTGTAAAACTTCGCCCTCGGAAATCACGGCGGAGGCGTTGGACAGGATGCGTAAAACGTTTATAGATCCATCTTCAACCATCAATTGGAAAGAGCGACTGAACAAAAAATCACCAACGAGAATACTGGGCTGATTTCCATACAAAGCATTGGCAGAAGGACTGCCGCGACGAATGTAGCTTGCATCCACAACGTCATCATGAAGAAGCGTTGCCGTATGAATAAACTCGATGGCAGCGGCCAACTTGCGATGACGCTCGCCTTGATACCCGCACAGACGTGCTGCCGCGAGGGACAATACCGGACGAAGACGTTTGCCCCCCGAGGCAATGATGTGAGCAGCCAACTTGGGGATCAGGGGAACTTCACTATCCATCCGTTGGAGGATGTGCTGATTCACAACGGCCAAATCATCCGCGACTAGCGATGTCAGCTGTTCAAGGGCGTTGTGAGGATTGGCCGTGGGGGGCAAGTCCTGACGTTTTTTATTGAGAGCGATGATTGTGGCCATATTTGTACTCGGTGAGAGGGCGTGCCATAAGTATAGTCGATGATCCTCTTTAGAGCGAAGTAAAATCCTATGATGGAAACAACAGTTGATACCCTTCTTGGGGGCCGATTTGAGGTTGAACAGCCCGCCAAAGGCTATCGCATTGCCGTGGATACCCTCCTTTTGGCGAGCGCCATACCTGCGCAGCCGGGGCAGAAGGTCGGTGAGCTTGGTTGTGGCGTGGGGGGCGTGATGCTGGCCTTGGCGACGCGCTTGCCCGATGTGGTGATTTCAGGGTTTGAGCTGCAACAGCCTATGGTCGCGCTGTGTGCCTCTAACATTCGACGGAATCATTTTGAGGAAAGGCTGTCTGTCGTCGAGGGGGATATTGTAACTTTGCCGCCAGAGTTTATCGGAGTCTTCGATCACGTCATGATGAACCCGCCTTATCATGATCACAAGTCGCATTCTGTTTCGGCCAACACGTCAAAGCGCCTCGCTCATGCGGAAAGCGACGATGCGGATTTGTCAGTATGGATAAAGCAGGCTGCACAGTGTTTAAAACCGGGCGGCATAATGAGCCTGATCCATCGCGGTGACAGACTCGATGAGATTATTGGGATTGCTCAGCTGTATTTTGGTGACATTGTTGTGAAGCCTATTATTTCAAAGGAAGCTGCACCGGCTAAGCGTGTCATCGTAAGGGCCTCTAAAAAAGAAGAGGGCGGGGTTGAACGGCTTCCGCCCTTTATCCTTTATGGGGATGATGGTCGTTACTCCCAACAGGCCGAAGCGATCCTTCGCGGCGCCGAGGAACTCCCTTTCTAGCAAACTGTAAAACGCATGGAGCAACGAGCTATTTCAAAAGAGCCGTCCGGCGCAAGCCGGAATCCAGAATCTTTTATAATTTAGTTAGTTAACCCGAGTTATGGGTATAACACACTGATAAAAATAAGAACGGTGTCATTGCGAGGAGGCCATCCATATCCCGCATTTTCAACGTAGGCCCATGTTGAAATAGTAGGAGATGGATCGCCACGGCCCCTGAAGAAGGGGCCTCACGATCCTCTCGCCGGACAAGACTTTTCTTTAGGCACAAAGCGCCCGTCCGGCAAGAGGAGTGCGAGGCGCAGAGCGAGTGATTGAGAGCGGCCTTTTCAATGAGTCCGTTCATAGGCCCGCTGGTATAAGACCTATAGTTAATACTTGCGCTTATGACTTAATCGCCTGCATTTCGAGCATTAAAGTGATGGTGTCGCCAAAACGACCCGGCATTTCAGGTTCGTCGGCCATGCCAAAATCGGCACGCTTAAAGACACCGTGAAGCGACATTCCGATTTTGCTTTTTTGGGCGGTGTTCAATGTGGCGTGAAATACGGCCTCTTTCTTTTGACCGTGAACGGTGAGCGTGCCCTTAATGTCGGACTTCCCATCCTTAAAGGTCTGTGGCGCTGTTGCCATAAAGGTAAGCTCAGGGTAGTCACGGATAGCAAGAAGCGTCTGCATATCATCAGAGGCCCGTTGATTGGGGACCATGATGCTGCTGGTATCAATCGCGAGTCGAAGGTTGCTTATCGTTTGCGTCTCGCCATCAAAGGCAAAGGCTGCCGTTGCGCTTTGGAATAGACCAATAATGTTCGAAAGGCCACGATCCATAATCTGAAACGCGGCGTTAAACTGTGTTGGTTCAACATAGTATTTGGGCGTTGCAGCTTGGCTGGGGCGTGCGAAAGACAATGTTAATAAAAGTCCTGTGAGCAGACAGGCTATAATTTTGCGCATGGTGTCCTCTTATTGCCAGTAACCCGGCACGAACGCCCAACCAAAAGCGCGTTGTTCCCAGCGGTCCGCTGTCCATGCCGCCGTTGGATCGGGGCGATAGATGAAGTGGCCGGGGACCCAATAAAAGGTGGTGCCATCATAATCCCAATATCCGGCGCGCCAAATCTGCTGCATAGGCGCATTTGATTCAGGCTGTTCTTCATAAGGAGCTTGCGGTGGCGCCGACGGGGACAGACGTACAAAAGGAAAAACCTTTGCGGATTCGTCTTGGTGGGAGCGTTGCGTACAACCAGATAAGCCTAAAAGTAATAAGGCGGTGAATAAAATATGTCGGCGCAGTTGCTTCATGATCTTATGTCTCCGCACTTATAAAAGTGTAACGCGGAAATCTTCGATCACGAGGTTGGCGAGGATTTTCTCGGCCATCTCTTTGGCGGCTTGTGTGGCCTTGGCGGGATCTGTTTCCTGCGTTGTAACAACGATAGTTTTGCCAACGCGAACATCGTCAACGCCGCTGAAACCCAAAGTGCCGAGTGCGTGACCAATGGCTTTTCCTTGAGGGTCCAAAACGCCCTCCTTCAGCATAACATCAATACGAACTTTCATAAAACTATCTTTCGTTGATTGTGGTGATATTGGTATTGGCATTGGTTACAGGATTTCCACCTTCTGGTAAAATACCAAGACGGCGGGCGACTTCCTGATAGGCTTCCTCGACTTTACCCAAATCTTCCGAGAAGCGATCTTTATCAAGCTTTTCGTTGGTCTTAACGTCCCACAAGCGGCAATTGTCGGGGCTGATTTCATCGGCAAGCACAATGCGCAACTCGTCATGATCCCAAACACGTCCGAACTCAAGACGGAAATCAATCAGCTTGAGCCCGATGCCAAGGAACAAGCCGGACATATAATCATTGATGCGCAGTGTGTGCGACATCATCTCATCCAGTTCATAAGGATTGGCCCAACCAAAAGCAGTGATGTGTTCTTCGCTGACCAAGGGTTTTTCCGTCGCGTCGGTCCGCTTATAATAAAACTCGACAATTGAGCGAGGCAGGACGGTCCCCTCGGGGAGGCCGAGGCGTTTGGCAAAGTTGCCAGCCGCGACATTGCGCACGACAACTTCGACGGGGATGATTTCGACCTGACGGATCAGCTGCTCGCGCATATTCAGGCGGCGCATAAAGTGCGTTGGCACGCCGATGTCGTTCAGCTTGCTCATTAAAAATTCAGAGATACGGTTATTCAACACACCCTTGCCGGTGACCGTTCCCTTTTTTGTATTGTTTAGCGCGCTGGCATCGTCTTTGAAGTATTGAACAAGTGTTCCGGGTTCTGGTCCTTCAAATAGAACTTTCCCTTTACCCTCAAAAATACGACGGCGACGGCTCATACGGAAATTCATGTGTACCAACCACTTATGCTCTTATAACCGAGGCAACAACGCGTAGCCCTGACGTTATTGGTATAGCAGGGAAGGGGGCAGGGGTCCAGAGGCTTTCCCGCTTGCTTAACCTGACCTGAATAGCCGCACGGCAGCGTCTTTTTCGAATAAATACAACAAGGTGCGAAGGGCCTTGCCGCGCTCTGTGGCGAGTTCGGGGTCTGCCGCGAGGATTGTTTCGGCATCAGCATGGGCGATGGCGAGTAAATTGTGGTCTCGGGCGAGGTCGGCGATGCGGAACGAGGGCATACCGCTCTGACGGGTGCCGAGAAGTTCGCCCGAGCCGCGTAATCGCAAATCTTCCTCGGCGATCAAAAAACCGTCCTCGCTTTCACGCATGGTGGTCAGGCGGGATTTGGCAATCTCGCCTAAAGGAGATTGGTACATGAGCAAACATGTGGATTTGGTCGCGCCGCGTCCAATGCGTCCACGGAGTTGATGAAGCTGGGCAAGGCCGAATCGTTCGCTATGCTCGATAATCATAAGGGACGCGTTCGGTACGTCCACGCCGACTTCAATGACTGTGGTTGCAATAAGCACTTTAATCTCATTCGCAGCAAAAGCTTCCATCACTTTGTTTTTGGCTTCGGAGGAGAGGCGGCCATGTACGAGTCCTATTGTGTTCGCGCCCAAATGCTCGGCCAAAAGATTGGCGCGTTCGGTGGCTGCGGCGAGGTCCGACTTTTCGGATTCTTCGACAAGGGGACAAACCCAATAAACTTGCGCACCTTTGGCAATCTGGCGGCCTACGCCTTCGATCACGTCCTCAAGTCGCCCCATATCAATCAAGCGCGTATCAATCGGTTGTCGTCCCGCCGGTTTTTCCATTAGGCGGGAAACGTCCATATCGCCAAAGGCCGTCAGCGTGAGCGTGCGTGGAATAGGCGTTGCTGTCATAACCAGAATATCAACGCCGCGCCCTTTTTCAGAAAGTTGCAACCGCTGATGCACGCCAAAGCGATGCTGTTCGTCCATCACGGCAAGGCCCAGATTGGCAAAGGTGACATCCGCTTGAAACAGCGCATGTGTGCCGATTACAATGTTTAGGCTGCCCTCCTCAAGGGACTGCAAAACGGCTTGGCGATCCTTGGCGCGGCTTTTGCCGACTAAGAGTCCGATGGTGAGGCCTAGCGGTTCGACGAGAAGTTTGAGCCGTTCATAGTGTTGTCGCGCAAGAATTTCCGTTGGCACCATCATGGCTGTTTGCACGCCAGCTTCGACAGCGTGCAACATGGCCATCAATGCGACAATGGTTTTACCAGAACCGACATCACCTTGCAGCAATCGCAGCATTTTCTTGGGTTTCACCATATCGTTGATGATTTCCTGAGCGGCTTGTTGCTGTCCTTTTGTCAGCGTGAAGGGGAGGGCGCTCAGCAGTTTCTGTTGCAACGTGCCTGATGCTTTCAGAGCGCGGCCACCTGTTTGTCGATGGTGCCGACGGATAACACCAAGCGCCAATTGATCGGCCAGCAATTCGTCATAGGCTAGGCGTTGACGCGATGGATCAACATATACGCCGTCATTGCGAGCCTGTGCTTGTGGGTGAGGTGATGGATCGCCACGGCCATTAAGGGCCTCGCGATGACGACTCTCTACCGTTGGATTATGCGCTGCGAGTAAAGATTCACGCCATCCCGTCCAGCCTTCGCGTTTCATCAGGTGCGGATCATTCCATTCAGCTAAATCGGGGGCATGAGCGAGCGCAAGCTGTGCCGTTTTATGTACCATCTTGCGGCTAAGCCCTTCCGTCAAAGGATAGACAGGCTCAAACGATGGGATCTCCTTGGCGCGTTCGGGTGGCAACGCATAATCTGGGTGGCTCATTGTCCAGCCGCGACCAAACCGCTCAAGATTCCCGCTGACGACAACGGACTTATTCAATGGATATATTTTACTGAGATAGTCGCCCTTGGCCGTAAAATAAGTGAGCGTAATTTCACCCGAGCCGTCGGTTGCGATAATACGATAGGGTCGCCCCACACGCTCATTTGGGATGTGTTCAAGAATGGTGAGATGAAGCGTTGCGACCTTGCCCTTATCAGCATAGCGAAGTTTAGGGCTATAGGTGCGGTCGATAAGGCCAACAGGCAGATGCCATAAAAGGTCAACAATCTTGGTGCCGCACAGCCGCGCATAATGCGGCGCAATCTTCGCCCCCACGCCCTTAAGGGTCGTCACATCGGCAAACAAGGGGAACAAAATCGTTGGGCGCATGTGGGGGAGGTTAGCAGATTTGACGATCCTTGCGGGCTGAAAAATATACTCTGCTATATCAATATGTTGGCAAAAAATAGGCCTCTCTCGTGGAGCGGAGCCATAAGGTTGGTCGGTTTTCGACCTTCAGCTCGATGAGAGGCCGTTTTAGCAAAAATTTACACCATATCTTGTGGTCTTTATGTTAGAAGAAACACATCATATAGTGGGTCGAAAACTAAGCGTTTTCCAAAGCAAAATTGGCGGAAGTTTTGGATCGATTGGCGTTAACCATGAGGCGCAGGTATTCTGGCAGGTATAATGACAGTTCACTTTAGTTTTGACTTTCCGACTCTTGACCTGCGATGGGTATAACGTTTTGCGCCGCTTAGACAAAACAGGCCAATTCCTGTAAAACTTTTTTAATGCCAGCCAACCGGACAGGCAGAGAATCCCAAGCTCGCATCAAGACAATCTTTTGGTCTGGACGAACTTTGACAGTTCCTGCCTGCTGACCTATCCAAGAAATGAGCAAATCAGGACGTGCAAATTGGTCTTGATAGAAGCCAATCACGACTCCCTTGGCTCCAGCATCGAGTTTGGCAACACCAGCCTTACGACAAAGCTGTTTCACCTCTACCGTTTGCAGAAGGTTCTCGACTTCTTCTGGTAACGGCCCGAACCGATCCACCATCTCTGCCGCAATGGACTCGATGTCTTCTTCCCCTGCTCTATCAGCCAAACGACGATACAGGCCCAAGCGGACGTTGAGATCAGTGACATAGGTTTCGGGAATAAGGACGGACAAACCGATGTTAATCTGCGGGGTCCAATGCTCAATAACAGAAGCTTGTGTTTGATCCGATGCTGACAGATTCATGCCTGCCTTGGTCGCAGCCACGGCGTCTTCAAGCATTTGTTGATAAAGCTCGATACCAACCTCACGGATATGACCGGATTGTTCTTCGCCAAGTAAGTTGCCCGTACCGCGAATGTCCATATCATGACTGGCCAGCTGAAATCCTGCCCCCAATTGATCGAGCGTCGAGATAACCTCGAGACGTTGTTGCGCCGTAGAAGCGAGCGGAGCCTTTGCGCTGTATGTAAAATAAGCATAGCCGCGCTGTTTCGAGCGTCCAACACGTCCGCGCAATTGATAAAGCTGGGCAAGGCCAAACATATCGGCGCGATGCAAAATGATGGTATTCGCATTGGGAATATCGAGGCCGGATTCAACAATGTTCGTCGCTAAAAGCACGTCGAACTTGTTGGCGTCAAATGCCGTCATAATATCGTCAAGCTCAGTTGGCGACATGCGTCCATGGGCAGTGATAAGCTTGAGGTCCGGGACAAGTTCGCGCAGATCCGCCGAAAGCGAAGCGAGGTCTTCGATGCGCGGGCAAACGTAAAAACTTTGACCACCGCGATAATGTTCGCGCATCAAAGCCTCACGGATTACCATCGGATCGTAAGGCAATACGTAGGTGCTGACGGCGAGACGATCCACGGGTGGCGTCGTAATCAGGCTTAATTCACGAACGCCTGTAAGCGCCAATTGCAGGGTGCGCGGAATCGGCGTTGCGGTCAAAGTCAACACATGCACATCGGCGCGCAGCTCTTTCAGTTGTTCTTTTTGCTTCACGCCAAAATGTTGCTCTTCATCGATGATGACAAGGCCGAGACGTTGAAACTTGATTTCTTTGCTCAGCAGGGCATGCGTGCCGACAACAATATCGACTTTGCCTTCATTGATGGCTTCCTTCGTTTCCTTGGCGTCTTTGGCTGTAACCATGCGCGACAATTGCGCAATGCGAACGGGGAATCCCGTGAAACGTTGCGTGAAGTTCTGATAATGCTGCCGCGCCAGCAAGGTTGTCGGGGCCACAACGGCAACCTGAAGGCCCGCTTGAGCAACGGCAAAAGCGGCGCGAAGGGCAACTTCTGTTTTGCCAAAGCCCACATCGCCACAGACAAGCCGATCCATCGGTTTACCGCTTGCCAAATCATCGAGCACAGATTGAATGGATTGTTCTTGATCGTCGGTTTCGTTGTAAGGGAAACGGGCGGCAAACTCTTGATAGGTGCCTTCTTGTACTTCGATGATTTCGGCTTGACGAAGTTGACGTTCCGCTGCGATTTTCAAAAGGCCATCGGCAATATCGAGCAAGCGTTTCTTGACGCGAGCCTTACGCGCCTGCCACGCAACACCGCCGAGTTTATCAAGGACAGCGCCCGCTTCAGCCGAAGCATAGCGTGACAGCACATCAATATTCTCGACAGGAACGAACAGCTTGTCGCCGCCATCATAAATCAGACGAATGCAATCATGCGCGGTTCCCAGCGCATTGATCGTTTCCAACCCTTCGTAACGACCGATGCCATGCTCGCCATGGACCATGAAATCGCCGATATTTATGCTTCC
Source organism: Alphaproteobacteria bacterium (assembly GCA_028691835.1). Classification (GTDB taxonomy): domain Bacteria; phylum Pseudomonadota; class Alphaproteobacteria; order UBA9219; family UBA9219; genus UBA8914. Next base: position 12,206 of record JAQUYN010000028.1, on the reverse strand, counting down.
CAGTTCAAGTTGGAACTGAGCAGAGGCTTTGCGTTTCTTTGTCTGGCGGATCAAACGGTCGCCGAGAATATCTTGCTCGCTAATCACGACCAAATCAGGCGCAACGAACCCATGTTCAAGGCCGAGAACCATCAGAGGGATAAGCTTTACATCCAACTTGCGGGCCTGCTCCCACAATTTCGTATCGGTTTGTACATTCACATCATGCGCACGCAAAAGCCCAGCGATCCGTTCAGCGGAACCTTGCGAATAGCACGCGATCATCACGCGTTTGCCGTTCGCCTGATACTGCGCGGCATAGTCTTTGATCGTTTGATAAAGATCGGAATCTTGACGCGCGCGCGCATCGGCAAAGTCGCGGGCGCGAATACCCCCAGCGTCACATGATGTTTCGCCTTCCGTAAAAGGCGACAACAAACCAACCGCGCTATGCTCCAGAAGGCTCGTGATTTCTTCGGGCGTATAGTACAGGCTCGCAACTGGCACGGGCTTATAGGCAACAACTTTTCTGTCTTTGCCGCGTCGTGCCGCCTCATAAAGGCCAAGCCGAGCCTGATAAAAATCATTGATCTGTTGAACCCGCGCCGCGATGGCTTCATCAGTTTGGGGGGCAAGCGTAAGAACACTACCCGGTACGTAATCGAGCAGACTCACGAGGCGCGTATAAAAAAGTGGCAACCAATGTTCTGTGCCGGGGAATTTCTGAGCGGTAGAGACGGCCTCATAGAGCGGGTCTGAATCTGTCGCAACACCAAACAACTCGCGGTAGCCACTGCGGAAATGGGTTATGCTCTCATCGTTCAACAGGATTTCGGAGGTCGGCTGTAACAACAAGCGATCAATTTTGCCTGTCGTTATTTGTGACAATGGGTCGAACGTCCGCAGGCTTTCAACTTCATCGCCGAAGAAATCGAGACGCAAGGGCGTATCAAATCCAGTTGGGAATAAATCAACAATACCACCGCGAACCGCAAACTCGCCAACCTCACGAACGGTGCCCGCCATATGATAACCGCGTGCGCTTAGATGACGCGCCAGTTTCTCTATCGGCAGCTCATCACCGACAGCAAGCGACAGGCACGTATCCTTGACAATTTCTGGCGGAATGATTTTTTGTGTCAGCGCATTGACCGTCGTGAGGACGATCCGGGGTTTGTTGGTTGGCACAAGAAGCCGAGCCAACGTTGCCATGCGTTGCCCCGATATATCGGCATGGGGCGAAGTACGATCATAAGGCAAGCAATCCCACGCTGGAAAACTCAACACTTCGATGTGTGGCGCGAAGAAGGCCACAGCCTCCATCAAAAAAGCTGCCCTCAAATCATCCAGCGCAATATGCACAAGCGGCGTACCGTTTGCCCGAAGCGCAAGCTCTGCCAACACACGCGCATCATGCCCCGCCGGAGCCCCGCCAATGCGAGTCCGGTGCGGCGTGTTAATGGAGAATTGGGAAACAAACATGAAAAAACCCGTCCTTACTGCCGTGCACTATAGCGGGATCAAGGGCGGGTTTCTATCGTGAATATGTTCTATACCTCTCACAGTTTAAGAGTTGGGGCATAAAAATTAAAGTGAACTGTCATTGCGAGTCCTAATTTATCGGGGTGTGGCAACGTGTCTCGGCGTAGCGTCTTAGCGAAGACAGATCCATCGCCAAGACGTGAAGCTTATCGCAAGCTTCCTCATTCGGTGCTGGATCCCCCACGCTCCAACGGAGCTACGGCGGGACATGTCGCCACGGCCCCTCAAGGGGCCCTCGCGATGACAGCCTTTATTGATCGTCGAGCCAATGCTTGCAGGGAAAGCCGTATATGTTCCCTTTGTTCTTGGTTAATATCTCGATGGTTTGAATGTTGGGGGGGGTGCTTATTTTCTTAGGTTTTGTCGGGTAATTATGCATAATGCCCATATTCAAATAAGAAGTTCATGTTTTTGGGGAGTATCATTATGACAGACGATTTGCACATTCAGCATGATGCCATCACCATCCTCAAGGGGGATGAAAGATTTAAGGCTATGCATTTGCTTAAGGCAGAAGGCCAAACCTTCGTACCAAAGCATCAAGATATAGTTCATCATGAACTTCAACGCGGCATCAAACCACGCCAGCATAATTTGCACCTTGATGGTGTTAAGTTTTCCATGCCCTCGATTCGAAGGAACCCTATTTTTGACATTTCTCTCAAGAATCGGCGCATGGCGCTTCGTTATCAGCCAAAGCTTGTCCGGTTTGAGGGGAACGAAGCTATCATTTTGTTCGATAAACGCCGCCCCAAAATGTTCATGAAGTGGATTCGTATGTTTGCCGCCGTGATGCCCTTTCGTATGGGGATACAGAACGACCCGGCTCCTCATTGTATAGTCTGTCGTTTGCCAGCTAAAGCAGCAAAGCTTTTCCTTGCGCCCGCTCTCAATCATGCGTGAAGATATGATCTTGCTTGCAGAATAGCCCAAGGATCAACGCAAGGACTCCAAATAGAACGATTTATAGAATGTATCGCCTAACTTTGGGTTTTATACCCCGAACGAGACCACCAGAATGCTCCCTCGATCCTGATACTGGCTTTGATTACGGCCAAGTCTCATTCTATTTGAGTTTGGCTTTTGTATCATATAAGTTAAGGTGTCTTTGCTTCCCGTCAATTTGAGGTGCCTGTCATGCCTGATACCTATTTAACATCCAAGATACAAGAGGCGCTCAAAGTCACGAATGGTGACAAGAAAGACGCCGTCAAGCTTCTCACAACTTGGGCTGTACGCGATCAAGCCTTGCTTTTGGGTTTCACAAAGGCTCATTTGAAAGACATTATTTCGGACAAATTAGATGGTTTGCCAAAATCGGCAAAGAAAATGTCTGGCGGAAATGACGGATCCTTTAAGGAAGCCATTGTTCTTGGCGGTGATAAACGCGCAGCCGTAGCTGTCCCGCCCCCTAAATCTTCTGAACGACAGGCTTCGGTCATGCATCAGCTTGCTGCAGCGTTCAAAAAGAAATAGCAGTCAGTCGCGCTATGAATGATTTACCCGGTGATATAAAGATTCAGACAATTGAAGAGGGTTCATCTGAAGATGGCTCATCAGCGACGGGCCTTGATCTTGTCGTCGCGCTGGATGGTTTTGACGGTCCTATCGATTTGTTGCTCAACCTTGCCCGTGAGCAAAAGGTTGACTTATCGACGATCTCCATCTTGGCTCTTGCCGAACAATATCTGGATTATATCCATTCTGCCCGTAATCTGCGTCTTGAAATTGCGGCCGACTATTTGGTCATGGCGGCATGGCTTGCCTATCTGAAATCGCGGCTGTTGTTGCCTGAGATTCCCGAAGATGAACAAAATCCTGCGGAGATGGCCGAGGCCTTGAAGTTTCAACTCTTGCGGTTGGAGGCTATGCAGAAAGTCGCGGCACAACTTTTTGACTTGCCACAGCTCGGCGCGGATTTCTTTATGCGCGGATGCCCTGACCGTATGAGCATTGAAGAAAAGCCAGTCTATTACCTTCCCATCTATGATCTCTTGGCCGCGCTTGGCGCACCACAGCGACGTCGCAAGCCTAACTCGTACGACATCAAGCCCACGCGTCTTTACAGCCTTGAAGAAAGCCTGTTGCGCATGCGACGTATGTTGGGGGGGCTGCCCAATTGGGATACATTGTTTGCCTTTTTGCCCAATATGAAAGGGCACGAAGGACTTCAGGCGCGCTCTGCCATAGCCTCGACCTTTGCCGCCGTGTTAGAGCTTGTCAAGGCCGGGGAGGTCGAGCTTCGCCAAAGCCAAAATTTCGGGACCATCTATTTGCGGACCCGTGCCGAAGATTCAGCACCTTCCTCAGACCAACCGAGTGACCGATCATGACAGACGTTCAACCTTCGACCGAATATAAAACTGAGTTGCGCCTTTTGGAGGCTATCCTTTTTGCCAATGATGAGCCTTTATCGTTTGCGATGATGCAAGATCAGTTGGGTGCAAGCGCCGATGTCGGAGCCTTGCTTGAAGAGCTGCAAACGCACTATCAGGGGCGCGGTATAGGGCTTGTTGAAAATGACGGTGTGTGGAGTTTTCGAACAGCACCCGAACTTGCCCCGCTGATGAAAATCACAAAGCAACCGCGCCGCAAGCTTCCCAAGGCCGCTTCTGAAGTCTTGGCAATTATTGCTTATCATCAACCTGTCACGCGTTCTGAAATTGAAAGCGTTCGGGGTGTGGAAACAAGCAAGGGCACCCTTGATTTACTCTTAGAGATTGGTTGGATACGTCCGGGAAAACGCCGCGAAACACCGGGGCGCCCATTGACATGGAAGACGACGCCTGATTTCCTTAGTCACTTCAATTTGTCCACGCTCAACGAATTGCCGGGGATGGAAGAACTGAAAGCGGCAGGGCTGCTTGATACGCGCCCCATCCTCGCAACTCTGCCGACAGAAGGTATAGCCGAATCTGGTGCGAGTGATGACGATGACTATGCAAATTGGGTTGAGGAAGAATGATCCTGCCAAGGCTCGAATCCCGTTGATCAAACTTTGGGGTGTTTTTTGCGGTTATGTACTGTGCCGATGATTATCATTTCACAAGCTCAATTTTTACGGGCCTTCCAGACGTTTCTTCTCGGGAGATTGAAAAAAGAAATGCGGGGCCTTCTGCACTTCCTAAAATAGGTTCAGCCAAATTCGATAATAAACGATGATCAATGATCTGACCCTTTTTGATAAGAAAAAGATGGCCTGTTTCAGTCCATTCGATCTCCGTTTTTATTTCTTTTTCTAAGGCCGGACTGAGTGGTTGACCTGCCAGTTGAGTCAGATCGGCATAAGGCGGACTGATGAGCAAGAAGGATTCGGACGTGGGTTTGAAGGAAATGGTGCCTCGTTGTCCTGTGCGATAGGTCGTTTCAATTTGGAGATTGATACTTTTCTGTGCCGCAGCCAATTCCCCTGTCGGCCAAAGCGTTTCTTTTTTTACGAACCCAATACCGATAGCCACTAAGACAAAAAACATCAGCCCAAGCTTAAGTGTTTTCTGAATTTGCATAGCTCAATCTTATCCCTGAATGTTATGATGCCGCTATGAATGAAGCGTTTTCTGATTATAAATCAGAGAAAAAGACCCAGCAATCTTGAAGTGTTACCCCCCGTCTTGGGCACATTCTGTTACCTATGTCTCCGGTTTGTACACGGTTTGTACATCTGAGTTAATGGCGGGGCGGACGTGACTGGGGGAGAACATGCTCCTTGTTATCTTGTTGATTTGAAATAATAATATTTTTGGAGCGATTTTCTAACCTCTTGATCTAAAACAACATGTGAGAAGGCTATTTCTATTGTGGCTCAGTCAGCAACGGATGCAAAAGCACGCCGTTCTCAGTTGAACGGCCTAAGACAGGGCGCGTTGCAAATGAAACATCAAGCGGAATTGCATTGGAAGAAGGGCGCACGATTGGCTCTTGCTTTAGTCGTGCAATCGTCACATGCGGCGCATAGTTTGCTGGGTCAGTATAACGAACCCACCTCTCATTATCCAAACGCGCAACGATCTGCTTTTGTAGGAGAGCCAAATCTTCAGTTAATGCTACTTTGTAGGCAAGCCAAACAGCTCCGACATGTTCTTCGGTGCCGTGACGGATTTCAAATTCACGCATAATCGGATGTATGATATTTCGCTCTATTTCTAAGGCATTAAAAAAGGATATGGCGGCTTTATCATCGGGGGCACGGAACTGACAAAGCGTGATGTGCGGTAGCCCAATCTCGCCATGGCCATTATCGCCGAGAACATAGCCATATTGATCTTTCAGATAAAGATCTTGCGAAACGCTTGTAATTTTTTGGCGTAAAATCGCATCGGTCGGCATAAGGGCAATATTATAGCGGGGAAAGAATTCTGACATTTTTTGCTCCTAGATATTTTCCTTGTTTCATCCGCTAGCCACTTGCAAAAACGAAAATTCTCCGTTGTCTCTCTGCGAAGTCCGGTTGCCGTAGAGAATCTCTGCTCTCTGTTCACGCGTCGTTCAGGGTAAAATAGTGCGGCAAATGAATCCAGTTCAATCCATCCAATCCGGATGCAGTTCTTGAAAAGACAAACCGTCGCAACAACTTGATACGGATAAGAAATTCTCTCTAGACCCCATCCAATTTGGATGGGTTGGCGGGAGAGGGACAGCCTAACAATTGAGCCAACCCTTTGTATATAAAGAAAAGTATTCTGTATCAATGAAAATCTACTCATAAATCTACACATGAATGCCATGGATTTAGTCTTATGTTATCGGATGATATCGAATAAAGTAGCTTTCGTCGTTAACTGCATTTCTGAAGGCTAATATGGCCAACGCATCATTTCGAAGTAATAGAAATTGCTATCTCCCTCTTATAATACTCATTTTAATGACATGGTTTGCAATATCACCTGCCCCATGTCTTGCGAATTCGTCATACCCAACAGAAACTCTTTCTTCGAAACAAGCCCTGCCTTTGATACCATTCGAAGAAGGCAAGGAACGACTTCTCACGGATGAAGAAGCATTTGGAACACCAAGTCCAGCCTTAATGGATAACAGTAAGGGATCGACACAAACTATTCTCTTCACCATCATAATGATATCTGCACTGTTTATAGGTCGATATGCTTCACAGTCAGGTAAAAATGGTTGGAAATGGGGTGTTTTAACTTTTCTTTCGTTTTTGTTGTTTTATACAGGATATCTATCGTCCAAATTGGATTTCTTCCAATTAATTCCCTTTGTGTTTGTTTTTACTGGAATGGCTATTGCTCATTCAGTACGCAGTAGAATTGCATGGGAACTGGGGATCTCTGGTATTTTGATAGAAGTTATTATGATTCTGATTGAAAAAAAGGGACAGATTGAAATAAAAGACCTGACGGTTTTATTGCCGCTTGCCTTTCCCGTTATTGTAGGAATTCTTGCGGAAATAAATGGCCGAAATGGCTGGAAATGGGGCTTTCTTTCGGTTGTTCTTTTTATCTTTTTGGGAGGTTTGTTTTATCCATTTTCCTATACAAGGCTGGGATATTTGTTTGTCATTTTGCCGCCGGTTTTGATTGGAATAACTGCTTCACAGATTGGCCTTAGCGGATGGAGATGGGGCTTTAGAGCGTATGGGTTTATTGTTGGAATAAATTTTCTTGTATTAATATTTTTGTATGTTTGTGATTTCTTTGTTACTTTATCAATACAAAAAGAATTAGCTGTGTTTGTCGCTTCTGTAATCGGAAACAGTATAACAGCCTTGCAATTATCGCAACACAGGCAAAGGCAGTCGAACGAAACAGCATTACCTGTAGAGACAAGTAAAAAATAGAGTGAAGCCCATGACAATAGAAAAATCAATTATCATAGCAGCAGCAATTATCGCGCTCTCTATTCTTATCGTATTTCATTTTGAAATTTCTCAAGGAGTTGACAGAACCTTAATGCTGGACAGGTGGACAGGGAAAGTCTCCCTTTGTCATTTTGATAAAGACGCTAATGGGAGTATAGTTTATTCATGTAATTACTTTTCAGGGATATCTGGTTGATCATGGCAAGAACAGATTTGAGAGAGCTTAAAATGACCAATACAAAGAAGGAAAAATCTCAAAAAACCCCTACGAAGGATTTAAGCACGGAGAAGATAAATACTCCGAAGGTGCCGAACGCCCCGAATTACCCCAAGGATTGGGGAGACTTAATGCTGAAAAGCCTAAACTCGCAGAAGTAGGTGCTGACCAACTAACTCCAATGTAAAGGGTGGGACGCCGAGCGCCTTAATCCGCGCTGGAGATAAAGCCGTTCCATCTCCTAATTCTGCAAGAGAGATGGTGTCATTATCAATCCACTTGCCGCCTGATACGATAACAACCGTGCCAGAGCCATCGTCAAGGATTGCTAAGCCGCTAACTGTTCTGCCCACTAAGGTGGGGCCAACTGTTAATTTAGGAAACATTGAAACAACTCCATGTAAAGGGTGGAAAGTCGAAGGATTTAACTTGCTCTGGCTCTGGCGATAATGTTTTGGTTTTTTTCCTTCTTTATCTCATTACTTTCTTGACGTCACCATTAACTGTGTATGCACGGTAAATCCTATCAAATAATCCAACTCACTGAAAGGCATCAATGTCAACTCTCGAACGCGCAATAGAAATTGCTGCCCGTGTACATGCGGGGCAAGTCGATAAAGCTGGACAACCGTATATCTTGCACCCTCTTAGGCTATTGCTAGCCGTTCAAACTCCCAATGAACGCATAGCCGCAGTGCTGCACGATGTTGTTGAAGATACTGCCATGACCTTTGAGGATTTGCTGAAAGAGGGTTTTTCAATTGAGGTGGTTGATGCAGTTCGGAGTCTGACAAAACTTGATGGTGAAACGCGGATTGAGGCAGCGCATAGAGCTGTTTTGAATCCTATCTCTAGGGCTGTAAAGCTGGCGGATGTTACAGACAATATGAACCTCGGACGCATCACATCCCCCACGGAAAAGGACTTTGCTAGACTCAAGCAGTATGAGCAAGTCCGTGAAATCCTATTGGATGGCGTTGGATTGCTCCCCTAGAGCTTGGCTTAACCTTAGTCTTTTCTTTCCTTCAAATAAGCAACCACACTTGTCCAATCAGGAAATAGGTCTGTACCAAAATGGATGTGCTCTCCCATAAATCGATCTGTACCGTTTTTAGTTCTGTCATCGACAAGATAGTCACCAACATTCAAGTTTTTGTGGTGAGATAGAATAAGCCGTTTATAGGCATGGGTTCCCAAATGCATTTTTACCCATTCCAGTTTATCAGACCATGCCGACGGGTTTTCCCAAGGGGCCGTGGAAAGGATGTAAGTATCAAAATCAGCGGACAGGACTTCAAAACCCTCTACCGCACCGCGCATGGGAGCCATAAGAGAGAAAATGCTGGGCACCTCATCAAGTCGCCCCTGATAAGCGTCAACTGTGTCCTTTGACAGTTTGGCTATACCGGTTGCAAAATCAACAAGCACATTATCCATATCGATATACAGGGTCTTCATGGTTTTTGAATCCGATTATCATAAAAGTAGAAATCTTATGCTAGGCTGGTAAAGGGATAAGGTCAAATAAGGTCTTATTTCCCCATAACCGATGCCAACCGCTCACAAAACGCCCCATCTAAGCGACTGTCGTAATAGTCTAACTTTTCGATAAGCTTGTCAGCCGTCTTTTTATGAGATCACAATGATCACGTGACTCTAAACCTCCTCATTCAGAATTCTGCGAGAGTTCTGAATCAGTGTTGAAAGTTCCTTTCGCTGTTTTATTGTGCCAGTCGTAAAAACCCCATGCTTCAACGCGTTTTTGTTCCCCTTGGGTGCGCCTGTTGATTTTCCGCCGTGCATTCGGCAACGTCCGTTAGGCATCGCGGGGGACTGGCAGGGGCTGCCTTTCCTTGTCTTCGCAAGGCATCGCTGACATTGGTGCATAGGTTGTTTGCTCATGGCTAATTTGCTTTGCATGGGGTTGATCCTCCGTTTTTAATTTTACCCCGCCCCCTTGTTCTACCGTGCCTACTATGGCTTGGCCGCCAGCGTAAACGTGAACATGCTCTACCGTCATTTTCTGCCCCTTGCCGCGATAGCGTTGCAGAGCTTCCATTTGCATGGTGTAGGTGCGTAGTAACTTAATGGCAAAGCCGGATTGCCATTGTGCAGAGTTCAACTCAGTCGCCCTCACGGCTCGACCTACCATCTTCATGGCCGCTTGGTGAGTTGCTACCATTTGCGCCGCCAGCATGGCTTCTGTTTCATCCGTTGGGGCAATTCCGGCAAGCGCAGCAAGTCCGGCGTTTGCAACCCCTAGTTCAGATGGCTTGCTTGAATGACAGATAGCGCTTGTAAGCTCACTTGTAAGGTGTTCGGCAAAAGCAGGGTTCGCCGTGCCGCAAATATCTGTTACGGCATCAATACTGGCCGACATTTCCAACGTGACGGCATCCTTTCCCGTCGATTTGCTTTCATAGCGTGGGGCGGGTGCCGTGGCCTTAAACCGTTTTCTAAAGCGGTCGACTCGGTCTTTCTTCGCTTGCGCTGTTGCTTCTTTAATAATCTTTGCAACTTCTGCGTCGGATTGCGGAAGTTTATTGTTTCCCTGTTTTACCAACGCCTGTGCGGTGGCCTTCTTTTCGTTGTTCATTTTCCCCCCAGTTTCCAAAGGATTACCGATCCGGCAGCCATCGTCTTGCGGTAATAAGTCAAAGCAGCACCATCGGCGCACATGATCCGCGCACTATCGGCAGTGATGGCCACGACGCGCCGCCCTTCAAGCAAGGGCACAAGCCCCATTTGATCGTATTGCCACTCAGGGGCATCGGGGCACACGCCAAACACATCCACGGCTTGCCAGCCAAGGGCGACAACTTGCTTTTTCCATTGATCCAGAAACAAGCCCCCATCGTTTATGATTTGCTCCCACCGTCTTTGCGTATAGGCCGCTGGGCGTGACATCGTGCAAAGCGTTGCAAAGCCCTCAGCCCAGTCGTGAGGGACTCCATCGCCCTCGATAATCGCCGCCCGTTCATAGAAAATGTATGGGTCGGGGTTATCTGAAACAAATAGAGCCTGTTGCAGTGCCGCAATAATTGCAGGCTTGTGGGTGCGTAGGCTTTCGACCAAAACGGCAGGTAGCGGCGTAGGGGCATGAACACGCAAGCGGCTGGGTTGAATTAATTGAATGTATCCACCGTGTTGCCTGACCTCATCAAGAAGCCTTACCGCGCTCATAGCTCCACCTCCCAATCCTGACCTAAAGGTGTTCGAAGGTGCTCATTTTCTGCGAAGGTGCTCACACCATTTTGTTGGGCATCTTCGGTATCTTTGAGCATCTTCGATGGCAAAGCCCATCGCCAGCCGTCTTTCATGCCGCCTTTTTCGGGTTTGATCCCCAATGCGTCTTTAGCGCGGCGAACAGTTGCAAATGAATGCCCCGCTTGCTCTGCCGCAATCTTTATCTGTTTTGCAGAAACTGGACCGTCGGCAAGTTCGGTTTCTAAAAACTCTTTAGCCGCCTGTAAACTGCCGCCCTCACCTTCGGATGTTTCGGCATCAGCCAATAAAACCCGCGCCGATCCCTCCACCGCTTCACCCCACACGACGCAGGAGGCAACAATATCGGGATGACCATCAACTTCCCTTTGAGCCAGATCATAACGAAAGCCACCATCGTCCGCGCCAACATTGCTTTTGGTACGGCAAAATATACGTCCACCGCCTTGCTCTTCTTCCACCTTAGCCGCCGCCATGACAACGCGAGCCAAAGCTGCAAAAGCCAAGCTCCCTGTGACGCGCTCAGTCGGGTCGCGTCCTGCCGACCCTTTGCTAAAATGAGAAATACCCAAAAGAGCAACGCCAGCCTTGGCCGCCATATCGACAAGAGGTTGCAAGGCGCGTCGGGTTTCTGTGTTCTTGTGACTGTCCCCCGCGACGGCTGAAACTATCGGATCGACAATCAGCAATGCGGGACGGATGGTTTCTATAGCTTGAGCTAATGCTGCAATGTCTTTTGCAGGGTCAAAAGACCGATGGCCTTGCCCGTCGTTAACTCCGTTCACGAAATGTATGCGCTGCATATTCGCACCCATCGCTTTCAAACGCGGGGCTAAGGTATCGGCGGGATCATCCTCGCCCGACCAAATAACAACATCGCCAAGAATGGCGCGTGATCCGTCAGGCCATCTGCCGCCAGAGGTCACAGCCGCAGCCAGTGAAAGAGCAATAGTGGTTTTGCCCGTCCCTGCCACACCCGCGAGAATATGCAACTTGCTCCGCGCAAGCCAGCCCCGCCAGAGCCAATCGACGGGTTCCATTTTCACTTGGTCACCACGCAAAAGATCAATAGCCGTTTGTTGAGGGGGTTGTGCATTATCGACCATTGTTTTTATTGCAGCCATATTCATCGTGCTGCCCCCCGTAATACGTCGTTAAAATCCAAGCCTGTTGGTGGCAACGCGATACGGACACAACGGCCTTGCTCACGCCAAAGCAACGCGGCATCTTGCGCGGACTTCATGCCCACCGGATCGGCATCGGCTGCAATCACAACCTCGGAAGCCAAAGGCAAAGGTGGCAGGATCAAGTTGAGAATCCCTCCCGCCGATAAAGCCGCCCACGTTGGAAGGCCCGTTGAAAGCTGGACGCTCAAGCCCGTTTCTAAACCCTCGCTCACGGCCATCACGGGGGCCGCTGACGCAA
>JAQUYN010000027.1:9480-29618 GCA_028691835.1 Alphaproteobacteria bacterium | reverse complement strand
TCCCGCATTTTCAACGTAGGCCCATGTTGAAATAGTAGGAGATGGATCGCCACGGCCCCTGAAGAAGGGGCCTCGCGATGACGAGTCCTTTATGTTTATCACCGGTATCAACCCATAACTCGGGTTAAGACAGCTTCTTCGTTTGTCATTCCGGATCGCCCCTAACAAGGGGCGTTCGGAATGACAAGCTGAGAGAGAGGTTTAGATATGGGGAAGCTCATATAATACCAACGATCAGATGAAGTGACTCTTAGGGTCACGAGCGGTTGCGAGGAGATAGCCTCTCGCCGGACAGTCCTCTCCTTAAAAAGCAAGGGGTGCCGTCCGGCAAGAGGAGTGCGAGGCGCAGAGCGAATGAGTAAAAACAACGTCACCAGTGAGTCCGCTCATAGACCCGCTGGTATTACTTGGAAAGACTATAGGTGGGAGCCTAGAACCTTATCTCAATTTGCTTCGGTCGTCTGCTAGTTCCAATAGCGGCCATCAATAGCACTGAGATCGCGCTGAAGGGCGCTGATGTTGCCCTGAATTGTTTGCGCGTCGTGATTACTTTTGGCGTGTTCCCCATTCCAATAACGAATTTGATCGCCGAGAGCTTTGGCACGGACACGCAGTTCTGTGTCCTTGACACGTTGTTCCTTGTCATCCGCAATCTTTTGCGTGGCTTCAACATTTTTTCGTGCGGCTTCTTCGCCCGCACGTTGTTTTTCGCGATAGGTTTTTAAATAATCTTTAGATGGCGCCGCAGACGAAGGGGCCGCTGTTCGAGTCTTTGCCAAGGGAGCCGCTGTTTTGTCGGTCGGCATCACACAGGAGAAGGAGCGATCATACATCGCTTGTTCTCGTCCTGCATCTTGATGGTCGATACCTGCACGCATTTTAGGATCGGCGAGTTCACCGGGGATCAGCAAGAAATTGAGATCATGTTTATCCATGTGGGGGCCTGTGGTTGTCTGTTGTTAGGGCCAATAGCGTGGATCGATAGCATGCAACTCTTGTTCAAGCGAGGAAATCATTCCAGAGATATAGTGGGGTTCATGGTCGGTTAGGCCAAACTGGCTGCGCCACCATTGAATTTGGGCGATAAGATCGCGGGCGCGGACTCGTAAAGTCGTTTCTTCGTCCCTTTGTTTTTGTGCGGCGGGATGCGCCATACGAGACTGCATAGATTTTTGTTCACAGGCTAGCTTTTCTTGCTCGCGTTGGCGTTGCAGATAGATTTTGGTGTAATTTTCGCTTGTGACGCGCTCATTGTCATAAATTGGTTTTGAGTTTTGCCCCGTCCCAGAAAATTGAAGCGATGTTGTTTGTGATGCTGCGGACGGTGCCGACAGACTTGATGAGGACTGGCCTGCTATGTTTGCGCTTCGACCGCTTTTTGGGCGCTTGTACATTTGTTCGGCATGCGTGGCCTTGCCCGTGGAAGGCATCACGCTAAAGCGTTCGTTTGCCGGAAGGCCATCATACCCCGGCCCCTGATGGTGTTCCGACGCGGGGCGGCAAGCGGTTGGTGAGTCTTTCGTAATCAGCGTTTCGTTGCGATGGGGCGTATCCTTGAGGTGAGACGGCGCTTTGGATTCGCCTTCGCCTCGGTTTCGATCCATCAGGTCTTCGCCAAAATCATCAGACATAGGGTACCGCTCATTCTTTCTCGGCGTTGGCAATTTTGTCGGGACGTGTGTGAAAGTCTCTGTTTTGCCAGTCGCCGCATAAGGCTTGCCAACAACTCATGGCCGCAATGGCCGCTGTGTCTGCCCTGAGGATACGTGGCCCAAGGCGAATGGACAAGACCTCGGGCAATGCTTTTATTTGCATCATTTCATCTTGCGTAAAGCCGCCCTCTGGGCCCGTCAGGATAGCCGCAGAGGGTCTGGCCCGTGCAAGAGCCCCCGATAAAGCTTGAGCCACTGGTTGCGCGTCTCCGAACTCGGCGCACAGGATCGCAAGGCGATGCGCTGGCCATTGTTCAACCAGATCAGGAAGGGCAAGCGCTGGTTTGATTTCGGGGATGGAAAGACGCTCGGATTGTTCTGCGGCTTCAATTGCAATCGCACGAAGTCTTTCGCTATTGGATTCACGAATTTGTGTGCGCGACGTTAAAATAGGTTGGATAACGTTGGCCCCAAGTTCTGTTGCCTTCATCATCATGAAGTCGAAATGGGCGCGCTTGATGGGCGCGCAGCACAGCCACAAATCAGGAATCGATTCGTGTTGGCGGCGTTGTTCTATCAGTTTGAGAATGAGTCCTTTTTTCTTTCCGACAGGGCACTGTGTGATCATGGCACGCCATTCACCATCGACTCCGTTGAAGATTCGTACAGAATCACCCTCGACGGATCGCAATACATGCGTAAGATAGTGGCTTTGTTCAGGGGGGAGGGTCAGAAGTTCCCCTGTGGATAACTTTTCTTGGATGAAAAGACGGGGCCATGTGTGCGGGGTGTTGCTCATGCTGTTTCTCATGGTTTGTTACAGAAATGCCGTAAAATACACCTTTATCCGAGCTTTCGGCCATGAACGGAAAGATTAACAAAAGGGCCTTTTCCTTGTACGATGCTATTATTGCTGAAAAAAACTGTAGAAACCTTTAATCTATGCTTGACGGGAGGCTTGGATTTTCATAAGTATGCCCTGCCTTATCGGAATCGGCGGTAGACCCATTAAGAAAATCGAGGCGTTATGCGCTCTTGGTCGGGGCCAGATGATTGAAGTGTCATGCTGGTTTTTGCGGTCTAAACGAGATACTGAAGTTGCAAATGCTACATAGCTTGCGTCGATGAACGTCTGAGGAAGCTCAGAAGGTCGTGCAGTGTAAGTGGAGGTTCCCACACAGAAGAGTTTTTGGACTCGTCTGGCGTGGGTGTTGTTTTGTCGGTTGTGCCATGATGGCATGACAGAGAGAGAAAACGGAGAACGGATGCCTACAATTAATCAGATGGTCCGCAATGGTCGCAAAAGACCTAAGACCCGTGATAAAGTTCCTGCGTTGCAAGAATGCCCCCAGAAGCGCGGCGTTTGCACACGTGTTTATACGACGACACCGAAAAAGCCTAACTCGGCTTTGCGTAAGGTCGCTCGCGTTCGTTTGACCAACGGTCACGAAGTCATTTGCTACATTCCCGGCGAAGGGCACAACCTTCAAGAGCATAGCGTCGTCATGATCCGTGGCGGTCGTGTGAAGGATCTTCCCGGTGTACGTTATCACATCATTCGCGGCACGCTTGATACGCAAGGCGTGAAAGATCGCAAGAAGCGTCGTTCGCTTTATGGCGCCAAGAGACCGAAATAAGGGAATATTGAAATGGCACGTCGTCGTCGCGCAGAAAAAAGACAAGTCCTCTCCGATCCAAAGTTCGGTGAGATTCTTATCACAAAGTTTATGAACGTTCTTATGTTGGACGGCAAGAAATCTGCCGCTGAAAAGATTGTTTATGGGGCTCTGGAAAAGATTCAAAGCAAGTCAAAGGTTGGCTCGCTTGAGGTTTTCAAGGCCGCCTTGGATAAGGTTCGCCCTCATCTTGAAGTTCGCTCACGCCGCGTTGGCGGTGCGACCTATCAGGTTCCTGTTGAAGTTCGTCCTGATCGTGGCCTCGCTTTGGCCATGCGCTGGATCATCCGCGCAGCTCGCGCTCGTGGTGAAACAACGATGGTTGACCGTCTGGCCGCAGAATTACTTGCCGCATCGAATGATAACGGTGCTGCTGTGAAGAAGCGCGAAGACACGCATCGTATGGCCGAGGCTAACAAAGCCTTCTCACATTATCGCTGGTAAAGAGAGTTTCCTATGGCACGCACAACGCCCATCGAGAAATACCGCAATATTGGTATCATGGCTCACATCGACGCCGGTAAAACGACGACGACAGAGCGTGTCCTTTATTACACAGGTAAATCCTATAAGATTGGCGAAGTCCATGATGGCGCCGCCACAATGGATTGGATGGAACAAGAGCAAGAACGCGGCATCACGATTACATCGGCTGCCACGACAACGTTCTGGAACGACCATCGCATTAACATCATCGATACACCCGGCCACGTTGACTTCACGATTGAAGTTGAGCGTTCGTTGCGTGTTCTTGATGGCGCTGTATGCGTTCTTGATGCCGTATCTGGCGTTGAGCCACAGACGGAAACTGTTTGGCGTCAAGGTGACAAGTATCACGTTCCTCGTATGGTGTTTGTCAACAAGATGGATCGCACGGGCGCGAACTTTTATCGTTGCGTTGACATGGTCAAGGAACGGTTGGGCGCGAACATCGTTGTACTGCAAATACCCATTGGTGGCGAAGCTGAATTTGCTGGTGTTGTTGATTTGCGTCGCATGAAAGCCGTTGTTTGGGAAAATGAAGCGCTCGGCGCCAATTTCCACGACGAAGAAATTCCTGCTGACTTGATGGATAAGGCCCTTGAATATCGCAAGATGCTTATCGAGGCCGTTGTCGAGCTTGATGACGCTGCGATGGAAGCCTATTTGAATGACGGCACAGAGCCTTCTTTGGAAGTTCTGGATGCGTGTATCCGTAAGGGCACCATTGGCATGAAGTTTGTTCCTGTTCTTTTGGGGTCTGCCTTTAAGAATAAGGGCGTTCAACCTATGCTGGACGCGGTTGTCGATTATTTGCCTTCACCTGTCGATATTGGCGAAGTTCATGGCTTTGACGTTGATACGAACGAGCCTTTGACACGTCAACCAACAGATGACGCTCCTTTATCTGCGCTTGCGTTTAAGATCATGACCGATCCATTCGTCGGTTCCTTGACTTTCACACGCATCTATTCGGGTACGATTGCTGCTGGAAGCTATGTTCAAAACACCATTAAGGGTGCACGTGAACGTATTGGCCGTATGCTTTTGATGCATGCCAATAGCCGCGAAGAAATCAAAGAAGCGTTTGCCGGTGACATCGTCGCGTTGACAGCCTTGAAGGATACCAAGACAGGTGACACGCTTTGTGACACGGCTCACCAAATTGTCCTTGAAAAGATGGAATTCCCAGATCCCGTTATCGAAATGGCCATCGAGCCAAAGTCGAAAGCAGATCAGGACAAGATGACCAACGCTTTGTTGCGTTTGGCCCAAGAAGATCCTTCTTTCCGTCTGGCTGTCAATCATGAAACAGGCCAAACTGTTATCAAGGGTATGGGCGAGCTTCATCTTGACATTAAAGTCGATATTTTGCGTCGCGCTCCTTATAACTGCGAAGTAATTGTCGGCGATCCTCAGGTTGCTTATCGCGAGACGATCACACGTAAAGCCACGGTTGATTACACGCACAAAAAGCAATCCGGTGGTTCGGGCCAGTTCGCTCGTGTTATCATTGACTTTGAACCTGTTGAACCTGGCGTCGGGTACAGTTTTGAAGCTAAAATTGTTGGCGGCTCGGTGCCTAAGGAATACATCCCGGGCGTTGAAAAAGGTTTGGCTGCATCAATCGATAACGGCGTTATTGCTGGGTTCCCCACGATAGACTTTAAGGCAACGCTGACAGACGGCGCTTATCACGACGTTGACTCCTCAGCGTTGGCGTTCGAAATTGCAGCACGCGCTGCCTTCAAGGAAGGCATTGCAAAAGCGGGCCCCGTACTTCTTGAGCCGATGATGAAGGTTGAAGTTGTTACACCGGAAGCCCACACAGGTGATGTGATCGGCGATTTGAATAGCCGCCGTGGCCAAATCTCGGGTATGGACACACGCGGCAACGCGAGCGTCGTAAACGCGATGGTGCCGTTGGCAACAATGTTCGGTTATGTGAACCGTCTGCGTTCGATGACACAAGGCCGCGCCTTGTTCACGATGGAGTTCGATCACTATGAGCAAGTGCCACGTCAGGTGGCGGATGAAGTTAAAGCGAAGTTGGCGGGGTAAGGGATGGCTGATAAAACAATCATGATGGTCTTTAACTATAATGGCTGTGATGTCTCTAAGTTAAAAAGTTTGGGGCTTCTGCCTTCAAAGAGAAAGGTCGGTATCCGTACGAGCAGGAAAATTGTACAGGAGCAAGCGGTTTTGTACACGGCGACTGTTGATAATCTTTCTCCTCTTAGTGTGAGAGATGCTTTGAATGCGGGCATTTCGGTTGAGTTAGACGACGATGAAAATGTTGCTGGTCAACATTTTCTCGTTGCCAGAAAAGAGAAGAATCTTCGGGATTTTCTCGCTGATAAGAAGATAGATGCTGAAGTTGTTACTCTGGGAGGGTGTGATGTCCTCCGTGTAACAAGAGCACCGCGGCTTCCACTCGCAAAAGAGTTGGTGGCCATCCGAAACGGGATCGCCGTTAGTAGACAGGCACAGGGTTGTGAAGTCTGAGCAACAATGAGAAACAGAGTTTAAGTTAGTAAGAAGTCCTTCAACTATGGAGAAGTGAAATGGCAAAGGCAAAGTTTGAACGTAACAAACCACACGTCAATATCGGCACAATTGGTCACGTCGATCATGGTAAGACATCGTTGACGGCAGCAATCACAAAGACGCTTGCCAAGGTAGGCGGCGCAACATTCACGGCCTATGATCAAATCGATAAGGCTCCTGAAGAACGCGCTCGTGGCATCACGATTTCGACGGCACACGTTGAATATGAAACAGCTAATCGTCACTATGCGCACGTTGATTGCCCCGGACATGCTGACTATGTCAAGAACATGATCACCGGTGCCGCTCAAATGGATGGCGCGATCCTCGTTGTGTCGGCTGCTGACGGTCCTATGCCTCAGACACGTGAGCACATCTTGCTCGCTCGTCAGGTTGGCGTTCCTTCAATCGTCGTCTTCATGAATAAGATGGACATGGCCGATCCAGAACTCGCCGAATTGGTCGAGATGGAAATCCGTGACCTTCTGAACAAGTACAACTTCCCTGGCGATACAACACCGATCATTCGTGGCTCGGCTTTGTGCGCTTTGGAAGACAAGAATCCTGAAATCGGCGAACAAGCGATCTTGAAGTTGATGGAAGCCGTCGATGCGTTCATCCCAACACCAGAACGCCCAATTGATGGCGCTTTCATTATGCCAATCGAAGATGTGTTCTCGATCTCTGGTCGTGGTACGGTTGTTACAGGTCGTGTTGAGCGCGGCATCATCAAGGTCAACGAAGAATGTGAAATCGTTGGTTTGAAGGCGACACAAAAGACGGTTGTGACCGGCGTTGAAATGTTCCGTAAGCTTCTTGACCAAGGTCAGGCTGGCGACAATATCGGCGCATTGCTCCGTGGCACCAAGCGTGAAGACGTTGAACGTGGCCAAGTTTTGGCAAAGCCAGGTTCAATCAACCCTCATACAAAGTTCAAGGCCGAATGCTACATTCTGACCAAGGACGAGGGTGGTCGTCATACACCGTTCTTTACAAACTATCGCCCCCAGTTCTACTTCCGTACAACGGACGTGACAGGTGAAGTTATGCTCCCAGCTGGCACAGAAATGGTCATGCCTGGCGATAACATCTCGGTTGACATTTCTTTGATCGCTCCGATTGCCATGGATGAAGGTCTGCGCTTCGCTATTCGCGAAGGTGGCCGTACCGTTGGTGCCGGCGTGGTCGCAAAGATCATCGAGTAAGATAAATTGAAGGATGCGGTCGGTCCGATGAGCGGTCCGACCCACCCTTGATAGACTAACACAAGAGTTGGTTCGTGATGGCCTTTTGAAGGACCGCACGACGGAGAGGTTTTGATGGACACGCCAAAGATTCGCATTCGCCTTAAATCGTTTGATCATCGTATGCTTGATCAATCGGTCAGCGATATTATCAGCACAGCCAAGCGCACTGGCGCCCGCGTGCGCGGTCCGATTCCGCTGCCCACATGGCGCGAGTGCTTCACGGTTAACCGTGGCCCACACGTCGATAAGAAGTCACGTGAACAGTTTGAAATTCGTACGCATCATCGTTTGCTGGATATTCTGGACCCGACGCCCCAAACAATCGACGCTTTGTCGAAGATTGATCTGGCCGCCGGCGTAGATGTTGAGATTAGGGTTTAAGGTATTATCGTAAGGCCTTGTTTTTAAAACATAGTCTCTCGATTGAAAAAGAGGAAGAGAACAATGACGAAACCAACCGAGTCAAAGCGCACAGGGGTGTTAGGCACCAAGCTGGGCACGACGCGAGTTTTTGACGAAACGGGCAAGCATGTTGCTGTGACTGTGATTAAGCTCGACAACAACCAAGTTGTTGCCGTTCGCACAGCAGATAAGGATGGCTACACAGCTGTTCAAATCGGCGCTTGCAACGCCAAGGTCAAGAACGTGACGAAGCCTATGCGTGGCCATTATGCCGTCGCACAAGTCGAGCCCAAGAAGAAACTGGTCGAGTTCCGTGTTTCTGACGATGCTCTCCTTGAAGTTGGCACAACACTTTCAGTCGAGCATTTCGTTCCCGGCCAGTATGTCGATGCTTCATCGACAACTATCGGTAAAGGGTTTGCCGGCGTTATGAAGAAATACAACTTCCGTGGCCTTCGCGCTACGCATGGTGTGTCTGTTTCTCATCGTAGCCATGGTTCAACTGGTCAACGTCAAGATCCAGGCCGCGTTTTCAAGAATAAGAAAATGGCAGGTCATATGGGTGCGACCCGCATTACAACCCAAAATCTTAAGATTTATGGTGTAGATGCTGAGCAAGATTTGATCCTTGTGATTGGGGCTGTTCCCGGCGCCAAGGGTTCTTACATTGAAATTCGTGATGCCGTTAAGCAAACGCTTCCTAAAGAAGCGCCGATGCCGGCCGGTGTGAAGGCCAAGGCTGATGCCTCTGGTCAAGCCGCTTGAGAGATGGTGAGAAGATGAAAGCAGTTGTAAAAAATCTAGAGAACAAAGAAGTCGGATCGATGGAAATCCTTGATCTCGTCTTTGGCGTCGAACCTCGCCGCGACATTTTGACCCGTATGGTCAATTGGCAGCTTGCTAAACGTCGTTCTGGGAACCATGCTACCAAGGGGATCAGCGAGATTTCTGGTACGACCAAAAAGCCTTGGGCGCAAAAGGGTACAGGCCGTGCCCGTCAAGGAAGCTTGCGTTCGCCTCAGTTCCGCAAGGGTGCGGTTATCTTTGGGCCACTCGTTCGCGATCATGCTCACGACCTTCCCAAGAAGGTTCGCTTGTTGGCTTTGCGTATGGCTTTGTCATCCAAGCAAGCAACTGGTAAGTTGATCATTCTTGACGAAGCCAAACTGGCTGATCTCAAGACCAAGATCTTGGCTGCGAAGCTCGACAAAATGGGCCTGAGCAATGTGTTGATCATCGATGGTTCCAACCTTGATGAAAACTTTGCCAAGGCTGCCCGTAATATTCCCTGTGTTGACGTTTTGCCCGAACAAGGCGCAAACGTTTATGACATTCTTCGCCGCGACGTTTTGGTTTTGACCAAGAATGCGGTTGAGCAGCTACAAGAGAGGCTGAAATGAGCAAAGAAAAAACAACAGCGATTTTGCCAGAGCATTATCAGGTGATCCTTTCTCCGGTTATCACGGAAAAGGCCACCAACGGTTCGGCACACAATCAAGTGACGTTTCGCGTTTTGACCACAGCAACAAAGCCGCTGATCAAGACCGCCGTTGAGAACGTGTTTAAAGTCAAGGTCGAGGCTGTCAACACGCATAACCGTAAGGGTAAAACCAAGCGCTTTAAGGGTCGCATGGGTCAGCGTAACGACGAGAAGTTCGCTATCGTGACTCTTGCCGAAGGCAGCAAGATCGACATCACGACTGGTATTTAAGGGTTGAGGATAGAAACATGGCACTGAAGAAATATAGCCCCGTAACG
Organism: Alphaproteobacteria bacterium; assembly: GCA_028691835.1. Taxonomy (GTDB): domain Bacteria; phylum Pseudomonadota; class Alphaproteobacteria; order UBA9219; family UBA9219; genus UBA8914. Next base: position 19,856 of record JAQUYN010000027.1, on the reverse strand, counting down.
CCAAGTCTCCGGCAGGTTGTTCAAACTGACCGCTCGGCACTTTGGAAAGGCAAGCCCGTTAAGACATTGACGGAAGGCTTGAACAAATCGGGCGGACGCAACAACAAAGGCCGTATTACGACACGTCACATCGGCGGTGGTCATACGCGTCGTTATCGTCTCGTTGATTTCAAGCGTACCAAGATGGATATGTCGGCTGTTGTCGAACGTATGGAATATGATCCCAATCGCACAGCTTTCATTGCGTTGATCAAGTATGCTGATGAAACCTTGTCTTATATCCTTGCGCCTCAGCGCTTGAATATTGGTGACACGGTCGTTTCCGGCGAAAAGGTCGATGTCAAGCCCGGCAACGCGATGCGTATCAAGAACATTCCTGTTGGCACGATTGTCCACAACGTTGAGATGCGTCCCGGCAAGGGTGGTCAGATCGCACGTTCGGCTGGTACCTATGTTCAAATCGTTGGCCGCGATGCTGGCCATGCTTTGGTCAAGCTCAGCTCTGGGGAACTTCGTTTGGTTCCACAAGATTGCATGGCAACCATCGGTGCCGTTTCGAATGCCGATCACGGTAACGTGAAGCTAGGTAAGGCTGGCCGCAAGCGTTGGCTCGGTGTTCGTCCAAGCGTTCGCGGTGTGGTTATGAACCCATGTGATCACCCTCATGGTGGTGGTGAAGGCCGTACATCTGGTGGTCGTCATCCTGTATCGCCTTGGGGTCAGGGCGCTAAGGGTACTAAGACTCGCAACAACAAACGTACAAATCATATGATCGTTCGTCGCGCTAACAAGCGCCGCGATAGTCAGACGTAAGAGGGAGTATAAAACGTGACACGTTCAGTTTGGAAAGGTCCGTTCGTTGACGGTTATATGCTGAAGAAAGCCGATAAGGCTCGCGCTTCAGGACGCAACGACATCATCAAGACCTGGTCGCGCCGCTCGACGATCTTGCCGCAGTTTGTTGGCTTGACCTTCGGCGTTTACAACGGCAACAAGTTTTTGCCTGTGTCTGTGACCGAGAACATGATTGGCCACAAGTTCGGCGAGTTTGCGCCTACGCGCACATTCAAGGGCCATACGGCCTCCGACAAAAAGGCAGATAAGAAGAAGTAAGGGGAAGTTAGAAATGAGCAAGCCTAAAAGCGAAAGACGTTTGACGGAAGACAAGGCGATGGCTAAGGCCACGTCTCTTCGCACAAGCGCGCGCAAGCTCAACTTGGTTGCAACCAGCATCCGTGGCATGAATGCCGCTGCCGCTTTGACCCAGTTGACCTTTGAAAAGCGCCGCATAGCGCAAGACGTCAAGAAGGTTTTGCAGTCTGCGATTGCAAATGCTGAAAACAATCATGAGCTCGATGTTGATCGTTTGGTCGTTGATGAAGCTTATTGCGGTCGTGCCTTTGTTATGAAGCGTTTTCATGCGCGCGGTCGTGGTAAGAGCGCCAGCATTGAAAAGCCCTTTAGCAATTTGACCATTGTTGTGCGTGAGCGCAAGACGGATGAGATCGACGCCAAGAAGGCGGCTCGTCGTGCACGCGGTCTTTCAAAAAAGGACGCTTTGTCAAAGAAGGAAACAACCAAGAAGGCAGGCACCAAGTCTGCTGTGGGGGCTTAAGTCATGGGTCAGAAAGTTAATCCGATTGGAATGCGCATTGGCGTCAACCGCACATGGACCAGCCGTTGGTTCGCGGGCCGTGATTATGCCGACAAGTTGCACGAAGATCTGAAAATTCGCGTTTATCTTATTAAAGAACTTGGCCCTCAAGCCAGTGTTTCGCAGATTACGATTGAACGTCCTTCAGGCAAGTGCCGCGTCGCGATCCATTCGGCTCGCCCAGGCGTCGTCATTGGCAAGAAGGGTGCAGACATCGAAAAGCTGCGCAGCAAGATTGCCAAGATGACTTCAGCTGAAGTGACCCTCAACATCGTTGAGATCCGTAAGCCAGAAATCGATGCCAAGCTTGTTGCTGACAATATTGCGTCACAGCTTGAACGTCGCGTTGCTTTTCGTCGCGCTATGAAGCGCGCCGTGCAGTCTGCGATCCGTTTGGGCGCTCTTGGTATTCGTATCAATTGCTCTGGTCGTTTGGGCGGCGCAGAAATCGCTCGCATGGAATGGTACCGCGAAGGCCGCGTGCCTTTGCATACATTGCGCGCTGATTTGGATTACGGCGTCGCGACAGCTCACACGACAATGGGCGCTTGCGGTGTGAAGGTCTGGATCTTCAAGGGTGAAATCTTGGATCACGATCCGATGGCTCAAGAAAAGCGTGCTCTTGAAAACGCTCCGGTGCGTTCGTAAGAGCCAGCCAAGCTGCAGCGACAGAATGATAGAGAAAGAATAAGGTAGGTTAACATGTTGTCACCAAAACGCACAAAGTACCGTAAGGCTCATAAAGGCCGCATCCATGGCAACGCCAAGGGTGGGTTCCGCTTGAACTTCGGCGCCTTTGGATTGAAGGCTCTTGAGCCCGAACGTATTACGGCACGCCAAATCGAAGCTGCTCGTCGCGCTATTAGTCGTGCGATCAAGCGCCAAGGCCGCTTGTGGATCCTCGTGTTCCCAGACGTTCCCGTATCGCAAAAGCCTGCTGAAGTTCGTATGGGTTCCGGTAAAGGCGCTCCTGAATATTGGGCATGCCGCGTTCATCCTGGGCGCGTTATGTTCGAACTGGACGGCGTACCTGAAGCTGTTGCAAAAGAAGCGTTTTCGTTGGCCGCCGCCAAATTGCCGATCAAGACAAAGTTTATTCAGCGTGAGAGCGCCTGATCAAGTGGAATGAAGGAGCCGTAATATGGCCAAGTCAGAAGTTAAAGCCGCCGATGTGCGCACCAAGACAGATAAGGAACTCGAGAATCGCGTTCTTGAATTGTGCAAAGAGCAATTCAACCTACGCTTTCAAAAGGCGACCGGACAACTCGCGAATACAGCGCGTGTGACAGCGGTTCGCAAGGAAATTGCCAAGATCAAGACGGTACTTGGCGAACGTCAACGTCAAGCCACTGCCAAGGCTGGCAAGGCTAAGTAAGGAGATCAAGATGCCGCGTCGCGTATTGCAAGGAACGGTTGTCAGTGACAAAGGTGATAAAACCATCACCATTCTCGTTGAACGTCGCGTTATGCACCCGATTTATAAGAAATACATTCGCACGTCCAAAAAGTACGCTGCGCATGATGAAAAGAACAGCTGCAAAGTCGGCGAGATCGTTTCGATCATCGAATGCCGTCCGATCAGCAAGCGCAAGCGTTGGATGGTTGTCGAAGACGCCGCCGTCGCAAGCAGCAAAAGTAAGTAAACTTTAGTTTGGGAAGTGGATTTCAGCTATGATCCAGATGGAAACAGTCCTCGATGTCGCGGACAACAGTGGTGCCAAGAAGGTGCTCTGTATCAAGGTTCTCGGTGGTTCGCATCGTATGACCGCTAAGGTCGGCGACGTCATTGTCGTTTCGATACGTGATGCGATCCCTCGTGGCCGCGTGAAAAAGGGCACCGTCCATAAGGCCGTGATTGTTCGTCAAAAGTACGCGATCAAGCGTGACGACGGCAGTGTCATTCGTTTTGATACGAACGCCGCCGTATTGATCAACAAGGATAAAGAGCCAATCGGTACGCGCATTTTTGGGCCCGTGACCCGCGAATTGCGTAACCTCGGCTTTATGAAAATTATTTCGCTCGCTGAAGAGGTGTTGTGATGGCGACCAAAATGAAAATCAAGAAGAATGACAGTGTTGTTGTTCTCGCGGGTAAAGATAAAGGCAAGACGGGTATCGTCAAGTCTGTATCCCCTAAGGAAAATCGTGTCGTTGTTGTCGGTGTCAACCGCGTCACGCGTCATACCAAGCCATCGCAGGCGGATCCTCAAGGGGGCCGCAAGCTGATCGAAGCTCCCCTTCATGCTTCGAACGTTGCTTTGATTGATCCTAAGGATAACAAGGCGACCCGCGTTGGGTATAAAATTGCGAAAGATGGTGCCAAAGTTCGCGTTTCTAAGCGTTCCGGCGAAGTGATCGAGTAAGGAAGAGAGTGAAGCCATGACGGCAAAAGCAAAAGATAAATACACGCCGCGCCTCCAGCGCCAATATGAAGATGTCATATTGCCCGAACTGATGAAAAAGTTTGGCTATAAGAATCGCCTTCAGGCTGCGCGTCTTGATAAGATCGTTATCAATATGGGCGTTGGTGAAGCTGTCAACGACAGCAAGAAGACCAAGAATGCCGCTGATCAGCTGACCTTGATTGCTGGCCAAAAGCCTGTGATTACGCAGTCACGCAAGGCCATCGCGAGCTTTAAGCTTCGTGGCGGCTTGGGCATCGGCACCAAGGTCACGCTTCGTCGTGAAAAAATGTACGAGTTTCTTGACCGCTTGATCAACATTGCCATGCCACGCGTTCGCGATTTCCGTGGTATTTCGGCCAAGAGTTTTGACGGCAAGGGCAACTATGCCATGGGCCTGAAAGAACAAATCGTATTCCCTGAAATCGATTATGACAAAATCGATGAAATCCGGGGCATGGATATTGTTATTTGTACGACGGCTGATACGGATGACGAGGCGCTCGCTTTGTTACGTGCCTTCAACATGCCGTTCCAGATCAAGGAAGGATAAGACCTATGGCCAAGAAGGCGATGATCGAAAAAAACAAACAACGCCGTAGCAAGACAAAGAATAAGTCTGCGACACGTTTAGCTTTGAAGAATGTTATCATGGACAAAGAGACCCCCATGGAAGAGCGTTTTGAAGCTGTCATGAAATTGGCAAAGATGCCTCGCAATTCTGCAAAGGTTCGCATTCGCAACCGCTGTGAATTGTCCGGTCGTCCGCGCGGGTTCTATCGTAAGTTTAAACTTTCGCGTATTGCGTTCCGTGAGTTGGCCTCGTCTGGTCAAATCCCAGGCGTAATCAAGTCGAGCTGGTAAGGAGGATATCGGATATGTCATTGACTGATCCATTGGGCGATATGTTAACACGGATTCGTAACGGGCAGATGGCAAAGATGCCTGTTGTTGAATGCCCATCGTCCCGCTTCCGTAAGCATGTTTTGGAAGTTCTGCAACGCGAAGGTTATATTCGCGGTTACTCAGAGTCACAAGAACGTGGCGGTCATCCTCTGCTTGAGATCGAACTCAAGTATCATGATGGTCAAGGCTGCATTCGTAAAATTGACCGCGTTTCAAAGCCAGGTCGCCGCGTTTACGCTGGCATCAAGGATTTTGGTCGCGTGTTCAACGGTCTTGGGATTTCGATCCTTTCAACGCCGCATGGCGTGCTTTCCGATAATGAAGCACGTACGCAAAATGTCGGTGGCGAAATCCTCTGCCGTGTATTCTAAAGGGAGTTGAGGTCGTATCATGTCGCGTGTAGGTAAACATCCGGTCGCTCTGCCACAAGGCGTGAGTGTCGAGGTTAAAGATGGCTCCATTATCGTGAAGGGCAAACTTGGCACGCTTAGCCTTGCTGTTCCTTCTGAGATTGACGTCAATCTTGCCGATAATCAGGTTGCGGTGAACCCAAAAACAAAGACCACGACGGCACGCATGATGTGGGGTACAACCCGCAACAACGTTGCCAACATGGTCAAGGGTGTCAGCGAAGGCTTTAAGCAAGTTCTTGAGATTGAAGGCGTTGGTTTCCGCGCCGCCATCCAGGGCAAGGATCTTGTAATGCAGCTTGGCTTTAGCCACGAAGTGCGCTATCCCATGCCTGCTGGTATTGAAATCAAGGCTGAAAAGCCTACGTTGATTTCGGTTTCCGGGTTTGACCGCCAGAAGGTTGGTCAGGTTGCCGCTGAAATCCGTGGTATGAAGAAGCCAGAGCCGTACAAGGGCAAAGGCATCAAGTACGCTGGTGAACGCGTCCGCCGTAAGGAAGGCAAAAAGAAATAAGTCGTCCGCTTAGGGTTCCTCCGCCAATGCGAAAGAGCCGGGTGGTCAGTCCCTCTCATGGATCGAGAGGGCAGGTCAAACAAAAGGGTTTAAAGTATGTTGAACGCAAAAGAACTGCACGAACGCCGCAAGGTCCGTACGCGCTATCAGCTTAAGAAAAAGTCGGAAGGACGTCTGCGTCTGTCCGTTCATCGCACTGGCGAGCATATTTATGCTCAAGTCATCGATGACTCCAAGGGTGTAACCGTTGCGGCCGCATCGACGCTTGATGCTGATTTGCGTAAATCGCTCAAGACGGGCGCGGATAAGACCGCCGCCGCCGCCGTGGGCAAGCTTGTTGCCGAGCGTGCCAAGAAAGTTGGCGTGAAGCAGGTTGTGTTTGATCGTGGTGGTTATATCTTCCATGGTCGTGTGAAGGAATTGGCCGAGGCTGCCCGCGCTGCGGGTCTCGACTTCTAATAAAATGTTCTCGATAGGGAGTTAAGGAATAACATGGCGAAGCCAAAGAAATCTGAATCGTCGGAAAACCGCGATGATCGTGACGGCAATGATCTGATCGAAAAGTTGGTCGGCATCAATCGTGTTGCCAAGGTTGTCAAGGGTGGTAAGCGTTTTGCGATGGCCGCTTTGGTCGTTATTGGCGATGGCAAAGGCCGCGTCGGTATCGGCACAGGCAAGGCTCGTGAAGTTCCCGAAGCAATCCGCAAGGCTACCGAAGCCGCTAAGCGCAAGATGCGTCGCATTCCTCTGCGTGAAGGCCGCACGTTGCATCATGATGTGCGTGGTGAGTACGGCGCTGGCAAAGTTGTGCTGCGCTCGGCACCTGCTGGTACCGGTATCATCGCGGGTGGTCCTATGCGCGCTGTTTTTGAAGCCTTGGGCATTCAAGACGTTGTTGCGAAGTCCATCGGAACATCGAACCCTCACAACATGATCAAGGCAACTTTTAATGCGTTGGATCAAGTGTCGAGCCCCCGTTCGGTTGCGATGCGTCGCGGCAAGAAGGTAAGTGATATTTTGGGTCGTAAGCCTGCTGCAGAAGCTGGCGAAGCGAAAGAAGCTTAATCATAGGCTTATAGGAAGTTTGTTATGACGATTGAAGCGAAAGCTGAAAAGAAAACAACAGCAACGGCCAAGAAGCCTGCAGCTGTCAAAACGAAATCTGCAACCGACGCGAAGAAAGTTGCGCCAGCAAAGACAAAGAGTGCGGGTAAGACCCTCGTTGTCGTTCAACATGGCAGCAAGACTTGTCTGAAGTTAGGCATGCGCGCCACCCTTGCTGGCCTTGGCCTTGGCAAGACGAACGCGCGTCGTGAATTAGAAGATACGCCAGCCGTGCGCGGGATGATCCGTAAGGTTCGTCACCTCGTCCACGTCGAAGGCGAAGCATAAGTTTAGAGAATTTGTAGGAAAAGGATCAGGATCATGAAACTTAACGATCTGCGTGATAATCCCGGCGCCCGTAAGGACCCCATCACCGTTGGCCGTGGTATCGGTTCAGGTAAGGGGAAAACTTCTGGCCGTGGCGTCAAGGGTCAAAAGGCTCGCTCAGGCGTTTCTATTCGCGGCTTCGAAGGTGGTCAAATGCCATTGCATCGTCGTCTGCCGAAGCGTGGCTTTAAGAGCTTGTTCCCCAAGGACTATGCCATTTTGAATATTGGTCGTCTGCAGGAAGCCATCGACGATGGCCGTATTGATGCGAAGGTCGCGATCACCGAAGACATGTTGTTGCAAAATGGCGTTGTCTCGAAATCGAAGGACGGCGTTCGTCTCCTCGGTAAGGGTGAGATTAAGGCCAAGATCGAAATCACTGTTTCCGGTGTAACGGGCACAGCTCTTGAAGCTGTCCAGAAGGCTGGCGGTAAGGTCACGATCATTGCCCCTAAGGAAGTTGCCGTCAAGGTCAAGCCTAAGGCCAAGTAATACCAACCGCCAGATGAACCAATCTGTTCAGGCGAGGCGCAGAGCGAGTGATTGAGAACGGCCCTTTCAATGAGTCTGTTCATAGGCTCGCTGGTATAAGCCCCGGCTTCACAAATAAATCAAAAATGCCCGGTGGAAACATCGGGCGTTTTTTTTGTGGTGTTGTCGGTTTTAACCATCTGTGTTGATTGCTTATACCAACAGCCCAATGAACCAACCCGTTCGGGTCACGAGCGGTTGCGAGGAGGGATCCTCTCGCCGGACAGGCCTTTCCTTTAAAAACAAAGCGCCCGTCCGGCAAGAGGAATGCGAGGCGCAGAGTGAGTGATTGAGAGCGGCCTTTTCAATGAGTCCGTTCATAGGCTCGCTGGTATCATACGGAATTTACTCTCTCGACTTTTATGAAATACTCTTCCGTTTTTTAGGGGCTGTTTCTACGGCTGCCCTGACTCATCGGTAAGGCTGGAAAAACGTTACGGCAACGAAATAGGGACTCGACAATACGGAAACCTCCCATTATGCTAGGGATAGTACCTAACCCTGTGGAGGAGCCATGAAATCTCGTCGTACGCCTGTTTCCAGTGATCGCCGTCTTAAAGAAAATGCCATGCGCCTCAGTCTTGAGAGCTTAGGCGAGTCAAGTTTTATCCCAGACTTTGGTCCCCCTGAACGCTGGCAGCATGCAGGGCGTACCATCGAAGTGACGGACCTTGCGGGCTCTGTCGCATCACGTACTGTTGAGGAATGTGTGCTTGATATTCTTTATCTGCAGCAGCATATCACCAAGCAACATCTTCATGCCGCTTTACGGTTTAAGTCTGATTTTTTAGAAGCCGACATGGGGGCGCATTTAACGGGATCGTATAATCCTGCACGTGTGATAACATCTTATTATGCTGGATGTGATGATCGGAATGAGCAGCAAGAGCTTGCCTATCGGCGCTGGCGTGGTGCGGTGGAGGCCGTCGGGGATATGCTCTGCGACTGCATTATCACCGTTGTTTGTCATGATATTCCGCCCAACCCAATGCACATTCTGCCGCTTCAAATGGGGCTCGTGCAGTTGGCGGCGTACTATAAGATTTCGAGCTTAAACGACGATGTCGATCAGGCTTCCGCGTGGGAGATCGGCGTTAGTGGAGCCAGAGGAAGCGAGGCGAACGGATCCCGCCGACGGCTTCATTAGGGACTTGCCTTGATCAATGACTTTGTCCAGTTGATCAAAAACGTCTTGCGTTCTCGATGATTTTGAAGCGTTGGCTGTAAACGACTGCTGCACAGATTGACCCTGTGCGGCAGTTGTTGGTTTTGTCGCATAATTTTGTGATTGAAGCAGCGAACTGCCCGCCCATTGTGATACAGAGTCAACCATTGTGGGTCCTGTAAAATCCTTAGATGTCAGATAGAGTTAACGTTAGCATAGTTTGCTTGATTCTATTAATGAAAAGTGAAGGGTCCGGGTTATTGAGAAGACCTTTCAGGCGACTCAGGATGACGAGATAGAAAAAAAACACATTAACCTAGAAATATCCCTTGACATGGGGTTTGTTATAGGGTATTGACACTCCTACGGGTACTTGCGTCCAGAGTTAGGGGCTCTTGGCGACGTAAGATTGAACAAGCTGTCACAGAAATGTGGCGGCTTTTTTTGTGCCCGAAAGAGCCAGTAGGAAATTTGAGGAAGGAGGGGAGCGTGAAGCGAGAGCAAAAGAAAAAAACAAAGGATAAAGCAAAGGTTTCACCCAAGCGAAAGAAGGCAGGAACGGCAACGAAGCCAGAGCCGATCCGGCAGAACGGAAAAGAAAGTGACTCGAAAAAGAAATCGTCGCGCCGGATGCCCAGCATCACGCGGATCGAGCGGGATGTGCGTTTCGTGCTGATGGACTTGATGAGTGGAAGCGAGAGCGACTCTGTGCGCGTCGCCGCCGCCAAAGCATTGATGGACAGAGTGAACAAGGAACAAGGAGAGGACACAGATGAGCAAGATCGTCACACAAAAGAAAGAGATGACGCGCTTGCCGAAGCTGGACGTCTTCTTGCCGAACTTACCGCGTCTCAATCTTTTGGCGCTCGTCGCAAGGCTAAAGTGGCTTAAGGCAGCTCGACGTGAACAAATTACACCGCGCGGAAAATGGCGGATTTGGTTGATCCTCGCGGGTCGCGGCTGGGGCAAAACTCGCACAGGCGCAGAGGATATTGCAAATTATGCGTTGTGGAATCCCGGTGTACGCGTCGGTGTGATTGCTCCGACTTTTGCCGATGCGCGGGATGTATGTGTGGAAGGTGAAAGCGGATTGCTTCGCGCGATCCCTTCGGCCTGTATCGCTGGATGGCACCGTAGTACAGGTGATTTGTTGCTGTTCAATGGCAGCCGGATCAAGCTGTATTCCGCAGATCAACCTGACAGATTGCGTGGGCCTCAACATCACCGGATTTGGTGCGACGAGTTGTGCGCTTGGCCTAACCGTGATGCGTTCGATCAACTGTGGTTTGGATTACGCCTTGGGCAGGATCCGCGTGTTGTTGTGACAACGACGCCAAGGAATACGGAAATGCTGCGTGATTTG